>JAHEJN010000163.1 GCA_024638845.1 Acidimicrobiales bacterium | reverse complement strand
CGAACTGCTTCGTGGTTGCCAGACCCTCGAACGTGAGCTGCTCGCCCTGATGCAGGATCATCGCCCTCTCCAGGAGGTTCTCGAGCTCGCGCACGTTGCCCGGCCAGTCGTAGGCAACAAGGTCATCGATAGCCCCAGGCGCCAGCCGCGGCGTTGCGCCGATCTTCAGCTCACCTGCTTTGCGCTCGATGAAATGCTGCACGAGGGCCGGGATGTCGCTCTTGCGTTCGCGCAGCGGCGGCACCTCGATCGGGAACACATCGAGCCGGAACCAGAGGTCCTCCCGAAACCGGCCCGTTCGCACCATTGCCGGCAGGTCCTTGTTGGTGGCGGTGATGATCCGGACGTCCACGCCAACCCTGTCGGTTCCGCCCACGCGCTCGATCTCCCGGTGCTGCAGAACCCGCAACAGCCGAACCTGAGCCGGCGGCGCCATCTCCCCGATCTCGTCGAGCAGGATCGTCCCCCCGTGGGCTCTCTCGAACCGACCACGCTTTCTGGCAAGAGCGCCCGTGAACGCTCCCTTCTCGTGTCCGAAAAGCTCACTGTCCAAAAGGGACTCCGGTATGGCGCCGCAGTTGACCGGAATGAACGGTCCGTCCCGACGGGGCGAGCCGAGGTGGATGGCGTTGGCGATCACGTCCTTCCCGACCCCGGTCTCTCCCGTCAACAGGACAGGACTCTCGGTCGGCGCAACCTGGCGGACCTTCCGCATGACCTCTCGCAGACCAAAGTCCGCTCCGACGATTTCGTCTCCTGAGCTCCGCAGCAGCTCGCGATGTAGGTAGCGGTTGTCGTCGGCCAGCCGGTCTCGCAGACGCACGACCTCGCGATGGACGAGGACGTTGGCCAAGGCGATGGTGAACGGCTCTTCGAGGAGACCGAGCAAGCGCGCATGGTCGGACCTGTAGCGGTCAGCGCCTTCAGCGGTCAGCACAGCCGCTCCGATCCGACCGTCCTCGGTCGCTAGCCTCATTCTCAGAATCGACCAGCCCGGAATGCCGTGGAAGCGCAGCATCTCGCGGGCCACCGGGTTCTTGTCCTCGGAGTCGATCACGACGATCTCCTCCGTGTGCTCGTCTTGGACACGCCGGATCTGCTCCCGCGAGCCGTCGTCGAGGGGAGTCAGCAAGTCGACCGTCTCGCCAGCTTCGGCACTGGCCGTGGCCAGCGTTCGCATGGCGCCGAGATCCGGCTCGAAGACCTGCAGGAACATCCGGTCCACCGGAATCAGCCCGCCGATGTAGCGCGCACATTGGCGCATGGCTTCCTCGATCGCCAGGTTGCCGCAAATCCTGAGCGTGGCGCCGCGAAAGAACTCTTTCTCGTCGATCAACGAGGTCCTCCGGATACCGTATTTAGTAATCCTAGGGATACTTGCCACATATGACAACAGTAGATACCAAAAGCGACAAGTCTGCGCGCGAAGGCACCCCGTAAATAGCTGCAAACAATACATTTATCGTTTTGGCACGATTCTCGCCTTACGTCCCAACAGGGAGACAAAGGAAAGGAGCCTTGAGATGACTATCCGGGAAACAACCCAGCAAGCGGTCGTCGTGACGGGAGCCTCCACGGGGATCGGCAAGGCGATCGCTCTCGCTCTCGACGCCAGCGGTTTGCGGGTCTTTGCCGGCGTCCGGAAAGAGGCTGATGGCGAAAAGCTGCGTCGGGAGGCCGGACGCTGCCTAACACCCGTGCTTCTCGATGTCACCGACGACTCGTCGATCGCCCGCGCGGTCGAGACGGTCGCGAAGCTGGCCAACGGGCGGCTCTACGGGCTGGTGAACAATGCCGGGGTCGGGCTCGGTGGACCGCTGGAGCTGGTACCGATCACCAAGACGCGGGAGCTCTTCGAGGTCAACGTCATCGGCCTCCTCGCGGTGACGAAGGCGTTTCTGCCGCTGCTGCGGAAGGCTCACGGCCGCGTGGTCAACATCGGCTCGCTCGCGGGGATCCTCGCCATGCCCGGAGCGAGCAGCTACGCCGCCTCGAAATTCGCGGTGCAGGCGATCACCGACTCACTGCGCGTCGAGCTCGAGCCCTTTGGCGTCCAGGTCACCATCGTCGACCCCGGCGCCATCGAGAGCGCTTTGTGGGAAAAGGGCCGGGCACAGAAGAAGGCCATCCTCGAAGCGGCGCCGCAGGAGCTCATGGACCTGTATGCGCCACTCATCGAAATCGGAAAACGCCTCGGTGAGCATCCGCGCGACATCCTGTCGCCTTCCTGCGTCGCCGATGACGTTGTCCACGCTCTCACCTCCCGGAAGCCGAAGGTGAGATACCTCGTCGGCCCGGGCCCCAAGAAAGCGTCCAGGCTGGCGCGGATGCCCGTCCGGTTGCGCGACTGGCTGTTGCGCCGCTTCATGAGCTCCGGAGTCGCAGGCCAGGTCCGCGAGGCCTAGCCCGCAAAGCGGCGCTTCGCCACCTAGGAGAAGACCTCATGAAACGCATTCTCGTCGCCGGCTCCACTGGCTATCTCGGCGGATTCGTCTGCAGGGAGCTCAAGGCCAGAGGCCATTTCGTCCGGGCCCTGGCTCGCTCCCCTGAAAAGCTCGCCCCCCTTCGGGACTCCTTGGGCGAGGTCGTCGAGGCCCAGGTCACCCAGCCCGAATCGCTCGAGCAAGTCTGCGACGGCATCGACGTGGTGTTCTCCTCCGTAGGGATCACGCGACAAAAAGATGGGCTCACCTTCCGCGACGTCGACTATCAGGGCAATAGGAATCTGCTCGACGCGGCTCTCCGGGCCGGCGTTCAGAAGTTCGTCTATGTCTCTGCCGTCAACGGGACCCGCCTTCGCCATCTGGACATCGTGGACGCTCACGAAGCTTTCATCGAGGAGCTCGAGGCCTCGGGGCTTGATCACACCGTGGTGCGCCCGACCGGCTACTTCTCGGACATGAGCGGAGTGCTCGAGATGGCGCGCAGGGGCCGGGTGTGGCTGATCGGCTCGGGCACGAACCGCGTCAACCCGATCCACGGCGCCGACCTGGCGGTCGTCTGTGCCGACGCCATCGAGAGCTCCGACAGAGAGATCGCCGTGGGCGGCCCCCAGACGATGACCTGGCGCGAGGTGGCACAGCTCGCGTTCGAGGTGCTCGACCAGCCGGCGAGAGTCACATGCATTCCGGTCTGGCTGATGTGGCCGGTCGTACGGCTGGTCCGCGTCTTCAACCGGCACCAAGGCGAGCTGCTCGCGTTCTTCACCACCATGGCGACGACCGACGTGGTAGCTCCGCCGACAGGCACCCGCACTCTCGAGCAGCAATTCAAAGGAAGGACAGGCATGAAGGTCGAAGATCTGAGTCAGTTCGGGAAGCCCTTGGGAATGCCCAAGAAGGCCCAAAGGAAGATGCTCGGCATCGTCCTCACCGCGCTCAGGGAGAAGTTCGGCCTCCTGGGGATGGCACCCTTCTTCATCAAGCTCCTCGCGGAACAGCGCCGGATAAGGAAGGCCCACCCCGATCTCGTCGCCAAGGCCGCAGAAATCGGCCCGGAATTCGCGAAGAACCTGGTCGTGTTGCCCGCCCTGTTCAACGTCACGGCTCGCCGCGACGGCCGGGAGCTGGCGTACGAGTTTGTCAAGGACATCTTCCAGCGTGTCGCGGTCCACAGCATGCCCGCCATTTATCAGATCGACGAGCTGGTGCAGTGCGAGGGCGACCGCTTCGAGAACTTCAAGAAGTTCAACGTGGCCATGTTCGAGGCCATCGACCGTCAGGGAACCTGGAAATCGGATTCGATCGTGGACGAAGGGGACAGGCTGCGTATCAGGGTCGTCTCATGCGCCAACGTGGAGCTGTTCTCGGCCATCGGTTGTCCCGAGCTGGGGAAGCTGGGATGCGAACACGATCTGGCGGGCTACCCGCTGATCCTCGACCGGATGGACGCCGAGTTCCGACGCCCGTGCGCCCTGGCAAAAGGAGGCGATTTCTGTGACTTCAACTTCTACCGCAAGGGAACGGCGCCTCCCACGGAACACCTGAATAAGTAGGTCCGGCTCTCGTCAGTAGGAGGCAGCGGTGCGGTTCCAAAGCAACATCCAGCGACCAGACAATGAGTCCTGCTCACTCGGAGAAGAGCGGTGAAACGGCTCGAGCTTATCCTCCTGCGGGCACCGGGCGAGGCGCTGGAGCCTCTCTGCAGCCGCATCCGGGAGTCGATCACGCGAGGAAGGGACCACGAGGCAGAGGTCACGCTCTACCGGCGCCGGGGACTGGACACGGACCTGGCGGTACACCTCCACGGTGCCGGCCTCTCCCCTGCCGAACTGAGCGACCTGTCCCGCCGAATCGCGT
>JAHEJN010000071.1 GCA_024638845.1 Acidimicrobiales bacterium | reverse complement strand
GTGGTGCCGGAATGGCCGCGCTCGAGTCGCAGGCGGTGGCTGCACGCAGCTACAGCCTGGCCGAGAACCGGTACAACTACGCCAAGACCTGCGACACCACGGCCTGTCAGGTGTACGGCGGCCGCGAGCTCGAGGGCTTCCCGCCACCGCTGGAGGACCCCCGTAGTGACGCGGCCATCGCCAACACGGCCGGTGTGGTGCGAATGCGTGGTGCATCCGTGGCCCGCACCGAGTTCTCGTCGTCGACCGGCGGCCACACCGCAGGCGGTGTCTTCCCGCCCGTTCCCGATGCCGGCGACGACATCGACCTCAACCCGAACCACGACTGGGCGGCAACAGTTCAGAAATCGTCACTCGAGTCGTACTTCGGACTCGGGAGCTATCAGGGCGTCTCCGTACTGGAACGGAACGGACTCGGGTCCGACGGCGGCCGCATCGTCGAGGTGCGCGTCTCGTTCAGCAACGGATCGGCCGATGTCTCCGGATGGGGTTTCCAGGCTGCCGCAGGAATCAAGAGCGACTGGTTCCGCTTCACCCCGGTCGGCACGGATCCGGGGGGTCCGACCACCCCCACCGTTCTGTTCGTCTCGAACAGCCTCGCCACCGGTGTGGCCGAGAAGGAGTTCACCTTCGGGACCCGCGCCGACGGCGTGCTCGTAGGCGACTGGGACGGCGACGGCGTCGACACCTTCCTCCTCCGCACCGGTGCCCGATACAGGGGCTCCAACACCGTGTCGTCCGATCTCACCGCGATCGACTTCGTCTTCGAAAGCCCCGACTCGAACGTGTACGTCGGCGACTGGGACGGCGACGGCAAGGACACGCTCGCCGTGCGCGTGAGGAATCAGTTCTCGCTGTCGAACACGCTCGGTCAACCCGCCGACGACGTGATCATCAACTACGGCAAGGCCGCCGACCAGGTCTTCGTCGGTGACTGGGACGGCGACGGCGACGACACCTTCGCCGTGCGACGGGGCAACGTGTTCTTCGCGTCCAATCGCATCGCAACCGGCAACGCCGACTACGTGTTCGGATACGGCCGAGCCATCGACCAGGTGTACGTCGGCGACTGGGATCGTGACGGAGACGACAGCTTCGCCGTGCGCCGGGCCAACGTGTTCTACGTGTCGAATGCGCTGGTCACGAGCATTGCCGAGACCGTGTTCGCCTACGGCCGCGCGGCCGACACCGTCTTGGTGGGCGACTACAACGGCAACGGCGTCGAGACCATCACCGTCCGCCGCTGACCCGACGAAGCGTCCAGAGCTCCCGCGCGACGGGGAGCGTGTCGCGAGTGAACCTCACCGCCGACGCCGGATCGTGGCGCCAGATCACCGGAACCTCGACGACGGTGAGGCCGGCCCGACGGGCGTGCAGCAGGACCTCGATGTCGAAGCAGTAGCCGGGCGTCGCAACGGGGACCAGCGTCGCCTCCGCCGCCTCCCGGGTGAAGGCCTTCAGGCCGCATTGGGTGTCGCGCAGGGTGGTGAGGCCCAGTGCCCGAGCGAGCAGATTGAAGCTCCTGCCGGCCAGCTCACGTGTCCAGGGCTGGGGCGTGGCGATCACTGAATCGGGATGTCGGCGACTCCCGATGGCGATGTCGACTCCCGGCTGTTCAACGGTCGCGACCACCCTTTCGACCGACGCGATGTCGGTCGAGAGGTCGGCATCGACGAAGACGATCGTCTCACCCGACGCCTCCACTGCCCCTCGGGCGACCGCCGCTCCCTTGCCCGTGTGGGGGAGTGAGACGATCCGTCCTCGAAGGGCCAACGCCTCGATTCGATCGAGGGCAACGGGACCCGACCGGTCGGTACTGCCGTCGTCGACGAGGATGAGCTCGGCGTCCCCGAGCTCGCTGGCGGCCAGCGCCGCCAGAGTGGCGGGGATGCGCTCGGCCTCGTCGAGCATCGGAATGACGATCGACCGGGCCCGAGGCATGGATCGAGCCTACGAGTCCGGTCGCTCAGCTTGCGGCAGGGGTCCTTCGATCGATGCGGCGGAACGGCACCGTGACCGACGCGAACTCGACCAGGCGATCGCGTTCGATGGCCCGGAGATCGACGAACTCGAGTCCCGCCCTGTGAACGCCGTCGCCGAGATCGGCAACCCAGCGGACTCGTGCAGTGAGGCGCAGATCGTGGAGCGCACCGGTGGGATCGGGAAGGTGCAGTGAGACGATCGTCGTGGTGTCGAGCTGCAACGGGCGCCCGGTCTCGATACCGATGCCGTCGCCGACGACGTCGAGCACTCGCACGATGTTCCCGTCGAGACGCCCGCTCACCTCCACCGGGAGACGGCCGTAGGTCCGCCGTTCCCGATGGCGAGCCCACCGCAGGGTCTCACCGGTGCAGAGGGCAGCAATCGCACCGGCGACTCCGACGGCGATCCACGACGTTCTGTCGTTACTGCCGGTCGCCGCCAGGACCGCGGTTCGGAAGGCGACCGTGATCCACAGCGCAGCGCTGAGCGGGGCGAGCAGCGGCACCTTCGACAGCATCTCCAGCGGATAGGGATCGAGCCCGCTGCGGGGAGCGAACCGGTACACCGCACGCTTACCGGTCACCCAGGCGGAGAGCGCACGCAGATGGAGCCCGAGGTACGAAAGCTCGTGCTCGAAGTTGGCCAGCGGTCGGATCCGCCCGTCGGACAGCAGCCACACGGCCAGCGCTCGCAACGCGAGGGCGGGAGCGAGCAGCGCAACCGCCTCGTTGACTCCCATGGTCAGGGGCAGCGCCCCGGTGATCATCACGGCTCCGGCGACGACGATCACGACGAGACGGGCGGCCGACGCCATGGCGGAGGCGATCACCTCGAAGCGGCTGGCGCGTTGATGGAGGGTGAGCCCTGGGGCGGTGAGGGTCGATCGCGGCCGACGGAGCGCCTCGACCCGGCCCAGGACCCTTCGGTCACGAAGCGCCAGGCGAGCGGTCAGATTCGCCGGCCCGGGCACCTCGGCCAGGACCGTCGGCACCATTCGCACGATCCAGCCGTGCCGCCAGAGCCGAAGGGTGTATCCGAGATCGGGTGCCACCGTGTCGCACGGCAGGCCGCCCACGTCGTCGTGGGCCCGCCGACGTACGACGATCGGACCGCCTTCCCACGCGGCGGCGTCGACGCGGTCGAGGCTCGGGGCGGTGATCTCCGACTCGATGTGTTCGATCATCCGAGGAGCGGAGCGATCGGCATTGCGCTCCATGATCCCGGCCGCGACCGCAGCGACCCGTTCGTCGGCGAAGGCACCCGACAGGTGGCCGAAGAAGTCCGGCAGCGGCACCTCGCCGGCGCTGAGGAACACGACGTAGTCCGCCTCGCTGAGAGCCATGCCGTGGTTGAGGTTGCCGGCGCGTGCACCGGTGACCGCGCTACGCGCCACGTACTCGGCACCGTGCTCGGCCGCCAGCGCCTCGATCTCGACGCGGTGGCCGTCGTCGAGGACCCAGAGGGTGTGGGCGACGTCGAGAGCATGGCAGCCGATGAGGGTGGCCCGAACGGCATCGACGGGGTCGTTCAGCGACGTCACGAAGACGTCGACCGAGCCGAGGTCGAGTGGATCCGGCGGTCCGGGGGAACGTCGGCGCCAGGCGCGGTGCAGAAACGACCCGAAGGAAGCCCACACCAGGATCTCCGCGGCCAACAGCGGAATGCCGAGCAGAACCGGGACCCCGATGAGCGAATCGGTCACCCGCCAACCGAGATAGGCCATGCCCCAGAGGACCGCGAGTGCGGCGACCATGCGGTCGATCGCGAGGGGCGTACCGATCCGTCGACCATACGGGTCGTCACCCGCGACGGCGGAGGGGCTGTTCATGCCCAGCCCATCGGCAACCTCAACCCAGAGTTGAGGCAGGGGTGACACCGCACAAGCCCCGGCGGCCAGTACCGTTTGCAGCGCTGTGATGACCCTCCTGCGCAGTCTGCGCTTCTTCGCCATCGTGCCCATGCTGGGCCTGGCCGCGGGCCTCACGGCCATCGTGATCTCGCCCCAGGTCGGCGAGGTGCTCACGGCTTACGAGACCTCCTCGGAGGAGGTCACCCTCGATCAGCTCGACGAGCTCGGCACCCGCACCCTGGTGTACGACAAGAACGGCGAGCTGATCTCGGCTCTGTACAGCGAGAATCGCGAGCTCATCACCCTCGACGTGATCCCCGAAGAGGTGATCACCGCCATCCTCGTCGTCGAGGATGAGGACTTCTACACCCACAAGGGCATCAATGTCCGGTCGACGATCCGCGCGCTTCGCGAGAACGTCGGTGCCGGCGGTATCACCCAGGGTGGCTCGACCATCACCCAACAGCTGATCAAGAACCTCCTGGTGGGCGACGAACAGACGCTCGAGCGCAAGCTCAACGAGGCGGTGTACGCCTGGCGTCTCGAGAAGACCGCGACCAAGGACGAGATCCTCGAGCGCTACCTGAACACGGTCTTCTTCGGCTCGAACGCCTACGGCGTGCAGGCCGCGGCCGAGGTGTACTGGGGCACGTCGCCCAGCGAGCTCGGTTGGGCCGAAGCCGCCACGTTGGCATCGCTCATCTCGGCCCCGACCGCGCACGACCCGACGCGCGACCCCGAAGAGGGAGCTCGTCAGCGCGAGATCGTGCTCGAGCGGCTCAACGAGCTCGGCCACATCACCGACGAGGAGCTCCAGGAGTACCTGCGAGTGCCGCTGCCGAGCGAGCGCAAGGAGCTCGAGATCAAGCCGCAGGACTACTTCCTCGAGCTGGTCCGCGAGGACCTCCTGGACGACTTCCGGCTCGGTGCGACCGTCGAGGAGCGCATCGACTCGATCGAACGCGGTGGCCTCCGGGTGTACACGACCTTCGATCCCGTGGCCCAGCAGATGGCCGAGGACGCACGCGACGCAGTGCTGCCCGACGACCCCCGCTTCACCATGGCGATCGCGGCCATCGAGCCCTCGACCGGTGCCATCAAGGCAGTGGTGGGTGGGCCGGGGTTCGACCAGGTGAAGTTCGACCTCACCACCGACGGCATCGGCCGCCAGCCGGGGTCGTCGATGAAGCCCTTCGTCACGGTCGCCCTGTTCGAACAGGGATACCAACCCAACGACACAGCCAGCGGTATCGGGCCGTGCAGGTTCCCCGGCGTACCCGGTGCCGAGAACTACACGGGTAACAACTTCGGCGGCGGCGGCGGCTCGATCAGCACGATCCGGGGGCTCACCACGGCCTCGTCGAACTGTGGATACCTGCGCCTCGGTCAGATCGCCGGGGTCGAGAATGTGGCCGAGGTCGCCGAATCGATGGGCATCCAGACCGAGCTGCGGCCGGTGCTGAGCCTGCCCCTCGGCGCGAACGAGGTTCACCCGATGGACATGGCGAGCGCATACGGCGTGATCGCCAACGGCGGCAAGCGCAACGAGCCGTACACCATCCAGCGCATCGAGCGCAGCGACGGCGAGCTGGTCTTCGAACGGGAGGTCATTCCCCAGCAGGTCATCTCCGAGCAATCGGCGTGTTGGGTCAGCGAGATACTGGCAGCCAACGTGGTCGGCGGTACCGGTACCGCCGCCCGCCTCCCGAATCAGGTGGCGGCCGGCAAGACCGGCACGACCGAGGAGTTCTCCGATGCGTGGTTCGTGGGGTTCACGCCATACCTGGTCACCGCAGTGTGGATGGGCAACCCCGATGCCCGTGTGCGGATGCTCGGGGTCGGCGGTCTCGGCTCGGTCACCGGCGGCTCGTTCCCCGCACGGGCGTGGGGCGCGTTCAACACCGCGTACCACGAGAACCTCGAACCCGTGTCGTTTCCGTCGTGCCCCGGCTACCCGCGGGGCCCCCGATTCCTCCGCATCGAGGGCGACGCCAAGATCTTCGATCCGTGCCCCGGTGGGGTCACCCTCGACACGAACAACGACGGGCAACCCGACGGCTGTGTCGATCCTGGCACCGATGGGCTGTTGGAATGCGGTCAGACCTCCACCGTCGACCCCACCGGCAGGCCGATCACGATCTTCTGCGAGGCGCCCCACGTCTCGTGTCCGGAGGGCTCGGTCGGGGTCGACACCACCGGCGACGGCATCCGCAACGTGTGTGGCCCGGCACCACCTCCGCCGGTGCAGTGTCCGGCCGGAGCCGTTCCCGTCGGCCAGGCCGACGGCACCTTCGTGTGCGGTCCGGCGCCTGCGCCCGAAGCTCCACCACCGGCCGAAGCCCCACCACCGGCCGAACCACCGGCCGAAGCTCCACCACCGGCCGAACCACCGGCCGACGCACCACCGGTGGCTGCCCCCGCGCCGGTCAGCTGTGGCCCCAACGAGGTTCCGGTCGACAACGTCGGCGGCGACGGTGTTGCCGACACGTGTCTGCCGAGCACCTAGCCGCGCCACCCTGCTGGGCGACGTTGGCCCGGCGGACATGAGGTGGTAGCAAAGGGGCAGATGATCGACTTCGGCGTACTCCTCGATGTCCAGGACCACGACACCCGTGCCGAGCAGGTCCGCCACCGGCGGGCCTCGCTGCCCCAGAGAAACGAGCTGGCGAGAATCGGTGCCGAGCTCGCCACGCTCGAGACGGCCGAGGCCGAGGTGTCGGCTCGGCGGCACGAGCTGGCGCGCCAGGAGAAGCGATTCGAGGACGAGGCGGCCCTCGTCGAGGCCAAGGCGGCCTCGGAGAACCGGCGGCTGTATTCCGGTGAGATCACGAACCCGAAGGAGCTCCAGGCCATCGAGGTCGAGATCGCTTCCCTCAAGCGTCGCCAGACCGAGCTCGAGGACGAAGCGATCCTGCTGATGGAACAGATCGAGCCGGTCGACGGCGAGCTCGCCGCCCTGGACGACCGCATGGCGGCGCTCCGAACGGCCCAGACCGCGGCCACCGAGGAGCTGGCCGCCGCCGAGGCCGAGGCCGACGCCGAGCTGGTGACGGTGCTCGACGAACGGGCGGCGCTGGCGACGTCGCTCGACGCCGATCTGCTCGCCACCTACGAGCGGGTCCAGGCCCAACTGCGTGGCGTGGCCGTGAGCCGCCTGGTCGGGAACACCTGCGACGGTTGTCATCTCGCCCTTTCGGCGGTGGAGCTCGACCGGGTGAAGCGCGAACCCCCGGGCGTGCTCGTGTATCACGAGGAGTGCGGTCGCATTCTGGTGCGGTGACGCGATCGTGGTCTTCTGGTTTGCGGGTCTGAGCTTCCTGAGCGTGCTGTTGGTCTTCAACAGTCCTGCGCTCGACTACCGCATGGTGATGCTGGGTTCGGTGCTGCCCGGGCTCGAGCTCCTGTACGGCCCACCCTGGTTCATGCACACGTTGCTGTTCCCCGTGGCCGTCATGACCGTGGTGATGGTCCTCACGAGGAACCGCCGACTCGTGCGCAGGCGGTGGCTCGGACTCCCCATCGGCCTGTTCCTCTACCTCGTGTTCGAGGGGGCGTGGCGTCGCACCGAGCTGTTCTGGTGGCCCGCGTTCGGCACCGACCTGTCCGATGCGGCGACGCCGTCGCTGAAGCCGCTCGGTCTCGTGGTCGTGATGGAGGTGGTCGGGCTGGCCGCGCTGGCGTGGCTGACGATGCGGTTTCGGTTGACCGAGCCGGCCCGACGTGAGCTGTTCGTGCGCGAGGGGCGTTTGAGCCGCGACCTGATGGACGGAGTCGAGCCGACGTGTTGATCCTGATCCGGCACGGTCGGACCGTTCGTAACGCCGAGGGCGTGTTGCAGGGGCGCGCCGACGTCCCTCTCGACGAGGTCGGCCGCGACCAAGCCCGGGCGCTTGCGGCTGCGCTACCCGGGCTGAATCGGGTGGTCGCCAGCCCGCTGCAGCGGGCGGTCGAGACGGCCTCGGCTCTGTCGACCACGGTGGAGATCGACGACCGCTTCGTCGAGCTCGACTACGGGTCCTTCGACGGCGTCCCGGTGCGAGAGGTACCGGCGGCCACGTGGGAGCAGTGGCGGTCCGATCCGACCTTCGCGCCACCAGGGGGTGAGTCGCTGCGCCAGCTGAGCCAACGGGTTCGCCCCGCGCTAGCCGAGCTGGCCGCGGCCGCCGTCGACCATGACATCGCCGTGGTGAGCCATGTCTCACCCATCAAGGCGGCCCTGGTGTGGGCCCTCGGTGTCGACGAGGCCGTGACCTGGCGCTCTCATCTGTCGCCGGCATCGATCACGCGCGTCGGTTGGCGCGGCGCCGGACCGATACTGCTGTCGTTCAACGACACCGGTCACCTTCGCTGACCTCATCCGGCGGGCGGCGCCCGTCGCTCGAGGAGCATGGTCGACCAGTACCGGCCCATCTTGAAGCCGACCTCGTCTTGAACGCCGAGGGAGACGAATCCCAGCTTGCGGTGGAGCGCAACCGATGCGTCGTTGGGAAGGGCAACGATCGCGTACGCTCGGTGGGCGCCGCGCGCGTCGACGTCACTCAGCAGCGCGCGATACAGCTCGGTGCCGAGTCCCCGACCGCTGCTGCCCGCCTTCAGGACGATCGTGGTCTCGACCGACGGGTCGTAGGCGGCTTTCGGGCGAAACGGGCTGCTCCACGCCGCACCGATGACCTCGCCGTCGAGTTCGGTCACCCACACCTGCCAAGGTGAGTCGCCACCGTAGTTGGCGAACCAGTTGCGACGCTGATCGGGCGTCCACGGTTCGAGGTCGAACGACACGTGCGAATCCACGATGTAGTGGTTGTAGATGTCGGTGATAGCAGCCAGATCGTCGACGGTCGCGTGGCGAATCATGACAGGATCTTCCCATGCCCATCGGACGACCGCGATCTGTCGTAGCCGCGCTGCCCGCCTACCGGCCGGGCAAGGACGCCGCTCAGGCCGAGGCCGAGCATGGCATCACCGATGCCATCAAGCTCGCCTCCAACGAGAACCCACTGCCCCCCCTTCCGTCGGTGCTCGCCGCCATCAACGACGCCGCAACCGGTCTCAACCGGTACGCCGACCATCGCGCCACCGCGGTCCGCCGTCGTCTTGGCGACTGGCTCGGCGTCGAGACCCAACGCGTCGCCGTCGGGTGTGGCTCGGTCGGGCTGCTGCAGCAACTCGCCCTCGCCTATGTCGATCCGGGCGACGAGGTCGTCTACCCGTGGCGCTCGTTCGAGGTGTATCCGGTGTACACCCAGCTCGCGGGCGGGGTGGCCGTCACCGTCCCCCTCGTCGACGGTGCGTTCGATCTCGACGCCGTGGCGGCGGCGATCACGAACAAGACCAAGCTCGTCTTCCTGGCCACACCGAACAACCCGACCGGTCGGGCCGTGTCGACCGCCGAGCTGGCCGACCTCCTCGCTCGGGTTCCCGAGGACGTGATCGTGGTGGTCGACGAGGCGTACCGCGAGTTCCTCGACCCGGCCTTCGGTGATCCGGTACACGACCTGGTGCCTCGCTTCCCGCACGTCGTCGTGACTCGCACCTTCTCGAAGGCCCACGGGCTGGCCGGCCTGCGCATCGGCTATGCGGTCGGTCATCCCGAGGTCATCTCCACGATCGACAAGACGCTGTTCCCGTTCGCGGTCAATGCGCTCGCGCAGGCGGCGGCCCTGGCGGTGATCGAGGCCGACGCCGAGATCGCAGCACGAGTCGCCGACATTCTGGCCGAGCGAGCTCGGGTGATCACCGAGCTCCGAGAGCTGGGCTGGCGAGTGCCTGATCAGCAGGCGAACTTCGTGTGGTTCCCTCTGGGGGCCGACACCGACGATGTCTACCTCGCACTGGAGAAACGCGGGGTCGTCACCCGACCGTTCTCCGGAGAGGGCATTCGCGTCACGATCGGCACCTCGGCCGAGAACGACCGATTCCTGGCCACCCTCACCGAGGTGCGTTCGCCGACCGGGTGATCCTCAGCCGGTTTCGGGCGAGAGGCGGAGAACGCTGCGATAGGCCAGTGCGCCGACGGCGAGCAAGCCGCCGGCGATGGCCCAGGCAACTCGCGTGCCGTGGGCGTCGGCGAGCGCCGGCAACGTCAAGGCCGCGGCGAAACCGCCGGCCTGGAATACCAGCGATTCCGCCGACAACAAGGTGGTCCGTCGATCCGACGGGACTCGTTGATGCATCAGTTCGTCCCGCACTGGTGCGGTGGCTCCAACGGTCAGGTAGAACCCCACGAACAGCAGCGCGGCCGCTGGCACCCAGGTGACGACGCCGAGGCCAACGAGGACGGCACCGGAAACCATCTGCCCGACCATTGCGGCGGCTGGGGTGAAGCGTTCGACGAAACGAGCCAGGGGTGGGGCGAGCGCAGCGCCGACGGCACTGCCGGCGAAGGCAACCGCGAGCAGAACCCCGAGGAACGCCGTGGCGGTGTCGGGCGCGTCCAGCAGGGCGACGAACCGTGGCTGCCAGAGCGACTCGACGGCGACCAGTGCCACGCCGATGGTGGCCGCTCCCAGCAGCAGGCCCCGTAGGGGTCGGTGTCGGGCGGCAAGTGCCACTCCGTCGCGAACCGCGGCGGGCACCGCGACGAATGCCTTTGCCAACCCCGAACCGTCGGGTGCTCGAAGCTCGTCCATGAGGAAGAACACCGCCCCGAGGTGCACCAACTGGAAAGCAAGGGCGATCCAGACCGAGACTTCGAGGCGCCCATCGAACACCGCGGGCACTATGCCGCCGATGATCGAGCCGATCGCCAGCGCGGCACCGTCGACCGTGCCGCCGAGCGACAGACCGGCCCGCAGATCGACGTCGGGGTCGATGGCCAGGCTGCGATCGACGAACCACGATTCGAGCGGACCGGAGTCGAGGGCCCGGGCCACACCACCGGCGACCATGGCAGCCAGAAGACCGATGAAGGAGTTCATCACGCCCAGCAACACGAGCAGCACACCGGCGGCAACCGACGAGATCATCAGGACCGGCCGTCGGCCGATGACATCGGCCAGGCCTCCCGTGGGAAGCTCGAGCAGCGCGGTCGTGATGCCGTATGCGGCCAGCAACGGACCCGCCTGGGTGAGGCTCAGCTCCCGCGTGAGCAGCAGCACGAGCAACGGTGCGATGAAACCGACGGGGAGCCAGCGCAGCGCGAGCAGAACGAGGTAGCGGCGACGTATCGACTCGATGGTCAACGGCGGCGGCTTCACTACGATGCACGGCGAGCGCGCCGCAGCATCATCAGTGGCCACGGATCGGGCATCGCCTCCACCTGCACCTCGACGAAGGCCGGTCCGTCGTGCGCGAGCGCGGCATCGAGGCAGGTGCGAAGGCCCTCGGGGTTGTCGGTGCGCCACGTGGCCACACCGAAGCTCTCGGCGAAGACGACGAGATCGGGATTGCGCAACGTGCTGGCAATGGTGCGATCGGCGCCGAAGCGCAGGGTCTGGATGCGCTTCACGTTGCCGTAGGCGCCGTCGTTGAACACGACGATCTTGGTGGGGATGTCGTGTTGGACCGCAGTGGCCATCTCGGCGGCGCCGAAGAGGAACCCGCCGTCACCCGAGATGGTGAGCACCGACCGGTCTCGGGCGGCGTCGGCCGCACCGACACCCATGGGGACACCGCAACCGAGGGTGCCCGCCGGCCCGGAGGACAGGAAGGTTCGCGGCCGGGTGAAGCCATAGGCGAGGTGGGCGGCGAACCCGATCTGGGTGACGTCCTCGACGATCACGCCGTCGGCGGGCATGGCGTCGTGAATCGCCCGCAGGTACGACAGCTGGGGTTCGAGGTAGGCGATGTCCTGGGCGAAGGTCGCCCGGCGTTCGGCCAGGTCGGCGGCGCGGCTGGCCCGGGGCGGGTTGATGGGTACGAGCGCGGCGGTGATGGCGGCAGTGGCTTCAGCGGCGTCGCCGAGAACGCCATGCGTCCCGATGCGGTGGCGGTCGAGGCCGTCGGGGTCGATGTCCACCTGCACCACGGCGAGGCCGCCGTCGACCCCCCAGAGCTCGATCGGCCATTCGAGCCGCGTGCCGATGCCGATGGCCACGTCGACGTCGCGCCACAGATCGTGCGCGACGGTGAGGGGGACGAAGAGGGGATGATCGCTCGGCACGACGCCGTGACCCATCCGCCGGGTGGTGACGGGTGCCTGGACCAGCTCGGCCAGCGCGATCACCTCGGCGGTGGCGTCGTAGGCACCCGAGCCCACCACGATGAGTGGGTTGGTTGCTCCGGCGATCAATGCTGCGGCGCCGGCGACGGCGGCCTCGTCGATGGTCGGATCGACCCGGACGGGGACGGCGATGTCGCCGTCGGTCTCCTTGGCCCAGCGGTTCACCGGAACCTCGATGCTCACCGGGTGGGGGGCTCCGTTCACGAGGGCATCGATGGCGGCCTGTATCTGGCCGGCGGCACCGGCCGGGTCGGTGATGAGCTCGGCGTGCTTGGTGAGCTGGCGCAGGATGGCGTGCTGATCGGGCAGCTCGTGCAGGGCGCCGATGTTCTTGTCCATCAGGTGGGTGGCGATCTCTCCCACGATGGCCAACACATTGGCCCCGCCCCAGTACGCAGTGGTGAGGGCGGCGCTGGCATTCAACAGGCCCGGCCCCGGGACCACACAACATGCGGCCGGCCGGCCGGTGACCTGCGCGGCGCCGGCCGCCATGTATGCGGTGCCCTGCTCGTGCCGGCAGACAACGGGTCGTATGTCGCGGGCATCGACGAGACGATCGAAGAAGTCGTCGTTCTGGACGCCGGGAATGCAATAGAGGGTGTCGATCGAACACGCACGGAGCGCGTCGACCACGAGTTGGGCGATGGTGGTCACCGCACCACAATGCCAGCGCGGTCTCGCCGGGGTGAAACGCACATGACAACATCGGCGGGTGCACTTCGACGACGAAACCACCGCGACCCCGGACGGCGACCGTCTCCTGATTCATGTCAGCTCCGCATGGAACATCTCCGGAACACCGAACGGCGGGTTCCTGAACGCCATCGTGTTGCGCTCGATGCGAGACGCCGCCGCTCATCCCGACCCGATGTCGGTGACCACGCACTTCTTCCGACCGGCGATCTCCGAGGCCGAGGCCGAAGTGCAGGTCGAGCTGGTGCGAAGCGGTCGGACCACCTCGGCCACCAACGGCGCTCTCGTGCAGGAGGGCAAGGATCGCCTCCGCACGACGGCAATCTTCGGTGAGCTCACCGGTTCCCACGTGTCGGTCGGACCGCACCTCGAGATCGAGCCGCCGACCATCCCTGCCCCCGATCTCTGCATCAGCCGTCGAGGAGAGGCCCAAGGCGTCGACCTGCCGATTCTCGATCGCATCGAGACCCGGCTGCATCCCGATCAGGCTCCTCCCGACGACCCCGACGCGCCGCCGCTCGGGCGAGCGGAGATCACGGGGTGGGTCCGCTTCGCCGACGAGGAGCCGGTCGACACGCTCGCTCTGTGCCTCTTCGCCGATGCGTTCGCCCCACCGCTCGTCAATCTGTTCGGCGCAGTCGGCTGGGTGCCGACCATCGAGCTGACCGTGCACGTGCGGCGTCGTCCCGTTCCCGGTTGGATCCTCGGCCGCTTCACCGTGAACGACCTGGCCGACGGGCATTTCATCGAGGACGGAGTGCTGTGGGACGAATCGGGCGCGGTGGTCGCCCAGTCGCGACAGCTCGGGCTCTTGCTCGGCGTCGACTGACGCTCAGCCCTCGGGCAGGACCTTGCCCGGGTTGAGCAGCCCGGAGGGGTCGAGAGCGGTCTTCATACGGCGCATCAGCTCGAACTCGACCGGTTCCTTCTGGCCGACGATCCGGCCGGTGAGCTCACTGCCGATGCCGTGCTCGGCGCTGATCGTGCCACCGAAGTCCCACGTGGCTTCGTCGATGGCCGCGATCAGAGCCGGCTTCGCATCCACGAACGCCGCCACGTCGTCTGCGACGACGGGGAACACGTGCACGTGGAGATTTCCGTCGCCTGCGTGACCGAACGTGTAGGTGATGGCGTCGGGAGCAATGCGCTGGGTCACTTCGACGAAACGCTCGTAGTACGGACCGATCTGATCGATGGGCACGGCGGTGTCCATCTTCACCCCGGCGTTCTGGAACTCGAAGATCCCTGGCGGCGGGAGCTCGTCACGCAGCATCCACAGATTGGCTTCCTGATCGGCGGTGGCGGCCACGACGGCTTCGGTGACGAGTCGTCGGTTCATCGCCTCTTCGAGGAAGGCCGTGAGTCGGTCACTCACACCGTCGGTCCCCGAGAACCGCACCAGCACGTACCACTCGGCCACCGGAGGAAGCGGCCGCTGCACCGATGGCATGGCCGCGCACACCCGAGCGACGCCGATCTCGGGAATCAGCTCGAACGCGGTCATGCCGTCCTGGGCGTGCGAGCGACCGAGAGCGAGGAGCTCCATCAGGCCGTCGAGGGAGGTCAGGGCGGCCAAGGAGGTGTGCTCGTCGGGCGTGGACGGCAGCAGCTTCACCACCGCTCGGGTCACGATGCCGAGCGTGCCCTCACTGCCGATGAACAGCTGCTTCATGTCGTAGCCCGACGAGTCCTTGCGAAGCGCGCGCAAGCCGTTCCACACCGTGCCGTCGGCCAGCACGACCTCGAGACCGAGGATGTGTTCGCGCATCATTCCGTAGCGCAACACGTTGATTCCCCCGGCGTTGGTGGCGATTCCGCCGCCGATGGTGGCGCTGCCGCGTGCGCCCCAGTCGGGGGCGAACATGCGGTCGACGGCCGCGGCGGAGTCCTGGATGGCCTCGATCGTGACTCCGGCCTGCACGGTGATGCTGAACCGGTCGGGGTCGACCGACTCGATGCTGCTCATTCGAGCCAGGGTGACGATGACGCTCGGTCGGTCTGGCTCGGGGATCGACGCACCCGACAGGCCGGTGTTGCCGCCCTGGGTGACGATGGCGACTCCGGCGGCGATGCAGGTGGTGACGACGGCCGCGACCTCGTCGGTCGAGCCCGGCCGGACGACGGCCATCGCCTCACCGTGGAAGACATCGCGGAAGTCGACGAGGTACGAGGCCGTGTCACCGTCGACCAGAACATTGGCGTCGCCGACGATGGCGCGGAGATCGTCGAGCAGGGTCTCGGAGTTGATCACCCGTCGAGACTAACGAAGGTCGAGGCGAGCCTCGATCTCGCCGGACACGAGCTCGCCGGTGGGCTCGAAGCCGAACTGCTCGTAGAAGCGGCGCGGTGAACCGGGGCCCTCGGCCCAGCTGGTCCGAACGCTGTCGGCCTCCCAGTCGCAACAGTGCGTCACGACCTGTTCGAGAGCGACGCGCCCGACGCCGCGGCCCTGATGCAGCCGATCGACGAGGAACCTCCACAGGTACGGCTCGGGGTTGGTGGCGGTGACTTCGGCCATCATCACGAATCCGGCCGGCACGCCGTCGGCCACGATGCCGCGAAGCCACGGCACCAGTGGCGCCCCGTCGATCACCTCGGGGAACAGGGCATCGGCGTAGGACGCCTGCACCGATGCCACGAACCGTTCCTGTGACTTGTGGGTGCGGAGCCCTTCGAAGGACCGGGCGTTGTGCGAGTCGATCTCGACCAGTTCGACCCGGCCCGGCACCGACCTCGGGCGCTGTCGCCAAGCATCGCGGTCGGCGCGAGTGAGGCCGTAGATCCAGTCGTCGGAGTTCTCGTCGCCCACCCAGAACGAGAGCCGGGTGTGACCCTCGAACACGAAGCCCAGTCGCTCCAGCGTGCGGGCCGATGCTTTGTTCTCGGGATGGAGCTGACCCAGGACGCGGGTGACTGCGGTCTCGGCGAACAGATGGTCGATCGCGGCGGCAGCTGCTTCGGTGGCGTACCCGTTTCCCCAGTGCGCGGACGCAAAGGTGAAGCCGATCTCGGCACAACGGCCATCGAAGGTGAGGCCGATGGCGACGTCGCCGTAGGTCTCGTCGGTTCTGCGGTCGGTGACCACCAGTATCCGCCAGCCGTCGCTGCCGTCGTCGTCGTCGGCGTCGGCAACCATGGCCTGGGCCCGATCGAGGCTGAACGGCAAGGGGTAGTCGTGGAAGCGGGCCACGACGGGCTCATTGCGTCGAGCGTGGAGGTCGTCGGCGTCGCCCGGTACCGGCAGACGAAGGCGAAGTCGTTCGGTTTCGATCACGGGGAACATCCCCCCATTCAAGCCGCCTCGTGGTGGCAAACAGGGATGTTCGACGTGGCGCTGATCGGTCCCGGAGCCATCCGGTGCGAGACGATCGACGGCATCCCGTTGGATCCGGTCGAAGCCACCATCTCGTCACTCGTCGAGGCGGCACGGCGGGTCGTGGTCGATGCATCGGGCACGGTGATCGACCTCGGTCGGTC
>JAHEJN010000017.1 GCA_024638845.1 Acidimicrobiales bacterium | reverse complement strand
CACCGTCACCATCGACTGGACGCATCCGACCGATCCGACCATCACCCACAGCTTCTCGGTCGTCACCGACGCCGACGGCATGTTCGACGTGACGGGACTTCCGTACGGCGACTTCGTCGTCAGTGTCGACCCCTCGACGCTGCCGGGCAACGTCACCTCGACCCATGATGCCGATGACACCGCCGACGGTGGCGTCGTCACGGGCACACCCGGCGCCTCGGCGATCACGCTCGACTCGGGCGCCCCGGCATCGCTCGACCAGGACTTCGGCTACCGCGGGCTCGGCCGGATCGGCGACGACGTCTTCTACGACGTGGACGCCACCGAGACCGACGGCACGCCCGACGCCGGCGACATACCGCTCGAGGATGTCGATGTCACGGTCACCTGGGGCGGCGTCGACGGCGTGGTCGGCGACGACCCTGCCACACTTGCCGTCGACGAGTCGGCTGACGACTTCTCCACCACGGTCATGACGCTGGCCGACGGCGCCTACATCGTCGACTTCCTGCCCCTCGGCAACTACGAGATCGTCGTCGACACGGCGACGCTGCCGCCCGGGATGATCCCGACCTTCGACTTCGACGGCACCGCCGGCGCCAGCGCGTCCACCTCGGCGACCGCACTGACGGTCGCGGCACCGGAGGACCTCGATCAGGACTTCTCCTACACGGGTCAGGGCTCCATCGGCGACACTGTCTGGTACGACTACGACGCCGACGGAGTGATCGACAGCATCGCCAACGGCGACGCCTTCGACGAGGTCGGCATCGGTGACATCACCGTCGACCTGACCTGGGCCGGGTCCGACGGTGCGCTCGGCACGCCCGACGACGTGACCTTCACCACGGTCACCGCGGGCGATGGAACGTACCTGTTCGAGAACCTGCCGTTCTCCCCGGCCGGTGTCGACACCTACATCGTCACGGTCGACACCGCCGACGCCGACTTCCCTCTCGGCCTTGCTGCCACATTCGACGACGACGGGCTCGCCACGCTGGACAACTCCACGCTGGAGCTCTCGTCGAGCCCCGGCGAGGACCTCGACCAGGACTTCGGCTACACCGGCGTCGCCTCGCTCGGCGACACCGTCTGGATGGATCTCGACAACAGCGGTACGCCCGACCAGGACCCGGCCGACCCGGCCGCGGGTCTGCCGGCCGAACCCGGCATCCCGGGCGTCGAGGTCACCATCACGTGGGACAACCCCGATCCCGACGGCACCGACTTCGTGATCACGACCACGACCGATCTCGACGGCAACTACACGGTCCCCTCGCTGCCGTACGGCGACTTCACCGTCGAAGTCACCGGCAGCATTCCGGTCGGCCTGACCCAGACCTACGGGCCGGCCGGAGCGACGAACCCCGCGTCGCCCGTCTCGCTCGCCGTCGACGACCCGACGACCCTCACGGTCGACGAGGCCAACCGTGTCGACCAGGACTTCTCCTTCGCCGGAGCCGCCCGACTCGGCGACACCGTCTGGTTCGACCAGGACAATGGTGGCGACCCCGACCCCGCCGGTAGCGGCGTGTTCGACGACGAGGACCAGCCGCTCCAGAACGTCGGCCTGACCGTGACATGGGCCGGGTTCGACGGCATCGCCGGCGACGACCCCGCCACCGCGCTGGTCGACGAATCAGCCGATGACCTGGTGTTCACGCCCGTCACCGATGCCAACGGGGAGTATCTGGTCGAGTACCTGCCCGTCGGCGACTACAGCATCGAAGTCGACACGGCCACGCTCCCGTTGGGTATCGACGTGCCGACCTTCGACTCCGACGGCATCGACACGCCATCGGCATCCAGCACATCGCTGGCGGTCGACGACCCGGCGACGATCGGTGTCGACGAGTCCGAGGACCTCGATCAGGACTTCTCGTACACGGGCGTCGCGACGCTGGGCGACACCGTCTGGTTCGACTTCGACGGCGACGGCGAGATCGGCTCCGACGAGGTGGGCCTCGCCGGGGTCACGGTGACCCTCACCTACACAGGTCCCGACGGCACCGATGTCGCGGTCGTGACCACGACCGGCATCGACGGCGCGTACCTGTTCGAGAATGTGCCCTTCGACACCGTCCTCACGGTCACCATCACCGACGTTCCTTCGGGTTTCGTGCCGGTGTTCGACCAAGACGGGATCGACACCCCGAACGTGTCGACCACGACGCTGACGGACGCGACACCGGACGACCTCGATCAGGACTTCGGCTACCGGGGCAACGGCACGTTGGGCGACACGGTGTGGTACGACCGCGACGACACCGGAGCTCCCGTCCCCGATGCGGGCGACGTCGGCATACCCGACGTCGACGTGACCATCGTGTGGACCAACCCCACCGGTGGTCCCGACTTCACCACGACGGTCACCACCGACTCCGACGGCGTGTACCTGCTCGCAGGCCTGCCCCACGGCGACTACACGGTAACCGTCGACCCGTCGACCCTTCCGACCGGGACGGTTCCGACCTACGACGCCGACGGCATCGACACGCCGTTGACCTCGATGACCACCCTCGACGGAGTCAGCCCCGACGCCCTCGATCAGGACTTCTCGGTCACCGGCATCGGCTCGATCGGTGACACCGTCTGGAAGGACGACGACGCCGACGGCGTCTTCGACGTCGACGAGAGCCCCATCTCCGGGGTCACCGTGACCCTCACGTATGTCGACCCGGTGAGCGGCCTGGCCTTCACCGACACGACGATCACCGACACCGACGGTGTGTACCTGTTCGAGGACCTTCCTGCCGGTGCCTACACGATCACCGTCGACACCGACTCGTTGCCTGGGGGCTACCTCGAGACCTTCGACGTCGACGGCCCCTCCACGCCGCACGTTTCGACGCTCGACCTGGGTGACGGTGAAGAACGTGTCGACGTCGACTTCGGTTACCGCCCCGAGGCCGATCTGTCGCTGGTCAAGACCCATGTCGGCGACTTCACGATCGGTGGCACCAACACCTGGACCGTCACGGTCACCAACGCGGGTCCCGCCGCAGCCGAGGCGCCGGTCACCATCACCGACAGCCTCCCGGCCGACGTGACCTACCTGGACTCGGTCGGTGACGACTGGGATTGCACTGTCGCGGCTGCCACGGTGATCTGCACGTATGTCGACGACGCAGGAGTCGCCATCGACCTGGCCGCGGCCACGACTACGAGCGTCGGCATCACCGTGAGCGTCGACGCTGGAGCCGCGCCCGGTGTGACGAACACAGCAACCGTCGCCACGCCGACCTACGACACCAACCCCGACAACGACCGCGATGACGACGACACCGAGGTTCCCTTGTCGATTCTCGCCATGGACAAGAGCCTCGACGGTCGCCTGGAAACCGGACGCACTACGGACTACGTGCTCACGATCACCAACCTCGGGCCGACCGCCACGCGGGGCGACGTGGTCGTCACCGACGATCTGCCAGCCGGTCTGCGGTACACGACGGCGGCCTCCGACATTGCCGCCGCGACCTGTTCGGAAGCCGCAGGCACCGTCACTTGCACCAATCCCGCGACGATGGCCGTCGGCGACACCTGGACGATCGAGCTCGAGGTGGAGGTCACCGCAGCCGCCGGAACGCGGATCAGTAACGTCGCGACGGTCGATGGCGGCAACGAGGTGAACGGAGTGCCTCTGGCGCCGGAGACGATTGCCGACATCTATACGCAGCTCGGTGATCCGCTCTCGCCGCTCTACAGCGAGCTCGGGATCACGCCCGACGCAACGCCTGAAGGCGCGGACACCTCCCAAGAAGTGGTCGAGGCACCCCGCAGCTCCCTTCCCTTCACCGGCGCCAGCAGTGGCCGGCTTGCGTTGTTCGGCCTGGCGGTCCTGGCGTGGGGCATGGCGCTCGTCGCGGTCTCCCAGCGCCGGCGTCGACTTCTCGGCTGACGCAGCGATTCATCTGGTGGAAGCGCGCACCCCACCGGCCTATGGTGGAGCCGGATCCGCAGAACTTGCTTTGCCTAGTCGTCACCGGGCGGATCCCTCGACGAACCCTGGGAGCTGACCAGCTATCGCTGAGATCGCAATCCGGTTGGACGACGTGCGAAAGCAGTTCGAGGGGAGCGACACCGACGCAGTGTCGTCTCTCTCCCTCGACATCGCGGCGGGCTCCATCGTGGCCCTCATCGGTCCGTCGGGGTGTGGCAAAACCACCACCTTGCGCATGATCAACCGGCTCATCGAGCCCACGTCGGGGCGACTCGAGATCAACGGCCGCGACGTCATCCAGGAGCCCGTGACCGAGTTGCGACGCGGCATCGGCTATGTCATCCAGCAGGGCGGGCTGTTCCCCCACCGAACGGTCGCCCAGAACATCGCGACGGTGCCGCGGACGCTGGGTTGGGAGAAGGGCAGGGTCATCGACAGGGTCGCCGAGCTCGCCGAGCTCGTCGGCCTCGAATCGGAAATGCTCGACCGGTATCCCGACGAGCTCTCGGGTGGTCAACAGCAGCGAATCGGGGTGGCCCGCGCCCTGGCTGCCGATCCGCCTGTGCTCTTGATGGACGAACCCTTTGGTGCCGTCGATCCGATCGTACGCAGCCGACTCCAAGACGAGCTCTTGTCGTTGCAGCAACAACTCCACAAGACGATCGTCTTCGTGACCCACGACCTCGAGGAGGCGCTCAAACTGGGCGACCGCATCGCCCTCCTGAACATCGGCGGGGTGCTCGAGCAGTACGCGACTCCCGACGAGCTGCTCCGGTCGCCGGCGAACGACTTCGTGGAGGAGTTCGTCGGCGACGATCGGGGCATGAAGCGCCTGGCGCTCAGAATGGTCAGCCAGCTCGCGTACGATCGCGGGCCCGTGGTCGACATCGGCATTCCGATCACCGAGGCGGCGAAGGCGGCCGATGCCCATGGAACCGACTGGCTCGGTGTGCTTCGAGGCGACGCGTTTGCAGGATGGGTACGGGTCGACGACCTGCGCAACGGTGATGCGCTCGCCGACGTGCCGCGCGTTCGACCCGCCGCCCAGGTCACGCCCGCCAGCACGCTCCTGAGCGCGATGGAGCTCATCATGACGTCGCGGACCTCAGTGGCGGTCATCGACGACGACGGCCGGTTCGGTGGCGTGGTCAACCTCGACTCGATCCGCAAGAACCTCAGCTCGGAGGACGACTCGTGAGCGTCTTCGGCGAGGCCAGGAACCCGATCATCCGGTGGGAGTGGATCATCGACGAGTGGGACCAGATACGGGAGGCGCTCGTCCAACACCTCGAACTGACGCTGCTCTCGGTAGCCCTGGGCTCGGTGGTGGCGGCGATCCTCTCCGCCGCCGCGCTCCGGTTCCGCATGTTGGCGACACCAGTGACGGGCTTCACCGGATTCCTGTACACGATCCCGAGCGTGGCGTTGTTCGGGCTGTTGGTACCGTACTTCGGACTCAGCCGGCTCACGGCCGTGCTACCCCTCGCCGCCTACACCCTGTTGATTCTCGTGACGAACACCCTGGCCGGCTTCGCCGCCGTACCCGACGCGGTCCGCGACGCGGCCAACGGAATGGGGCTGACCCCGACTCGACGGGTCCTCGAGGTCGAGCTTCCGCTCGCGCTCCCGTACATCATCGCCGGTCTCCGGATCGCCGTCGTCTCCACGGTCGGTCTGGTGACGGTCGCGTCGATCATCGGGCAGGGTGGCCTCGGCTCGCTCATTCTCGATGGGCTCCAGCGCACATTCTGGACGCCGATGACCATTGGCGCCGTCCTCTCGATCGTCATGGCCCTCGTCCTCGACGGTGCCATCTTCGCCCTCGGCCGACTCGTCACGCCTTGGAGCAACCGAGCGAGGTCGACATGATCGGCGGCGTGCTGGCCCAGGCCGCCGTGCCCCGCGACGTCGGCGTGTTCGAGTTCCTGTTCGGCGCCGAGTACTGGACCGGCGCTGGCGGAATACTCACCTCGCTGTGGGACACCGTCGTTCTGTGTGGTGCGGTCATGATCGTCGCCACGCTCGTCGCCGTGCCACTTGCGACCGTGCTGGCCCACCACGGGCGGGGCGAGCTCTCGGTCACGTGGATGGTCACCCTCAGCCGAGCGGTACCCACCTTCGCCATCGCCGGACTACTGGTCCCGTTATCGCTCCGGCGGGGCTGGGGATTCGAGCCTTGGCCGATCTTCATCGCGCTGTTGCTGCTGGCGATTCCGCCCATCTATCTCAACACGTACACCGGCGTCCGAGGCGTCGATCGCGGCGTGGTCGACGCAGCCCGAGCCATGGGGCTGGAGGAGCGGAACGTGCTCTTTCAGATCGAGGTCGCCTTGGCGACGTCGGTGATGCTGGTCGGCATTCGTGTGGCCGCCGTTCAGGTCGTCGCCACCGAACCCATCCGTGCGTTCCTCGGGGGTGACGGGCTCGGTCGCTACGTGCGTGACGGCCTCGGCCAGAACAACGACAACCTCCTTCTGGCCGGCGCCATTCTGGTTGCCGGACTGGCGGCGCTCACCGGTGCCGTATTCGGCCTCCTCCGTAGGGCTCTGCCGCCGGGCGTCCGTCGCATCCGCTGACCAACAGATCGCTAGTAGAAAGTATGACCATGAAACAACCGAAGTTCCGGCTCCTCCTGATCGTCGTGGCGGTGTTCGCGCTCTTCGCAGCCGCGTGCGGCAGCGACGACGACTCCGGGGAGACCGCCACCGAGGACACAACCGAGACCCCAGCCGAGGATCCGACCGAGACCCCAGCCGAGGATCCGACCGAGACCCCAGCCGAGGACACCGGCGACAGCGCGGCTGCTGCACCGGAGGGACCGACCATCCGCGTCCGCGGCCAGGACTTCTCCGAATCAGTGACCATCGCCGAGGTCTATGCCCAGTTCCTCGAGGCCAAGGGCTACGACATCGACGTGCTGACCCCGGCCGGCTTCCGTACCGAGGCGATCGACGGAATCAGCAACGGTGACCTCGACCTCATCATCGACTACATCGGCGGCGCCCTGAGCGCGCTGGCTCCCGACGCGGGCGCATCGGCAGATCCCGACGCCATCGTCGAGATCATCGCCCCGCTCTACCAGGAGATCGGCGCGACCCTGCTCGACTACTCCCCCGCCGTCGACGGCGACGCGCTCGTCGTTCGCGGTGACTACGACGCCACAACGATCTCCGATCTGGCCGCGGCCGACGCCGTGTTCGGCGCTTCGGCGGCCTGCTTCGAGCGACCACAGTGCTTCCTCGGATACACCGATCCCGACATCTACGGCATCGAGTTCGCCGACACCGTCACCATCGAGTTCGGCCCCCTTCTCGGCGAGGCGCTCTCCGCCGAGGAGGTCGACGCCGTGGTCTGGAACACAACCGCTCCCCAGATCGGTGAACAGGGTTTCAAGGTTCTCGAGGACGACAAGGGGCTCCACCCGGCCCAGAACATCGCCCCGATCGTGGTGAACTCGGTGCTCGAGGCCTACGGCGATCAGCTGTCCGCCGACCTCAACGAGTTGAGCGCCGCCATCACCACCGACGACCTGGTGGCGTGGAACATCGAGACCGACATCAACTTCCGCGAGTCCGATGAGGTCGCAGCCGAGTGGCTGGCCGCGAAGGGCCTGATCTGAGCCACATCGAACCCAGCTGACGCGCGGCCCCAGGGGTACGAAGCCCCTGGGGCCGGGCGCCGGCGGGTCAAGAAGCGACCAGCTCCATGAGCAGGACCGACTCGGGATGCATAGCCGGTGGCTGGATACCCCGATGCACCAACTGCGCACCGGTCGCCGTCGTGCCCTGCTCGATCCACGCTGGTTGTTCTCGTCCATGCGGCTCGAGGCAGTCGATGCCCTCGATGACCGTGACGTGATAGGTACGATCCGGATCGAGGCCCGCGAGCCGGCACGACAGCGGCACCATCGAGGAGCTCGGCGTGAGCTGTACGTAGGCGAACACCGCATGGGAGCCGTCACCGGAGACGACGCCGTGGACGATGGCCGCCGGGTCGGGATGATCGACCCGGACCACTCGACCGCGGTGGAGCAGGGGACGCAGGCGCTTGTGCACCGCAACCGCCGACGCCAGCTCGGCCCGGTCGGCTTCAGAAGCCGACAAGAGGTTCCACTCGATGCCGAAGTGGCCGAACAGCGCCGTCGCCGCGCGGAAGCCCAGGTCTTGACGACGGCGGGTGGTGTGGGCGCGCTCGGGGCCGATGTGGGCGCCCATCACCTCGGGAGGGAACAGCATGCTGAAGCCCCGCTGGATGGACTGCCGCTCGACTGCGTCGTTGCAGTCGGAGGTCCAGATCCGCTCGGTACGGCGCAGGATGCCCAGATCGGCGCGACCGCCGCCGGACGCGCAGCTCTCGATCTCGAGGCCCGGATGAGCCGACCGCATCCGGTCGATGAGCTCGTACACGCCGAGCACGTGTCCGTGGGCGCCGGCGTGTCCGTGGTGTGACCCCTGCACGATGTCGCGGTTCATGTCCCACTTCAGATAGGCGATGTCGTACTCGTCGACGAGCTCGTGCAACGCACCGAATAGCAGGTCACGCACTTCGGTGCGGCCGAGGTCGAGCACGAGCTGGTGACGTCCGAGAATCGGCTCGTACCCCGCGGTGGTCAGCGTCCACTCGGGGTGGGCTCGGTAGAGGTCGGAGTCGGGGTTGACCATCTCGGGTTCGACCCACAGCCCGAAATCCATGCCCCGGGCGGTCACGTGGTCGATGATCGGCGCCAGCCCCGTCGGCCAGACTGCTTCGCTCACCCACCAGTCACCGAGACCGGCGTTGTCGTCGCGCCGGCCACCGAACCAGCCGTCGTCGAGCACGAAGCGTTCCACACCGACTGCGGCCGCGGCATCGGCGAGTGCCTGGAGGGTGACCAGATCGTGGTTGAAGTACACGGCCTCCCAGGTGTTGCACACGACCTTGCGCTCGGTGCCCGCCGTTGCGGTGGAGCGAACCACCTGATGGAATCGCTGACTGGCACCGGTGAGGCCCTGGCCCGACCAGGCGACCACGAGATCGGGGGCGCGGTAGGAGTCGCCAGGGTCGAGAACGACTTCGCCGGGTGAGAGGAGCTCGCCGGCCTGTACGTGACGCCGGCCATCGGGGAGGGCTTCGGCGGCGATCTCGAAGTTCCCACTCCAGGCCAACTGGACCCCGAACACCTCGCCGCTCTGTTCGCTGAAACCCGAGGAGCCGGCGAAGATGGCCGGCACACGCTGATGGGAGGTTCGACCGCGCCGGTTCTCGACCACGGTCAGGCCCTCGAACGAGCTGCGCTGTGGCTGGAACTCCCGGCACCATCGGCCCGAGAAGGTCAAAAGGTCCTCCGCATGGGACGGCAGCGGCAACGACGGGGCCAGACGCTGCACCGTGTAGGTCGTGTCGCCCCGGTTCGTCAGGGTGGCCGACATCGTCAGTGTGTGTTCGAGGTGGAAGCGCAGCTCCAGGCCGAGGCCGGCGATCTGGTCGCTGAGAACGAATTGCACCTCGTGGTCGCCGGCGAGGTGCATCTCGTCGACGGCGAAGCGGGGCGACCAGGCCGAGCCGTCGGGTCGGGCGCCGACGATGCCGGGCCGCCCGCCGAATCCCCCGGCGTGTTCGGTCACGACGCCGAGTGGTGTCGCCTGATCGAGGTTGACCCCGCGCGGAATGGGAGCCTCGAACGCGCGGAGATCCGCCTCACCCAGGTCGGGGCCGGCTGACACGATCTCGGGCATGCCCGGGCCGACCCGCAGATGAACTGCGAGATCTGTGGACCGAAGCGTGACGATCGAGGTCGGCACTCAGCCCTTGTCTGCGCCCAGCGTGAGTCCGGCGATGAACTGCTTCTGGAGCGCGAGGTAAACGACGATCGTGGGAAGAGCGACGTAGACCGATGCCGCCGCGATCAGGTTGTCGTCGGTGAAGAACTCGCCGCCCAGGTTGGCCAGCGACGACGTGATCGGTCGATCGGCCCCTTGTTGTTCGAGCACCACAGCCCAGAAGAAGTCGTTGTAGATCCAGGTGAACTCGAGCGTCGCCAACGCGGCGAGGGCGGGCCGAGTCAGTGGCATGATGATCTGCCAGTAGAGCGTCCACACACCGGCGCCGTCGATGCGCGCGGCTTCGTTCAACGACTTCGGTAAGAGCTTCATGTAGTTGCTCAACACGAAGGTGCAGAAGCCGCTCTGGAATGCCACGTGGATGAGAATGAGCCCCCACGTGCTGCCGTTGAGCTTGCCGGAGTTCGAGAGGAAACTCGGAAGTTCGACCCGGTTGTACATCTGGAACAGCGGCTGGATGATGATCTGCTGGGGCAACAGGTTTCCGGCCGTGAACAGCACCAGGAAGAAGATGTTGAATTTCCAGCTGTACCGGCTGGCGGCGAAGGCGACCATGCTCGAGAAGAAGAGCGTGAGCACCAGCGCCGGGGCCAGGATCAACCAGGTGTTCCAGTACTTGCGAAGGATGTCGCCCTGGTTCCACGCGTTCTTGTAGTTGTCGAGCGTGAGCGTGTCGGGGAATGAGATGTAGCCGTCGCGCACCGTCTCGCTGAACGGGCGGAACGATGAGAAGACCGCACCGACGATGGGTACCAGCCACACCAACGCCGTGAGCGTGAGGAACACATAGAGCAGGATCCGGCCGGGCTTGACCGGCGCCTTGGGTTGGGCGGGGAGCTGGGTCGTCGTCGTCATGACTCGGCTCCTTCCTCGGTGCTCTTGTAGTGGTTGGTGACGTACCAGATAACGAAGCCGAGACACAGCAGGAACAAGATGGTGGCGTAGGCCGAACCGCGTCCGACGTTGCCGCCACCCTCCCCCAGCAGGTTGTTGGTTGTCAGGATCGACAACACCTCGGTCTTTCGTGGCGTGTTGAGCACGAAGATGATGTCGAAGGCGCGGAGCGCCTCGATCACCGTGATCACGGCGACGACGACATTGATGGGCTTGAGGGTGGGAAACGTGACGAGCCGGAACGTCTGCCACTCGTTGGCCCCGTCGATCGACGCGGCTTCCTTCAGCGAGTTGTCGACGCTCTTCAGCCCGGCGAGGTAGAGCACCATGATGTAACCCGCATGACGCCAGGCGATGGCGATGAGGATGGCGGCGAAGTTCTTGGAGATGCCGTACGTGTCGCCGAAGGAGATCAGAAACGACTGATTGCCGAGCCAGTCGACGGGCTCACCGCCTCCGAAGAGCTGAGTGGCCAGGCCGTTCTCGGTGGAGTAGATCACGCTCTGCCACATGAACCCGACGACCGCGAGCGACAACACCACCGGGGTGTAGAACACGCTCTGGTACAGACGCGTGCCCTTGATGCTCTTGTCGAGGCTGTAGGCGAGGAACATCCCGAAAAGGGTCGGGCCGAGGAACAGGAACACCAGCAGGACGGTGTTGTTGATGAGGGCCTGGAAGAAGTCCTTCTCGAAGACCGTGAAGATCTGGTTGTAGTTCCGCAAGCCCACCCAGGTGATGTCGGAGAACCGGATGCCCTTCCAGTCGGTGAACGACAAGAAGATCGACCCCACGGTCGGCACCCAGACGAGCAGCACGTGCAGCCCCGTCGGAATGCCGACCATCGCGTAGAAGACCCAGCGGTCTCGTCCCTTGAACTGTGGAGCCTTCTTCCCGCGTTCCACCTTCAGGGCGGCCGTCGGGACGTCCGCTTCTGCAGTTGCCATCCGCACCCCCCTGTTCGTGATGGTGGTTCTCGGGAAGAGCTTGCCAGATCGCAGCGTCAGCTGTTGAGAATGACCTCGGCCTGCTCTTGCATGTCGGCCAGGATCGAATCGATGTCGCCGGGATTGGCGAGGAAGTCGGCGATGCGCGGGCCGGCCACGTTCGAGGCGAACTCGGGGCTCGTGTCACGATCGAGGAACTGCGTGACCGTGGGGGCCGCGGCCACCGCAGCCAGCACCTTGTTCTGAAGGGGGCTGTAGATGGAGGCGTCGACGTCCTCGGACGGTGCCACCACGCTGGGATCCTCGGCGAGGTAGGCCTCTTGGGCGAGAGCGGTACCGTAGTGGTAGAGCATCTCCTTGGCTGCGCTCTCGTTGCTGGGGCTCTTGGCCATCATCCAACCGTCGATCGGCGCTTCGACCGTTCCGGTACCGATTTCGGGGTCGAGCTCGGGGAACGTGAAGAAGTCGAGGTCGGAGGTGTCGCCGTCGGGGAACTGCGACCCGATGAAGGTGCCGATGGTCATCATGCCGGCCTCCTTGTTGACGACCGCAGCGGCCGCCTCCTCCCAGGTGCGCCCGTTCGGGTTCTCCTGGTGGATGGGCAGGAGGCTCTCCCAGGTGGTGAACACGTTCTTGACCCGCTCGTCGGTCCAGCTCTCCTCTCCGGCCATGAGGTCGACGTGGAAGTCGTAGCCGTTGAGTCGGAAGTTGAGCTGATCGAAGGTGCCCATCGCCGGCCAACGGCCGTCGTTGGCGAACGCGAACGGCGTGATGCCGGCATCTTGCATGTCCGACGCGAGGCTGTTCAGCTCGTCGAGGTTGGTGGGTGCGGTCCAGCCGTTCTCCTCGAAAAGGCTCGGGCGGAAGTACACGCCCCAGATGTAGTAGGTCCACGGCACGAAGTACTGCTTGCCGTCGTTGCCGGTCGAGGCGGTCTTGAAGCCTTCGCCCAGCAAGTCGCTGAGTCCGGCATCCCAGACGTCGGTGATGTCGCCCAGCAAGTCTTGCTCGGCGAAGAACCGCATGCGGAAGCCGGCGAACCACGGGATGATGTCGTCGGGGTTCTGGAGATACGTGGTGATGTTCTCCTGGAACGTGTTGTGGTCGACCTCGTTGATGCTCGAGTTGATGTTCGCGTTCGGCACGGCGGCGGTCGCCGCGGCGAGGCCGGCCTGGGGGAGCTCGTTGGAGTAGTTGGAGCCAATCGTGAGATCACCGGTGGCCGATCCGAGCTCGAAGTCCCCACCCGAGCTGTCGTCGCTGCCGCACGCGGCGAGCACGGTCGGAAGACCGACCGCCAGGGCGGCCGTACCGGCCGTGCCCTTCAACAACGAGCGCCGCGACAGCGAGTACCCGTGCGTCGACGGGCTCGGTGATCCGGGCAGAATGAGCTTAGACATGTGGTATTTCCCCTCCTGATGGTGGTCCGAGCTGCGTTACTGGCGTACTCGGACGAAAAAGTTCAGAACCGAACAGCAGCCTCGTCGCAACGCCCTGCCTTGTCAAGTATGCCGAAGCGTCCGGAGCGGCCTCGACCCCGATGTTCGATTTTGTTGACTTGGCGTGGCCGGCGCGGCAGCCTTGCCGGTGCGCCGGCTTCTCGTGGGAGGGCCCGTACGGGGGAATCGAGGCCATGCTCGCCCGTCAACGTCACGACATCATCGTCGAGTCCGTTCGCCAAGAGGGGTCGGTACGCGTCCGCGACCTGGCCGAGCGATTCAACGTGTCGGAGATGACGGTGCGGCGCGACCTCGATCAGCTCGCGGCCCTACGCCTGGTCGACAAGGTCCACGGCGGGGCTACGCGCATCGGCGACCTCAGTTCGCACGAGCCCGGTTTCGCGGCGAAGCAACGGCGACAGCAACGCGAGAAGGATGCGATCGCCCAGCGGGCCGCGGCGCTGGTCCAACCCGGCTCTTCCATTGCCCTGACGGCCGGCACGACCACCTGGACCTTCGCCAAGCGCCTCCACGCAGTCGCCGAGCTCACAGTGGTGACGAATGCACCCGCCGTGGCCCAGGCGCTGTACCAGAGTCCGCGCTCCGACCTCACGGTGGTCATCACCGGTGGCGTGCGAACGCCCTCCGATGCGCTCGTCGGCCCCGTTGCCACGAACACCTTGGCCAGGCTCAATGTCGACGCGGTCTTCATGGGCGTGCACGGCATGGACGCCGAGCTCGGCTACACGACCCCGAACCTGGCCGAGGCCGAGGTGAACAAGGCATTCATCACCTCCGCCCGCCGAGTCGTCGTGTTGGCCGATCACACCAAGTGGGGCACCGTGGGGCTGGCCCAGATCGCCCCACTCGAACGCGCCGACGTCGTCGTGAGCGACGACGGCCTCCCCGAGCCGGCCCGGCAGGCCTTCGCCGAGGTGGAGACCGAGCTGCTCATGGTTCCTTCCGGAGGCTACTGAGAGCAGACTGGCCCTGTCATGGACCCGCTCGTCATTTCCATCGAGGCGCCGACCGCCGACGACGTCAGGGTCCTCCTCGACCATCACCTCTCGTTTGCCAACGAGGTCACCCCCGCCGGCCACGTACATGCGCTCGACCTCGACGGGTTGGGCGACGCCTCGGTCACCTTCTTCACCGCCCGCATCCGGGGAGGGCTGGTCGGGGTGGGAGCGCTGCGGTACCTCGACCACTCCCACGCCGAGCTGAAGTCGATGCACACCTCGACCGACCATCGCGGTCGGGGAGTCGGACGGGCCATCGCCGAACAGCTTCTGGAGACGGCAGCCGACCGGGGCCACGACCGGGTGAGCCTCGAAACGGGAACCATGGACGCGTTCGGGCCGGCACGGGCCCTGTACGCCAGCCTCGGCTTCGAGGAGTGCCCGCCCTTCGGCGACTACACCCGCAACCCCCACAGCGTGTGCATGACCGTGTCCATCAGAGGTCGTAGGCCACCTCGTGGCGCGGTTCGTAGAGCATGAACGGGTCGGCACCCGGCACCTCGAGGGAGGTCACGAGCCCGTAGCCTTCGTCGACGACGGGCGAGCTGAAGGTTGCACCTCTGGCCGCGAGCTCCGTACGCGTCGCTTCGATGTCGTCGCACATCAGCGATATCCTGTGCTGGCGGGGGAACGTGTACTCCGTGCCCTCCCACACGCTGTGGGTCGGGTGCACCCCCATCTCACTTCGCCCGGTACCGAATATCAGCCAGCCCGGTTCGGTGTTGGTGTCCTCGACGTGGGGCCAACCGAGCACATCGCGCAGAAAGGCGCGAGTGGCGGAGGGGTCATCGGAATAGACCAGGGTGTGGACGGCGACGATCATGACCAGAGACTACGCAGGCCATACGAGCCGGTCGAGACGCCCGTGTCTACCATCGGCTGAGTGGACGACGTTGCTCATGTGGCCGGTGGCTACTTCCTCGAGCGCCCCGGCGCGAAGGGCGACGCCTTCGACCGATCTCCGCTGTTGCCCAGCCGCGTCGTCAGCGTTTCGGGCTGTATCGCAGACTTCGCGCTGAACACCTGGTGGAGCTCCGAGGCAGCCGCGGCGGCGCTCGACTTCGGCGTGGGAGCAGAGCAGCTTCCCGACCTCGTCGAGTGGTACCGAGAACGCTTCGATCGGGACCTCGGCTTTCCCGCCGTTGCGTTCTCACGATCGGTGCTCGAGGAGTTCGTTGCCGAGTTCGTGGTCGATCCCGGCGATCTTCGCCTGATCGGTTGTGCGCTCCCCCAGCCGTACTGCGAGCGTTTCCTCGCCGATGAGGCAACGGTGACCGGCGCCGGACGCCACGGGGTCTACGAGATGATCGAGCGCAACGAGACGCTCGACCAGGGCGCGACCGTGTTGGGCTACGAGCCCGTCTCCTGCGAGCATGGTCTCGGGTGCTCGTGGCTGTGCAACGGTCTCCACACGGAGATGGCGACCTCGTTCGGACTGCGTCCCGATCTCTCGACCGGGCTCCTGTCGGCCCTGGAGGATGCAGAACGGGTCATCGAGCTGATCGATGCCGGTGAGCTCGCGGCTGAACCCGGACCATGGATGCCGTGGCAGATCTCGTTCTACGCACCGCGACCATGAGATCGGTCGGACCTCGTCCTCTGGTTTGGGCCTACCACCAGGTAACTTGAGGAGATGGAAGTCCCGCTGCAGCACGTTGGTGTCCACAGCCACGATGTCACCTACCGCTTGGTCGACGACAACCCGGGCAGGCCGACCCTGCTGCTGATCCACGGACTGGCGGGTAGCTCGCACACGTGGCGCCACGTGATCCCCGGTCTGGCCGAGGACTTCAACGTTCTGGCTCCCGATCTCCTCGGCCACGGAGAATCGGCCAAACCAACCGGCGATTACTCGCTCGGCGCCTTCGCCAGCGGCCTACGGGACCTGCTCGGTGTGCTCGACCTCGGGCCGGTCACCGTGATCGGCGCGTCACTGGGTGGCGGGATCGCCATGCAGCTTGCGTATCAGCACCCCGAGCTCGTCGACCGCATGATCCTGGTCGGCAGCGGCGGTCTCGGACGCGAGGTCAGCTGGATGCTGCGCATGCTCACGCTGCCGGGTGCCGAGCTGGTCATGCCGTTCCTGTTCCCCAGTTTTGTGCGCGACCAGGGCAACACGCTGGGCAACATCCTTCAATCTCGTGGCCTCAAGGCCCCGAAGCTCACCGAGATGTGGCGGGCATACGCATCGCTTTCGGGTGCCGAGAACCGGCGGGCGTTCCTCCGGACACTGCGTTCGGTGATCGAACCCGGGGGCCAGGTGGTGAACGCCACCGATCGCCTCTATCTCGCGGCGGCGATGCCGACTCTCATCCTGTGGGGTGACTCCGATCGGATCATCCCGATCGAACATGCCTACGAGGCCCACGCCGCTATTCCGGGAAGCCAGATGGAGATATTCGAGGGCGTGGGCCACTTCCCCCACGCCGAAGACCCCGACCATTTCGTCGAGGCCATCCGAGACTTCGTGAACTCCACCGAGCCGGCAGCCGGTATGGGTCCGTTCCGGCACCTGCTCCGCCACGACTGAGAGCGACGCTCAGGCGAGCATGCTCCGCAGCATCCACGCCGTCTTCTCGTGCACCTGGAGGCGTTGGGTGAGCAGGTCGGCGGTCGACTCGTCGTCGGCGCGGGCAGCAACAGGGAAGACCGAACGCGCCGTGCGCGCGACGGTCTCTTGACCGAGCATCAGGCGACGGATCATCTCCTCGGCATCGGGACGGTCGGTGTCCTCGGTGACCGATGCCAGCTCGCCGTACTCGCGATAGGTGGCCGGGGCGTGCTCGCCGAGGGCACGGATCCGCTCGGCGATCAGATCGACGGCGAGCGCGAGCTCGTTGTACTGCTCCTCGAACATGAGATGCAGCGTGTTGAACATCGGCCCGACGACATTCCAGTGATAGTTGTGGGTCTTCAGATAGAGCGTGTAGGTGTCGGCCAGCAGGTGCGACAGGCCCTCGGCGATCTCTCGCCGGTCGGTGTCGCTGATTCCGATGTCGATGGACAAGGATTGAGCCATGGATGGATCCTTCTTCGCGTTCGTGTGCGTTTCGAATGGTGAGAGAGTCCAGCCGAGGCGTCCGAGACATCGCCCTGATCCATCCGATGGGCCAACTCTATGAGCTATGCACTTCGTTTCGGCTTCTGGAAACCGCTTCTCGTGGTCTGCGGACTCGGGCCGCGACGCTCGTGGGCCGACATCGACCCCGAGGTCCTTCATGTCCGGATGGGTTGGGCGTTTCGCGCCCACATCGATCGCCCATCGATCGTGCGGGCGGTCGCCGATTCCGACCAGTGGGCGGGCATCGGTGTTCATGGTTGGCGGGGCCGGTGGCTGGTGAACGGTGCGGTGAGCGGGATCGTCACGATCGAGATCGACCCTCCCAGCAAGGCCAGGGTGATGGGCGTTCCGATTCGGCTCCACACCCTGTACGTCAGCTTCGACGATCCGGAAGCCTTTCTGGCCGGCCTGGCTAGGTCGAGAGTCGATTGACGCAGCGATCGGCGGCGTCTCGGTACTGGCGCACGGCCTCGGTCGTGTCGGGCGATGCCCCCGCCAATACCTCTGTCAGCCGGTCGGCCACCCGTCGGGCATGGCCGAGGGCGTCGAGGCCGTCGTCGTCGCGAAGAGTCTGGTCGGCTCCCGCCGCCAACAGCAGATCGACAGCTTCGAGCTCGCCTGACTCGGCAACGAGCATGAGAGACGTCACGCCGTTCGGTCCTCGCAGGTCGGGGGGCACGCCGAGACGGATCAGCGCGGCCAGCGCCGACAGGTTGACACCGTCGCTCGACTCGAAACCATCGCCGTGGGAGTACGGCATCGCCGCCGCATGCAGCAGGGACCAGCCGGCACCGTCGCGCTGGTGAACATCGGCGCCGGCGGCGGCGAGCAGCTGGATCGTGTCCGGGGAGTCACCTACTGGTCGGCCGCTCCCCCAGCACGCCGCACCCAGCGGCGGCGGCTCGTCGTTCGGATCGGCCCCCAGTGTGAGCAACGCTTCGACCGCGCCGACGTCGCCGGCGAACGCAGCCGTGTACAGCCGCGACCAGCCGTGCTCGTTGCGACGATCGAGCGGTATGCCGTGGGCCATGAGTCGGCGGGCGACGGCGATCCGCGCGCCGGGGTCGTCGATGGCAGAGGCGTCGTCGGACACCACGATCTGGAGGACATCACTCCCGAAAACGGTTGGGGCGACTGAAGCCCCGGCGTCGAGCAGCACGTCGACCGTCTCCAGCGTGGGCGCCGCCATGAGCGGCGTGGTCCCGATGGCGTCGAGCGGCTCATCAGCACGCTGTCCGGCTGCGAGCAGCCGGGTAACCGTCTCGTGATCGCCGCTGCGAACTGCCGACGCGAACTCCGTTTCCATGGCCGCCATCGAACCACATCGGTCCCGTTCCGTGTCAGCAATACCGCATCGGCGTTCGTCACTCGACCAGCAGGATCGGACCTCGGTGAAACGGTGGCGGCGGTCCGCCGGTGACGGCTTCGACTACTCGGGCCGGCACCGAGATGTCGGCGACGAACAATCGGCCGACCTCGACGCGGCCGGCCAACCCGACCTTCGGGAGACAGAGGGTCACCGTGGCGTCGGCGTCGACCACCGGGCCGATGTCGCCGCCGTCAGCCGGCAGACCGGAGGGCACGTCCAAGCTCACGATGGCCGAGCCCGGCCCCGACGAGATGAGCTCTGCTCCGATGGTCGCGCGGCCCGCCAACGGCCCCTGGAGGCTGTAGCCGACCATCGCGTCGATCACCACCTCGCCGTCGGCGATCAGCGAGGTGGTCTCGTCGATCACCGTCACCGGAACACCCAGCCACTCGACGATGCCGAGCTGGTGCATCGCCCCTGGGGACAGGCGCGCGCGATCTGCGGTGAGCATCACCTGCACGCCGACTCCGGCGTTGTGGAGGTGCCGCGCGGCCACCAGCCCGCCGCCACCGTTGCCACCCGAGCCGGCCAGAACGACGACCGATCCGGGGCCGAACTGCTCGCCGACGACGGTGGCCAAGGACCGGCCCGCGTTCTCCATCATCTGCAGCAAGGTGATGCCGACGACATCGATCATCTGACGATCGATCTCGCGCATGGCGCGGGCGTCGATCCACGCCATCTCGCTCGCAGAGACCGAGGGCCAGCTCACGGTCTCGACTCTAGGCAGCGTTCACCGCGAAAGCCCGGGATCGGTGGCACGGCCTGCGGGCGAGGACCGGGACCGCTCATCCCCGTCGGCTACGCGTAGAGGTGCACGTCGGCGTTGTCCATCTGCTCCATGAACGTCAGATAGGCCGCCACGGTCACGTCATCGAACGCGAGATTCGACGGGTTCACCTTGTAGTGCTCCATCGACGGCCCGCACACGAAGAGCCGGGCTCCGAGCCCCACCAGCTGCGTGATCTTCTCGTGGGGCGAGACATGCCCCGCGTCGGCGAGGCCGCGACGAGGGAACCGGCTGAACGGTCGACCCGGGCCGTGCATCTTCGCCGTGAATTCCGGGGCCAGGACTCGCACGGCCGGTCCTTGGAAGAACAGCGCGACGTCGTCGCCTTCCAGGGCTGCGGCCAACGCGAAAGCGAGGGGAGAGAGCAGCTCGAACAAACCGTCGTCGGAGATCACTGCGGCGAACTTGTGGCCAGGCTTCGTCGGCCGGCCCTTCTCGATGACGAACCGTGCGACAGCTCCATCAGCCTCCATGTCCACAAGCGCGTTGCCTGTGGTTCGCGACCAGGCCCGGACATCGTTCTCGATGGCCGCGGACGCGTCGGTCACGAGCTCCACACGGTCTCCTTCGGCCAGGGGCTGTAGCGCCCGGTGGACGGCATGAACGATGTAGGTGGTGATGGACTTGCCTCGAAGGTCGAGGCGGGTGACGGTGCCGAGCTCGCGCATGGAGTCCTCCTTCTCCCCCAGAGTCACCCGACGGCGTCGAGAGGAACAGAGCCTTTCGTCATCGACGCCTAAGGCTCGACCACTGTCAGCGCGCCCTCGACGAAACGGGCCCGCAACACCTTCTTGTCGAACTTGCCGACCGAGGTCTTGGGCACCTCATCGATGAACGTCCATCGTTCGGGCAGCCACCACTTGACGACCTTGTCGCCGAGCCAGCTCTTGAGCTCGCCGGCGGAAACCTCCGAGCTGCAGACGACACACGCCAACGGCCGCTCGTCCCAGCGGTCGTCGGCAACGCCGATGACCGCAGCCTCGCGAACCGCCGGGTGAGCCATGAGAGTGTTCTCGAGATCGACGGAGCTGATCCACTCACCGCCGCTCTTGATGACGTCCTTGGCCCGATCGCTGATCTGGATGAAGCCGTTCGGCTCGACCGACCCGACATCGCCGGTGCGCAGCCAGCCGTCGTGGAACTTCTCGGGCGCGTCGTCATCGTAGTAGCTGCCGGTGATGGTGGGCCCGGCGATCTCGATCTCACCCTGGCTCTCGCCGTCCCACGGCAGCACCGACCCGTCGTCGCCGGTGATACGCACCTCGACGCCCGGAACGACGCGACCGGTCTTCTGTGTCCAGGCGATGGTGTCGTCGGGTGCCGTTCCTCGTGGGGGCCAAGCCAGCGCGGCCAGCGGCGAGGTCTCGGTCATGCCCCAGGCCTGGATCACGTCGACACCGAAGGTGAGGTGGTAGCCCTCGATCAGGGATCGCGGCACCGCCGACCCGCCGCAGATGACGAAGCGCAGCGATGAGAGATCGGCATCGGGATGGTTGTGGAGCACATCGTTGAGAACCGTCGGCACCGCGCCGGAGATGGTCGGACGGGTGCGTTCGACCACGTCGGCGATCGCTCCTCCCTGCAGGAACTGCTGGGGCATGACCATGTCGGCGCCACTCCACCACGCCGCGTACGGCATACCCCAGGCCATTGCGTGGAACTGCGGAACGATCATGAGCGCCCGCTCGTGCTCGCTGAACTGAACACCCCACGACGCCATCACCCCCAGCGAGTGCAGGTAGCACGATCGGTGCGAATAGGCGACGCCCTTGGGGTTGCCGGTGGTTCCACTCGTGTAGCACATGGCCGCGGCGCTACGTTCGTCGACATCGGGGTAGGCGAAGCCCGGGTCTTCGCCGGCGAGCAGGTCTTCGTAGTCGAGCAGGTCTGGGCCCAGGTCCGACGTATCGCCATCGCCGCACACGATGACGTGCTCGATGGTCGTCAGTCGGTCTCTCACTGCGGCCAGCAGGGGTGCGATCGACGCGTCGACGATCACCACCCTGTCGGCTCCGTGGTTGATCACATAGGCGAGCTGCTCGGGAAACAGGCGGATGTTGAGCGTGTGGAGTACCGCACCCATGCACGGGATGGCGAGGTAGGCCTCCATGTGCCGCTGGTTGTTCCACATGAACGTTCCGACGCGATCGCCGGGCCGAACGCCCAGCCGATGGAGGGCCGCCGTGAGCTTGTCGGCTCGTTCGCCGACCTCGGCGAAGGTTGCCTCCTCGACGGCTGCATCAGGCCCGTGATAGGTGAGGACCTTCGAGTCGGCGTAGACCGTGCGCCCGTGACGGAGGATGTGGGCGATGCTCAGCGGAGCGTCTTGCATCGTGCTCTGGATCATGGGCTCATGCTCGCGTGCGACCGAATCCCCGTCCACGTGGCCGCCGCCATCGGGTGGCTCAGACCGGCGGTGGTTCCGTGGCGAGATCGTCGACCACCTCGAAGCCGGGGAGGTCGACGAGCACCGACGGGTCGATTCGGATCTTGGCCGACCGCGATCCCGCACCGACGATCACGCTGTCGCAGCGCATGATCCTGCTGTCGAGCCAGACCGGTAGGTCAGAGGGCAGCCCGAAGATGGTGACGCCTCCGATTTCCTGTCCCGTCAGCTCCTGCGTCAGCTCGGCGGCGGCGAAGCTCACCTTGCGAACGCCCAGCTTCTTGCGCACCACGCCGTTGACGTCGAGTCGGGTGTGGGCGAGAACGACGCACACCGCGTTGTGGCCCTCGGGCTTGCGTGAGGCCACGAGAATGGCGTTGGCCGACTCCTCGACCGGAACCCCGTAGGCCGCGCAGAACTGAGCCGTGTCGGCGAGGGCCGGGTCGCAGGGCAACACCTCGTATGGCACCGCCAGTCGTTGGAGGTGCGCGAGGACTTCGGGGCCAGCCGACATGAGACCAGTCTAGGAAATCAGGTGCCGTCGGACGGCACGTGCGGCATCCCAGGCGCAACAGTAAGTTGCTCCGTACGTTAGCGTGTAGTTACCGATGCGACTATGCTTGTGAGGCGTATGGATGCAGCAGCACGTGCCCTGGCCGAACCGACCCGTCGCGAGATCCTCCGACTGGTGCGCGACGAGGAACGCACGGTCACCGACATTGCCCAGCAGTTTCCGGTCAGTCGGCCGGCGATCAGTCAGCACCTGCGGGTGCTGGCCGACGCGGAGCTGGTGACGGTGCGTAGCGAGGGAACCCGTCGCTTCTACCGGGCCCGACCCGAGGGTCTGGCCGAGCTGACCGAGTGGCTCGAGAGCTTCTGGACCTCGTCGCTGCGCCGACTCGCCATCGAGGTCGAACGCGAGCAGTGGAACAACCGCAAACACGAAAAGGTCGATGATGACTGAACCCGACACCACCATCGGACGCGCTCTCGTGCTGACCGAGCGCGTCGCGGCACCTCCGGAAGCGGTGTTCGACTTCCTGGTCGATCCCGAGAAGATCCTCCGCTGGATGGGCACCGAGATCGACATCGAGCCCGAGGTCGGAGGCAAGTTCTGGCTCAACGTCAACGGTTCCGACGTAGCGGTCGGGTCCTACAGCGAGGTCGATCCGCCTCGTCGGGTGTCGTTCACGTGGGGTTGGGACGGTAGCGACGACGTGCCGCCCGGTTCGAGCGAGGTCACCATCACCCTCACCCCCGACGGCGCCGACACGATCCTCGAGCTCCGCCATGCCGGGCTCCCCCGCGGGGCCGACGACGAGCACGGCAAGGGCTGGACGCACTTCCTTCCCCGGCTCACCGCCGTGGCCGAGGGTCGCGATCCTGGATCCGACGAGCACGGGGTCGGTCGACCATGAGCACCATCGTCGTCCGCTATCGCCCCACCCCCGACCAGGCCGACCACAACCAGCGCCTGGTCGAGGCCGTGTTCGCCGAACTGGCCGAGGCCGACCCGGGCGGGCTTCGCTACGCCACGTTTCGCCTGGCCGACGGCACCTTCGTACACATCGCCGATGTCGAGGGCGAGGAGAACCCGCTGGCGGCCAACGCTGCCTTCGATGCGTTCCAGCAAGGGATTGGCGACCGTTGCGAGGACGGGGAGGGGCCCAACCCCCAGCCCGCAACGCTCGTCGGCTCCTATCGTCTGATCCAGCCTTGACCGTAATGTAAGCGTTCGCTAACGTTCTTCGGACACCGAGCAGCGAGGAGCTGATCATGCCGAAGTACGTCTTTGCCTACCACGGCGGCGGAATGCCCGAGTCCGAGGAAGAGCAGGCCCGACACATGGCGGCCTGGGGTGAGTGGATGGGCTCGATCGGCGCCGCGTTCGTCGACATGGGCGCACCCTGTTCGATCGCCCGAACCGTCACCAAGGGAGGCGTCGTCGATGACGGGGGCCCGAATCCGATCAGCGGGTACGGGCTGGTCGAAGCGACCGACATCGACGCCGCCGTCGAGATGGCCAAGGGCTGCCCGATCATCACCCTGGGCGACGGATCGGTTGAGGTCGCCGAGACGTTCGAAGTCAACATGGGCTGACCACGCACCTGCCGCCCAGGACCGGCGGCTTCTGATTCTGTGTCACCCGACACGGGGATGGTGTTCGTCTGTCCGGGTGATGGAAGGATTGGGATCTTCGGGAACGGGGGGTAGTGGGTCTGAGCGACTGGTCCGACTGCGACGCCGTCATCGCCGATCTCTACGGAGAGCACGCGCGCTCGCTCGTCCACCTGGCCCGCATCTTCGTCGACCACCGCGATGCGGCCGAGGACATCGTGCAAGAGGCGTTCATCCGGATGGCCCGCTCGCTGCATCGGATCGAAGATCCGAGCCGCGCCGGCGCCTACCTCCGATCGATCGTCCTCAACCTCGCTCGGGATCACAACCGTCGCGGGCTGCTCTCACTGCGGCATCAGCTGCCAACCGACGATCTCGACCCTCGCGGTGTCGACGAGACGGTCGCCGACCGACACGAGCACCGACGCCTCATCGAGGCGGTCCGGGCTCTGCCGCGTCGACAGCGCGACTGCGTGGCACTGCGGTACCTGCTCGACCTCTCCGTGGAGGAAGTGGCCGACACTCTCGGCGTGTCGCAGAACACCGTGAAGACCCACCTCAAACGCGCCCTGGCCCAACTGCGCACCACGACCGGGTTCACCCATGACGGCGAGAGGCGCGACCGATGACCCGGCTCGAACAGCTCCTGCAAGAAGCCATGGCCGATGCCGGCGCGCAGGTCGAGCCATCCGACGACCTCTTCCGACGCGTGCAGGTGGGGATCGACGCCGATCGCCGCCGGCGACGCGCTCGCCGTCGCACGATTGCGCTCGTCGGCGCCGCCACCGCAACCGTTCTCGTGCTCATCGCCGCAGTCACCTACCGACAGGGAGAATCGAACATGGACTGGTGGATCTTCGAACTCATCGCGTTCGTCGCGCTGGTGGCGATCGCACTCGTACTCGGCCCGTTCATCAAACGGTTCGGCCGTAGCTACGCGGCCGACGTGTTCCGGTCGAATCCCAGCACCGGCAAGAGCTTCATCGTGCTCACCGACTTCGCGTACTACCTCATCTTCTCCGCGTACATCCTGTTCACTTCGAAGGTCGAGCGTCCGAGCGACTGGTCCGAGACCGTCGGCGCCGAACAAGTGCAGTACGGCCTCGTGCGGGTCGGCGGCATCCTGCTCATCATCGGCTTGCTCCACGGGGTGAACCTCCTCGTGCTGCCGATCATCGGTCGGCTGCTCACGCTGAACCGTCGTCTCGACCAGCAGATGCGTGAGGTCAGCTCTCGCGACCTCTCCGACCGTGATTTCCGACAACCCGACGGCGACGAGGTCTGATGCGCACCGCCAATCTGGTCGTCACGGCGCTCGGCCTCGGGGCCACGGGTGTCGCGGCATGGATCGCATGGCGGTGGCGGGACCTTCCGACTCATCCGGTGCGTCGACCGGCGGTCGGCTGGCGGGGGGAGGTGCTCGACGCCGCTCGTACCTTCGCCGCGACCATTACGGCCGGAGCCGCGGCGGGGCTCCTGGTTCTGGGCTTCGGCGGTCGCTTGGTCATGCGTGCTCTGGCGGCCACCTCCGGCGACGGTGTGCAGGGTCGTTTGACCGAGGCGGATGAGCGCATCGGCGCCATCACCACCGACGGCACGATCGGCTTCCTGACCTTCGTCGGACTCGGCGGTGGCGTGATCACTGCCTTCGTCTACCTACCGCTCCGGACGCTGTTGCCCGACCACGCCGGGCGGGCCGGTCTCATCGCCGCGGTCATTGCCACCGGCACGCTCGGTGTTGCCGACCCGCTGTCGCCTGACAACGTCGACTTCGCACTTCTCTCGCCTCTCCCACTGGCGGTGCTGCTGCTCATCCTCACGGCACTGCTGTTCACGACCACTTTCACCGCCCTTGCCGCGAAGTTCGAACAGGTCTCCTCGAGCTCGGCCCCCCTCCCCCGCCGGCTTGCGAGCATGGCCATGCTGCCGCCTGCTCTTCTCGTGCCACCCATCACGGGCAGCTTCGCCATCTACGTCGGCGTCCGATCGGCCTTCCAGCGCACCGCCATCGGGCTGGCCGACCGCCGCTTCTTCCAGATCATCGCCCGCACCGCCCTGATCCTCGCGTTGGTGGTCACAGCGGCACGCTCCACCCGCGCCGTCGTCCGGATCCTCTGAACATCAACCCGACCAGGATCTGGCTACGCCTGAGAGGCTGGCGGCGTCGCCATGCGATCGGAGCAGCGTTGCGATCACGGGATTGTCGACCTCGGCACCGAGAATGTGGGCTGCAGCTGCGCCTCCCTGGTGTCCGAGAGCGGCTCCGTGCAGCATCGATCGCACCGTCAGTTCCTTCATGCCGGTTCGGGCGGCGAGCCTGCTCATCGCCTCGATCCACACCGTGGTGGCGGAATGGTCGTGCCGCAGCCCCAGCTCGCACTGCGCGTCCAGGATGTACACATCGAGCCAGACATACGGGTCGGCGAGCCGGTTGCACCGAACCCGGGCGTCGGCGAGCAGCTCGAAGGCGCGATCGGATTCACCGGTCGCATCGGCGATCAGCGCCAAGCCCCGGGCCGCCATCCCCTCCCAACACGGGTCACCGAGCTGGCACGCTCTGGCAAACGCCTGATTCAGAAGCTCGGCGGCACGGTCGACCTGATCGTCCGCCAACCGAACGTCACCCAGCATTGCTTGGGGCCACGGCAGAAAGGCGAGCCAATGATCGCGCTCGGCGATCTCAACCGACTCGTCGAGCAACTCCGTCGCGGCGCGGAGATCCCCACACAGGAGCTCGACGCGGCCCAGCATCGACAGGGCGTAGGCCGCCGTTCGGCGATCTCCCGTGACCTGCGACAGCCCAACCGCCTCACCGAGCAGCCTCCGTGCGTTTGCGTAGTCGCCACGATCGCTCTCGACCGATCCCAGATAACTTGCGGCCTTGGCGCGTATCGACGGATTGTCGCCCGCCAGGCCAATGGCTTCGGTCAGCCATAGTTCGGCTCGGCCATAGCGGGCTCGCAGGAAGTCGACATAACCGAGCTCTGCTCGGGCCCGCGCGGCCGACGCCTGATCGGCGTTGGCGACGGCGATGCCGTCGGCCTCGTAGAGAATGGCCAGGCCCTCCTCATCGAGACCGCGAAGCGAGTGGATCAGCGTTTCGGCCAGAACGAGGCGCGCGGCGACCCGAAGGGAGTGCGATTCGGCCCTGTCAGCCATCCGGACAGCAGTTCTCAGTGACTGGAGTCCGGTGAACACGGCGCCGGCCGACACGGCCGCCGAGCCGGCCTCGATGACGGCCTCCATGGAGGTGGCGTCGGCCAACACGTCGGAATCGCCCATCGTCTCGTATCTCGCCCGTTGCACGGCCGCGCCAGGTGTCAGGCCCATCTCCCGATCGAGCAACTCACAACAGGATGTGTACTGCCTCGCCGCGGCCTCGTCGTCTCCCTTGAGCCGATAGAGCCGGATCAACAGTGCCTGGTGGTTCTCGTCGAGCGGAGTCATCGAGGCAGCCCGGACGGCGTGGCGGAGCGCTGCGTCGAAGTCGCCCTGCGACATCGAGGCCAGGGCTGCCTCGTGGAGGACGGCCTCACATGCTGCGGCCAGGTGCCGCTGCTGCGACAACAGCCAGGAGTCGAAGCCAGGCGCCTTGCGAATCGCTACATTCTCGAGCAGATCGCGGCCGAGACCTGGCAGCCCGACGGCGTCGGCCCATGTCCCGCCGATCACGCTGCGGACGTCGACGGAGACCTCGTCGCCCAGTGACAGCACGACTGGGTCGCCATCGGCGGAACCATCGCCGCCAAGGCCGCGCCGGATCTCGGACAAACTCCAACGAAGCGCCCGGAGCGGGTCGTCGGCTTCCGCGAACAGGAGTGAGGCGAGCTGAACGCGCGTCGGGGCCCGGTCGCTCAGGATCAGATAGGCCAGGAGAGCCCAGCTCTTCCGGCTTCGAAAGCGGTAGGCCTCGCCCGTCTCCCTCGCCAAACGGGGACGACCGAGGAGATGCACTTGGAGAGTCATCGTTCCCCGATCGTCCCACGTTCGCGCCGTTCGAGCATCAGCGATCGCATCCGCGCCCGACTGATCCTACGAGTGCTCGCTCACCGGGTAGATCTCGTCGGCGACGAGCCCGTGGGCATGGCGGTGCACGGTGTTCGCGGCCTCGGCGTCGGGCGCGTCGACGAGGCAGAAGATCTTGCCCGCCTCTTCGTCGACCCAGTAACGAAGGTAGTTGACGCCGTAGGCGCCCTGGGTGGCGAGGTCGGCTTCGTGGGCCGCCGCCACATCATCGGCCGAAACGCCGCCCTCGATGTTGTGAACGTCCATGAACAGTGACATCAGTTGATCCCTTCGGTGGGGGTTCGGCGCTGGTCGCCGAACCGCTGCCACCAGCCAACAGCAGGAGTGTTTGACAGGTCGTTTGACGACACCCACACGGGCCGGATGGATCTCATTCGATCTGGCAAGCTGGGCCCATGCCACCCCTCCGCACCGAGCCTCTGGTGACCCATCGGCTCCGACTCGAACCGTTGAGAGTCGCCCATGCCGCGGAGATGGTCATGACCTTGTCGGCCGCGAAGCTGTACCGCTATACGCGCGGCGAGCCGCCCGACATCGAAACCTTGACCGGGCGGTACGAGGCGCTGGTTCGCGGCAGCCTCGATCCCGGAGAACAGTGGCACAACTGGATCCTGCGCGCCGTCGAAACCGGCGACGCCATCGGGTTCGTGCAGGCAACGGTGACCGGAAACACCGCCGATGTGGCCTGGGTCATCGGCGTCGACTGGCAGGGTCAGGGGTTCGCAACCGAGGCCACTCGCGCCATGTGCGGCTGGTTGAGGACCAACGGCATCGAACAGCTCGTCGCGCACATCCATCCCGGGCACATGGCCTCACAGCGCGTCGCCGAGGCCAACGGCTTCGAGCGCACGGGCGAGGTCGACGACGAGGGAGAGGAGATCTGGCAGACCACCGTTCGCACTCGACCGCCATCGCTTCGGGTCCGTTCATGGGTGCCCGAGACGTCTGAAGCACGAGTACAGACGATCGCAGCCGCAGCCGACGCAACGACCGCTGAGATGTTGGCCGAGTCCCTCGACTCGTTGATCGAGCAGAATCGACGGATTCACGACGTCGAGTGCGTCAATCTGAATCCGGCTACCAACACCATGAGCCCACGGGCCGAAGCGGCCCTGGGTTCGGGTCTCGGCACGCGGACGTCGCTCGGCTACCCCGGCGACAAGTACGAGATGGGGCTCGAGGCGATCGAACAGATCGAGGTGATCGCGGCCGAGCTCGCCGCCACGGTGTTCGACGCAGGGTACGCAGAGATCCGCGTTCCGTCCGGCGCGATGGCCAACCTCTACGCGTTCATGGCCTGCGCCCGGCCCGGCGACTCGATCATCGTTCCCCCGGCCACGATCGCGGGCCACGTGACCCATCATCCGGCAGGGGCGGCCGGCCTGTACGGACTCGACATCCACGACGCGCCCATCGACGCCGAGCGGTACACCATCGACGCCGAGGCCCTCGGCGCCATGGCCGAGCGGATCCGTCCGAAGGTCATCTCGATCGGGTCGAGCCTCAACCTCACCCACCACGATGTCGAAGGCATCCGCGCCGTCGCCGATGCCGTCGGCGCCAAGGTGCTCTTCGATGCAGCGCACCTGTCGGGCATCATCGCCGGCCACGCTTGGCCGAACCCTCTGCACGAGGGCGCGCACATCATGACGATGAGCACGTACAAGAGCTTGGCCGGCCCGCCGTCGGGGCTTCTCGTGACCAACGACGCAGCCATCGCCGAGCGGGTCGATGCCATCGCCTTCCCCGGCCTCACGGCGAACTTCGATGTGGGCAAGACGGCGGCGCTGGCCGTCACGCTGCTCGACTGGCTCGAGTACGGAATCGGCTATGCAGGGGCAATGGTGCAGAGCGCGGCACGGCTCGCCGCTTCCTTGTCCAGCGCCCGAGTAGCGGTGTACCGAGACGGCCGGCCCGCCACGCTGTCGCATGCGTTCGCGCTCGACGCGCGCCCGCTCGGCGGCGGCCACCATCTCGCCAAGCTCCTTCGCCGAGCCAACCTTCTGACGTCGGCCATCGGACTGCCCAGTGGGCTCGACGACGGCCTACGCATCGGCACCAACGAGATCGTCCGCTGGGGGGCCGGGCCCGACGACATGGACGCTCTCGCCGAGCTGATCGCTCGAGCCCTCGCCACCCCGGATCCAGAGGCACTGCAGGCCGACATCTCGAGCTTCCGTTCCCGATTCGACACCATCCACTACGCCCGGCTCGACTGCGGTGCGCCTCGCTGAGCTGCGGGCTCGGTCACCGTTTCGAATGTCGCAAAAGGACGTCACGGGTCGGGGCGATGGCATGTTCACGGGAGAGTATGGATCGAGGAGGGGCCACATCTGGCTGCGCCGCCCATTCGCGCACAGTGGCGTCATACATCTCCCGGAGACGATCATCGACCGGTGAGAGATTGGAGACCATCAGCAAGCCGCCAGGTGCCGTGTCCAGCCACGTCAGTTCGAGATCCGGTCGGTTGGATTCCAGGAACAGGGCAAAGCGCCACACATCCCCCGTCCACACCTGTGAAGTACGCACTCGGCGGGCCTGAATGGGATGGTTGGGATAGACATCGTCGATGACGATCATGCCATTCTGAGCCATGATCCGTTCGACGTTGATGAAATCTCGGTACACGAACTCGGCGAGATGCACCCCGTCGATGAAGGCGAGATCGACCTCGCCCCGCATCGCACTGCTCGCGTGGATCAGAAAGAAGTCGTCGCTGGTGCAACGATGGAGCTTCACGTTCGATGGAAGAGTCCCCGTCTCCGGTACCGGATCAACGGCGATGGCAGGACACGTCGCCAATGCGAGGCTGGCCCCATGCCTCACCCCGATCTCGAGATACTTCTTCGGGGCAAGTACGGCGTGCAAGTCGCTCAACACCTCGAGATAGGGACGCACCCCTCTGGTTACTTCAACGCTGGGATCCAGGTGCCGGGGATGAGGGCGAGTCACGGCGGTTCCATCCTCCGTGGACGGGTTAGCCACGTCTGCATGGAAAGGGGCTGTCCATTGCAGCTTGTCGTAGATCTGTCGGATGAGCGCGTGCGCCACCATCGCTTCGTCTCGAGGCGACAGCCTGATCACTTCGCTCGCGCGCTCTAACGCCTCGAGGGGACGATTGTCCCGATCCAGCGCCTTGGCGTGCGCGAGGACCGCCGCGGCGGAGTTGGGTGCGACGGTCCACGCCTTTCGGGATTCCTCGTTCGCGCTCGTGCTGTCGCCCACGCTCTCGAAATGGACCTGCAGAACGAGATGCAGATTGGCCGCGACTTCCGGAGCCAGTGGATCACTCGAATCAGCGCACGCGGAGAGCGCCGCGGCAATGCGCTCGAGATGCCGCGCCTCCAAGGTCTTCCCGACGAACTGCTGACGCCTGCGCACGAGGGCCGCGTCCTTGGCCGCATGACACAAAGTGGCCTGCTCTGACGTCGCCTTTGTGTCAGCCAGCGCCTTTTCGAGCAGCCGCGTCATTCTGCGATCGTGTTCCTCCCACCCTTCAACGCGCTCGGGAAGCGGCTGCGTCATGCGTTCACGGGACGCAGAGACGATGATGCGCTCATAGATCCTCTTGAAGTACAGCGTTCGCGGAACGTGGACGACCGTCCCAGCGCCAAAGAGCGCAAGAGAGTACTCGCACTCGACGACCAAGCCCTTGTGCCCGTCGATCGGAAAGCCTCCGATCTCGTGCAGCGCTTCGGTCCGCGAAACTCCTCGCCACATGTGTGCCTCTGTGCCCTGGATCAGGAAACGCAGAAGGCCTCTGAGCCTGTCCTCACCAGACCGAAGATCAACTCCGACGCGCACGGGATCTGAATCACCGAAACGTAAGGAGTCGGCGTAAGCCACCACCGCCTCGGGCCGTGCGTTGATCGCCTCGAGGAGTACCTCGAGATAGTTGGGACACCAGATGTCGTCATGGGGCAGGAACGCGTAGTAGGGCGTCTTCACATGATCGACGAGAGAATTCACGTTCTGGGCCCAACCCAGACGACGTGAATTCACATGCCAAGACAGTCGCCGGTCGGACCGAAATGCCTCCAGGGCGTCCGCCGTATCATCCCGACTGCCATCACTGGGCGGATCGACGGCAACGACCACGCGCAGATCATCGTGACTTTGTCGAAGGACGGACCCGACGGTCTCGACAATGAACGCTCCGGCGCGGTAGGCCGGAATACAGACGGTCACCGTCATGCGGCCGTGTTCCTCGCGTTGATGCGAGCGCAGGCTTCTGCCGCGAACATCGGTGCAGTGGTCAGTTTCCCCGTATCGATGGAGTGATAATTGCCATTGGAGAACACACCGACGTCGTACCGGTTGTGGAGCTCGCTCTGAGCATCTTCGATGCCACTTTGGCCCCATGCCGTGACGAAGCCACCCTTGAGCCTCCAGAGCGCAGGATCTTCGTCCAAGTTCGCTCCGCCGACGGGCATCAAGCGGCGAAGATTGCCAACCGTGCCGTGAATGATGTCACGCCGATCCGCCTCCGACAGGATGAAATCCTGTCGGGCAGGGCGAACCGCCCGTTCTTGGCTTACGAGCCCGACCGGATACCACGATACATACGCATTATCGGGAAAGGTAACGGTGTCGCCGAAGGGCCCAATGAGGAACGTGACGTTCGGGGTGTTCTCGAGCACCTTCGGGTCACGGGTGAACAGGCCGAACTTGAACCGGTGAACAACCGGACGCTCCACCGGCAGCCCGAGAGTCGCATCGATGTGGATGCGGTGTTCCCAGAGCGCATTGACCACGACATCGAAGCTCTCGCTGAATGGCCCGCTCTCAACCGTTCCGGACACCCGCAGGCCTTTGGATTCCTTGGCAACGGCCGAGATCTCGGTCTCCATGCTGAGTTCCAGGCGGGGTGATGCGGCCAGCGCGGCTCGCAAGGCGTCAGCCAGAGCTTCAGTGTCAATCGCGCGTTCGCGCGTACGGAACGCCGTCACCACCTCGGATGGATCGAAGATCGATGCCAGGTCATCACGGGTCATCTCCTCCCATCGCGCGTCGACGAGCGGAAGAGCTTTGTCGGCCGCCATCGCCGTGATGCCCATCGACACTTCGTCGAAGTGCCCGCGGATCTCCTCGACGGTCGAAAGGCTGTCATTCGGTACCGCGTAAAGAAAGGGATCCGACATGTGATTGTCGAACAGCTCGCGACCCGTCCATTTCTCCACGAGCGGTTGGAAGCATGCGGCCCCGCGGAACATGGTTGTCGCAGTCTTCTGGCTGGTATCCAGCGCGTAGACATAGCCAAGGTGAATCTTCCCCTCGCAGGAGAGGCTCGCGCCGGAAAACGGAAGCGACTGACGGTCGTACAGCGTGACGCGATGCCCCGACGACCCCAGTTCCAATGCGACGAGACTGCCAGTCAGACCCGCGCCCAGCACCGCAACCTTCACGTCTACTCCACACAGATTGGAGGAATCATGCCCACGAGAGCTCGCACTCTATCCGTCACGCGGTTCGCCAGCCGACAATTCTGCCATGGGCACCTTGCTGAGCTGTATTGCTCAGCGGACGTGACGAAACGACGCCCGCACCTCGTCGACGAAGAGCTCCGGCTGCTCGAGGGCTGCGAAGTGTCCACCCCGGTCGAGATCGTTCCAGTGGCAGATGTCGGTGAAGACACGGTCGGCCCATCGCCGCGATGCGCCGGTTATCTCCTTGGCGAACTGCGAGATCCCAGCCGGCAACGAGACGACCATGTCGCCTGCGGTGAACTCGCTGAAGCTCTCCCAGTAGAGACGCGCCGACGACGCTGCGGTGTCGTTGAGCCAGTAGATCATCACGTTGTCGAGCAGCTCGTCGCGAGAAACGGCGTCTTCGGGCAGGCCGTCGTTGTCGGTCCACGCCCAGAACTTCTCCAGGATCCATGCCGCCTGGCCGGCCGGTGAGTCGACCAACCCGTATCCGAGGGTCTGCGGCCGAGTCTGCTGCTGCTTCGAGTACCCCGACTCATGCTCCGCGTAGTGTGCGAACCGACCGATGAGGTCCAACTCCTCGGGCGTGAGATCGTCGTAGTGCTCCGGCGCCGGCCCGGCCAGGGCCATCGTGACGTGGACGCCCACACAGTGCCCGAGGTTCTGCGCGCCGATCCGGGTGGTGATGAGCGAGCCCCAGTCGCCGCCCTGGGCTCCGTAGCGCTCGTAGCCGAGCCGAACCATCAGCTCGTCCCAGGCCCGGGCGATGCGGTCGACGTGCCACCCGGCACGGGTGGGCTTGCCACTGAACCCGAACCCGGGCAACGAGGGCACCACGATGTCAAAGGCGTCGGCCGGATCGCCACCGTGGGCCTCGGGATCGGTGAGTGGTCCGGCCACCTCCATGAACTCCGTGGTCGAGCCGGGCCACCCGTGGGTGAGGATCAGCGGGAGCGCGTCGGGGGCGGGCGACCGCACATGGAGGAAGTGGATCGCCAGTGGCTCGTCTCCCCCGCCCGACAGCACGGTACGGAATTGTGGGAAGCGGTTGAGTGCCGCCTCTCGCACCCTCCAGTCATACGAGGTGCGCCAGTACTCACACACCTCGCGGAGATACCCGAGGGGCACACCCTGGCTCCAGTCTTCGACCGTCTCGGCCTCGGGCCACCGGGTACGGGCGAGCCGCTCGTGAAGGTCCACCAGCTGCTCATCGCCGACCGCGATCTCGAAAGGCGTGACGGCGTCGGTCATGGCCGGAACATAGCGGCCCTCGTCGGTCATGTGGGAGCTCGGCCCAGGTCGAGGTAGCCGGGTTCGACCGAGGGAGAGCCGGGGACCTTGTGCCCTGGATGCGAGCGCCTCGAAGGACCATCCTTGAGCGCATGCCGGAAGGGGAACAGGCCGCGGGTCCCGGAGCGGCCAGCGTGGACGCTCGCGTCGGGCATGCGGGCACGAGAATCGACCTCGACGCCGTGACGAAGCAGTACCAGGTGGGTGCGGTCGAGGTGACGGCCCTCGACGGCATCAATCTGCACGTCGACGAAGCCGCATTCGTCGCCATCGTGGGTCCATCCGGTTGCGGCAAGACGACGCTGTTGAACATGATCGGCGCGCTCGACGTCCCCACTTCGGGCACGGTACGCGTGGCCGGCGTCGAGTCGAGCGGTGCGTCGCGGCGCGACCGCGCCGCGCTCCGACGCCACGCCGTCAGCTTCATCTTCCAGACGTTCAACCTCTTTCCCGGACTGACTGCGCTGGAGAACGTGAGGTTCGGCGCCGATGCCGCCCAGCGCGCCGATTCCTCGGCGTTGGCCGAGGCAGCGTTGGCCCAGGTCGGACTGGCCGAACGGCTTCATCACTTCCCACACCAGCTGTCGGGCGGCGAGCAACAGCGCGTCGCCATCGCTCGGGCGCTGGCGACAGGCAATCCGATACTGCTGGCCGATGAGCCCACGGGCGAGCTCGACTTCCGAACCGGTATCCAGATCCTCCGGGTCCTCGAGGAGCAGGCCCGATCGGGAATGACCGTCCTGGTGGTGACCCACAACCGCGAGATCGCCAGGGTGGCCGACCGGGTGATCGAGCTGTCGAGCGGGCGGATCGTGTCCGACGGTGCGCCGGTCGGTGGCAAGGCCGAAATCGACGACCTCCAATGGTGAGGCCACCGTCCTCGGGCCGAAGCGGCATGTTCTGGTTGCGCTGGTCCTGGCGCGATCTTCGATCTCGCTGGGTGGCCGTGGTCGCCATTGCGCTGGTCCTGGCCATCGGCACCGGCGTGTACGCGGGTCTCGGGAGCACCGCGACCTGGCGGCGCCAGTCGAACGACGCGAGCTTCTCGGCCCTGTCCATGCATGACCTGCGGGTGAGTCTCAGCCCCGGCACCTTCACCGAGCAGGACACGCTCCTCGATGCCGCCGCGGCGATTGCGAGCGCCGACAGCATCGACGCCGTGGCCGAGCGTTTGGTGACCGACAACCAGGTCGACACCGGAGGAGCGGACTCGGTCCTCGTGCCTGCTCGGCTGGTCGGGATGACGTTCGGATCCGAGCGACCCGTCGACGAGGTCTGGATCCGCGACGGCACCGAACCGGCACAAGAGGAGGCGGTGCTGGAGGCGAAGTTTGCCGATGATCGGGGTCTTCCCGGCACCGGAGTGGTGACGGTCGCCAGTGGCCGCTCCATCACCTACAGCGGGCTCGGAGTCGCCCCCGAGGATTTCTTCTACGAAGGTCCCGAGGGCTCGATCTTCGCGGAGGGCGAACTGGCGATCCTCTACGTGCCACTCGCGACCGCCCAGGATCTCGTCGACCGACCCGGCACGGTCAACGATCTCGTGCTGACCCTCGAACCCGACGCTGATCGAGACGTGGTGCAAGCACAGCTCGCCTCCCAGATGGCCGATGCCGGACTCAGCGCGACGGTCTCGACCCGTGAAGACGCCGATGCCGTGCGCGTGTTGTACGAAGACATCGACAACGATCAGCGGTTCTGGAATGCGCTCTCGGCGCTGGTGCTCGGCGCGGCTGCTCTCGCGGCGTTCAACCTGGTCACTCGCATCGTCGAGGCCCAGCGTCGGGAGCTGGGTATCGGCATGGCGCTCGGCGTCCCCCGACGACAACTGGCCATCCGTCCTCTCCTGGTCGGTCTTCAGGTCGCCGTGATCGGCACGATCGCCGGTCTGGGGATCGGCGTTCTCGTCGGCAACGCCTTCGCCGATCTGCTCGAGTCGTTCCTGCCGCTGCCGATCCACCGGACCCCCTTCCAGTTCGGCGTCTTCGCTCAGGCGGCTGCGCTCGGGCTCGTGGTGCCCGTTGCCGCCAGCGCCGTTCCGGTCTGGCGGGCACTGAGGGTCGAGCCGATCGAGGCCATTCGTACCGGCCACCTGACCGCCAAGACGAGCCGCCTCACGGACTGGACGGGCCGGGTCACCCTGCCCGGCTCCACCATGAACCAGATGCCGCTGCGCAACGTGATGCGGAATCTGCGACGGGCGTTCCTGACCGCCGTGGGCGTCGGTGCCGCGATCACGGCTCTCGTCGGCGTGCTCGGCATGCTCGACAGCTTCCAGCGCACCCTCGATCAGGCCGCCGACGAGTTCAACAAGAGCGACCCCGATCGGGTTGTCGTGCAACTCGATACGTTTCATCCCGCCGACTCGTCGATCGTGACCGCCATCGGCGACGCTCCGTCGGTGGCCCACATCGATGCCGGCCTTCGGCTGCCGGTCACGGCCCTGGCCGTCGATTCCGACGATGACCTCGACCTGTTGGTCGAGCTCATCGACTTCGATCGGGCTGCATGGACCCCGACTTTCGCCCAAGGAGACGAAGTCGCCGGCGAGAACACGATCGTGCTGGCGCGCAAGGCGGCCGATGACCTCGGTCTGCAGGTGGGTGACGTGGTGGCCGTCCGCCATCCGGTTCGCGTCGACGCCGAGCGGTTCGTGTTGTCGGAGACCGATCACCTCGTCTCGGGCATCCATGCCAACCCGATCCGGACGTTCGCGTTCCTGGATGTCGCCGCAGCCGATCGGTTCGGGCTCGAGGGCGCCGTGAACGTCGTCCAGGCGTACCCCGCCTCCGACGCCTCCGCCGCCGACGTCCAGCGATCGATCTTCGGGCTCGATGGGGTGGCATCGAGCCAGCCGATCGCCCGTGTCACCCAGGCCATCGACCAGGCCCTCGACCGCTTCCTGAGCTTCTTCGTCGTCACTGCGGCGGCGGTGCTCGCGTTGGCCCTGCTCATCTCGTTCAACGCCACCCGGATCACGGTCGAGGAGCGACAGCGGGAACACGCAACGATGCAGGCCTTCGGCCTGCCGGTTCGCACGGTTCTCGCGGTTGTCGTGAAGGAGAGCGTTCTGGTCGGCGTGGCGGCCACGGCGATCGGTGTCGGGGCCGGTGCCATCTTCGTCCAGTGGATGCTCGCATCGTTGGCGACGACCACCCTGCCTGATGTGGGCATCGGCCTGTACGTCGCACCGTCGACCATCGCCATAGCGGTGATCGTCGGAATCGTCGCCGTGGCCACCGCTCCGCTGTTCCTCATCGGACGGCTTCGACGCATGAACCTGCCCGACACCTTGCGCGTGATGGAGTGAATCGTCGGCGTCAGTCTCGGCGGGTGACCAACGGCTCGAGGACATCTCGGAGGGTCGTGTCGCCCAGTTCTTGCACGTCGTAGCGCGCGTGCCGCGTGGGGTGCCCGAGCTCGACGATGCGTCCGAGGTCGATCGGGGTGCCGGTGACGACCACATCGCAGTCCGCGGCTCGGATGGTCTCGCTCAGCTCGTCGATCTGGCGCTCGCTGTACCCCATGGCCGGCAGCACCGGCCCGATGTGGGGGTACCGCTCGTAGGCTTCGGCGATCGACCCCACCGCGAAGGGGCGAGGGTCGACGACGGTTCCGGCCCCGGCCTGGTTCGCCGCGACCATTCCCGCCCCGTGCGCCATTCCCCCATGGGTGATGGTGGGGCCGTCCTCGACGACCACCACCCGCCGGCCGGCGAGATCGGGGCCCGGATCCAGGGTGACCGGTGATGCGGCCTGGATGACCGTGGCGCCCGGGTTGATGCGGTGGACGTCGTCCACCACCGATGCGACGACGTCCCGATCGGCGGAGTCGATCTTGTTGATGAGCACCACATCGGCCATGGTGAGATTGGTCTCACCGGGATGGAAGAGCCGCCCGTCGTGCGGACGCAGCGCATCGACCACGCAGATGGTGATCGTGGGCTCGATGAACGAGCTGTCGTTGTTGCCTCCGTCCCACACGAGCACATCGGCTTCGGACGCAGCCGCATCGACCACGGCTCGATAGTCGACGCCCGCGAACATGACCATCCCCTGGCGGACCGGCTCCTCGTATTCTTCGCGCTCCTCGATGGTGGGAGACGACGCGTCGATGTCGGCCAGCGTCGCGAACCGCTGTACCCGCATGGCGGACAGATCGCCGTAGGGCATCGGGTGTCGTATGAGCGCGACCCGCAAGCCGGCGTCGAGCAGAATCCTGCCCACTCGGCGGGTGGTGGGCGACTTGCCCGCCCCGGTCCGGGTGGCGACGATCGCGACGACGGGACACGGGCTCGACAGCATCGATGAACGCGGGGAAAGGAGACAGAAGCCGGCGCCGGCGGCGTTGACCTGGGCCGCCACGTGCATGACCTCGGTGTGGGCGACGTCGGAGTACGAGAACACGACGTCGTCGACCCGCTCGGACGCGATCAGCTCGACCAGGTCGCTCTGCGGCCGGATCGGGATGCCGTCGGGATAGCCGGAGCCGGCCAGCTCGGCGGGATAACGACGGTCGTCGATACCCGGGATCTGCGTCGCGGTGAACGCCACCACGTGGGTGGAGCGGTCGTCGCGGAAGATCGTGTTGAAGTCGTGGAAGTCGCGCCCGCCGGCCCCGGCGATGACGATCCGGCGGGTCATGGGCCGACTCTCCGCGCTGCACACATCTCGCGACATTGCCACGTTTCGCGGCTCGACGCCGCTGTGCAGGGTGGCCGTCTACGATCGATGTCCATGACACATCCGGCGGCAGCCAGCGAGACCGTCGTGCTCGCTGGCCACATCGTGGACTCGCTGATTCTCCCGAGGGTTCTCGACCTGATTCTCGATGCCGGAGCCGACTACGAGATCGTCGACTTCGACATGGGGCGCACCAGCCACGACCAGAGCCAGGCGGTGATTCGGCTCACCGCCAGCAGCACCAAGGCGATGGAGTCGCTGCTCGAGGAGCTACAGGTCCACGGCGTGAACCGGCGCCACGACAACGACATCTCCACCGCAGTGGTCGAGCACGACGGGGTCTTTCCCTCCGGCTTCTACTCGACCACGAACCTCCCCAGCGAGGTCCGCATCGACGGCGCGTGGGTGGCGGTCGACAACCCCGAGATGGACTGCGCCATCGTGGTCGAGCTCGACCGGGCGCGAACCGTGCCGATGCATCAGGCCCGTCGCGGCGCCCGCGTTGTCGTCGGCAGCATGGGTGTGCGGGTACACGGATTGTCCGAGGCTCCGAGCGGCAGCGCCTTCGAGTTCATGGCGTCGGACGTCTCGTCGGAGAAGCCCAAGGCCCTGCTGATCGACAAGGTCGCCGAACGGATCCGGCTCGCCAGAGAGGCCGGCGGGCGCCTCCTCGTCGTGTGCGGGCCGGCCGTGGTGCACACGGGCGGGTCACCGCCGCTGGCGCAACTGATCCGCGACGGCTGGATCGACGTGCTGTTCGCCGGCAATGGCTTCGCGACTCACGACATCGAGACGAACGTGCTCGGAACCAGCCTGGGTGTGTCCGTCGAGCACGGCGGTCCCACCGAGGGTGGTCACAGCAATCACGTGCGGGTCATCAACGAGATCCGTCGCCACGGGTCGATCGCGAGGGCCGTCGATGCCGGATACGTGAGCGGCGGTGTGATGTACGAGTGCGTGCGTCGGGACCTGCCCTTCGTCCTCGGCGGATCGATACGCGACGACGGGCCCCTGCCCGACACCATGACCGACGTGGTGGAGGCGGCCGACGCGATGCGGGCGCTGGTACCCGGCGTCACGGTTGCCTTGATGCTGGCGACCACGCTCCATACGATTGCCACCGGCAACATGTTGCCGGCCCGCGTCACCACGTTCTGTGTCGACATCAACCAGGCCGTCGTGACCAAGCTCGCCGACCGGGGCAGTCACCAAGCCATGGGCATCGTCACCGACGTCGGACCCTTTCTCGCCGCCCTGGCCGAAGAGCTCGGGCCTCCCTGACGCCCGTCCTTCGCCTAGGGTCGGTGCAGCTCCTACCGGCCGACGAGAGGCGCAGCCGATGCCCGACGCAATCGAAGCAGGACCTGTTGCCGATTTCACACCGGGAGTGCTTGCGGGCGTCGACCGCTTCGCGGTCGGCAACAGCAACGGCGAGATGTTCGCCGTCGCCCGGCGGTGTCGCCACCTCATGGCCGATCTAGCCGACGGCAGCATCGACGATGCCGGGTGCCTCACGTGCCCGTGGCACGGCGCCAAGTACGACGTCGAGACCGGCAAGATGGTGCTCGGCCCCCAGGGGGTGTTCGCCAAGATCCCCGGCCTCGGTGCGGCCTTCAAGGTGTTGACCTCGATCCTGCCGCTCGGGCGGCGCAAGGTGGTCGCACGAGACGGCACCTACTACCTCGAGTAGCCGTCGGGCGCTCGTTCCCCCTCCGTCACGACAGCCAGCGCCCGGTGATCTCCTCGGGCACGACGCGGATCCATTCGCCCGTCTTCGCTTCTTCGGCCCATGGGCGGGGTCCGATTCCGTCGGCGATTAGCCGGGAGTCGTGGTCGATCACCCGCTCCGAGTGTCCCTTCACCAGAACACTCCATCCACTGCGAGACTCCTCGTTCCACTGGTCGACCTCGAAGCCGACCTGCTGGGCGGCGGCGGCCGCGTGGAGCTTCTGCCCCGACAGCGTTCGGAACAGGATGACGCCATCGACATAGCGGTAGTTGACCGGCAACACCACCTGTTTGCCGGCGAATCGGAAGCCCACCCGGCCGATGGGCGACTTCTCGAGCAGGCGCTCGCACTCCTCGACCGACAGTTCTTCCAGACCACCGCTGCTCATCTCGTCCATACCTGCATGGTGCACGACCCGAGCGGCTGTCCGCAGAGTCGAACGTCACACCGCACGCGTGTTCCGCGAGGGTGTCAGGGAAGGTCGTCGGCCTGGCGGCAACGCCGTGGGCGGATCCGAGCCGATGGATCGCGAGACCACCACCACGCAGCTGCGGCGGCGGCGAAGGCCACGCCCCACCACCGGGTGGCATGCTGTGGATGACCCAGCTGGGGCAGCCAGGTGATGGTGAGGCCCAGACCGCTGGACACAGCGAAGGTGAGCAGTGTCGCCGTGACCGCCGCGAGACCGGGGCTGTCGGATCCGTCACGCCCGGCCCGCGCCGCGAAGGCAACAGCGAACGCAGCGGCGGCGGCCGTCTCGGCGATTCGGGGTCGGAGCGGTGTGAGCGAGTAGTCGGCGGCGTGGGCGCTCACGACCACGACCGCCCAGCTCGAAACCACCGCAAGCGAGATGAGACCGCCGCGAGCCCAGCGTCGGGTCGAGCGTGGCACCGGACACGGTGTGAGGGTCGACTGGGCCGGATCGTCGACGGCGAAGGCGACGGTTGCGGCACCGACGACGGAAGCCACGGTGACGGGGAACGACAGGTCGTGATGACCCCTGGCCGCGGCGTACACCGAAGGAGCAGCAATGAGGACTGCCATTGCGGCGACGGGAGTGCGGACCATGGCCCGCGTCAGCGGCGCGACGATCGCCGGTCCGGGTGCTCTCAGCACGGCGAGCCGAGCGGTTCGATCGGATCTGCGGGACCAACCGTGGGAAGCGCGAGCGCGACAAGGAGCTCGTCGGTCGGGGTATCGGCGGCGGTCCAATGCTCCCAGTCGGCGGCCACCACGTCCTCGACGGTGCCCACGTCGAGCGCGACGACCGACCGCGCCGCGACCAGATCCTGGGGCGCCCACTGGACTCGTGCGCTGCAGATGCCCGGCCACACGTGACCCTGACCCGAGGGCGTGGCGTCGTTGTACTCGTCGGGACGAAGCAGATCGACGGCATCGTCGCCGTGGAGCTCGACGGTGGCGAGCCAGAGCATGACCACGCCGCGGGCCTGTCCGTCGACCAGCAGGTTCTCGGGGGCGTACTCACCGGTCGGGAGCCCTACGGCGGTGGCCGCCAGCAGAAAGCGAGCCTCGTCGAGGCTGCCGTAGTTGTGACCGAACGGCAGGGCCACCGTTCCGGGCGGTATCGGCGTCGGTACGATTCGCTGCTGCACCTGGCTCGGGAGCTGGTCGATGCCATCGCCCACCAACAGCCGCATGGTCACCGGATGATCGACGGCACCCACCGGGATCGCCTCGGCGACCGGCGCCACGTGGGCGGCGACGTCGGCACCGTGATCCCGATAGGGCTCGAGCGCACAGACTTCGACGTCGCTCGAGAGGTTTCGGCAGACTTCGTGGGCTTGGGGGGCCAGCACGTACTCGGTCAGGCGCTCGACGGTGCCGTCGGTGAGCGGTCGAACGGTCAGGAGCAGGCCGACGACGGCGACGGCCGAACCGATCGAGATCACGGTGGAGGCGCGCTGCTCTCCGCGTCTGAAGGCGAGACCGGCGACCAGCACGGCGAGTCCGCCGAGCCAGAGTAACCGGCCTGCCACTGGAGGTTCGAGGTACACGAAGTCGACCTGGCCCGACGGCAGCCCGGTGGCGAGCCATCCTCGGCCGTCGTAGCCACGGTCCCACATCTCCAGATCGAGCAGGGCAATGACCGGCAGGACCACGAACGGCGCCAGCGCGAACTTCACTCGACGGCCGAGGCACACGCCCAGCGCGGTGGCGCCGGCCGGAAGCACCAGTCCGGCGATGGCGGCGTCGGCCACGACACGATCGTCGATGGGCCCGTAGATGTGGTCGAGGGCGATGGCGGCGCCGACGAGGGTGACGAGGACGAAGGCTGCCCCCACCGCGACCGGCACGACGGCGGTCATCAGGTGCGCCGCCGTCCGATCAGCAGGAACGCTGGGACAGGCGTCGAACAACTCCTCGGCGTGGTCGCGCCGGGCGCGGGTGACGTTGCGGTGCGTGGCGATGATGGTCATGCCGCAGAGGGGGTGAACGAGTAGTGGAAGGAGAGCGGCCGACAGCCACCAGCTGCGTTCGAAGCCGGTGATCGAAATCGAAGCGAAGAGCACACAGAACCCGACGCCTGCGCCGAACCAGGAGCTGAGGACGAGCTCGCGAGCCTCGACCCGCGCCAGCGCCCCGACCACTGATCCCCTGGCGGGCACCGTCGCCGCGCGAGCCGGGGTTGGGGTCGTTCGCCAGTCGATCTCGTCGCGGCGACGCCGGCGACCGCGATGGACGATGACGACCAGGCAACCGATACAGAACACCAGCGCCAACGCACCGTAGGGCTGGCCGAAGAGAACCAGGGTGAGGGCAGACGGAACCGCGAGGGTCGCCGCCGGCGCCACCACCCGGTCCCAGCTCATGCGGCCGATTCCTCGAAGGGACGGGCTGTGCCCGCGAGCACGAGGTAGCCGTCCTCGATGGTCGGCGCCACCGGCGTGGTGTTCGCCGGAAGCTCGCCGATGTTGCGCCAGCGGCCGTCGCCACCGACCCAGGCGAGCGAGGCACGCGGATCGCGCTCATCGGCCAGCCACACCCGTCCGCTCGCTCGCGCCGCGAGGTCCGCTGGTGAGCCGTCGAAGCGCATGCTGCCCTCGAGCATCACGACGACCCGTGCGCACAAGGCGGCGACATCATCCGTCTGGTGAGTCGACAACAGGACAGTCGCGCCCGGCGCCGCCGAGCCGAGGAGCTCCCGGAATCGAAGCCGCTGCTCGGGGTCGAGCCCGGCCGTCGGCTCGTCGAGGACCAATAGATCCGGCGTGCCCAGCAAGACCTGGGCGATCGCGAGCCGTCGCTTCATACCGCCCGAGAGCCGGCTGATGCGACGATTCGACACGTCGGTGAGCCCGACGAGGGCCAGGACCCGCCGGACCTCGTCGTGACGGTCTCGCCGGTTGGTCCACTCCTTGAGGATGGCCACGTAGTCGACGAATTGGAAGCAACTGAAGTGCTGATGGAACCCTGGTTCCTGGGGTTGGTAGCCGAGACGTCGACGTATCTCGAGCCGGCCCCCCGGCGTGGCCGGATCGTGCCCGAAGATCGAGAGCGCCCCGCGGTCGGGCGCGGCAACGGTTGCCAGCATGCGCATCAACGTCGACTTGCCCGCTCCGTTCGGACCCAAGAGCCCGGTCACCCCCGGGCGGAGCTCCAGGTCCACCCCATCGACCGCGATGGTGGAACCGAATCGCTTGGTCACCGCTCGCACCGTGATCGTCGTCGTCATCGCTTGACCTCCTGGAACAAGACCTGTCGATTGGTGGCCACCACGAAGACCGCCGCGGTGGCCATGAACGCGAGGACCGTCTGACCGGCGACATCGAACACGGCCGAATCGATCAGGCTGGCCTGGGCCGAGGTGGCCTGGGCCAGCACGAGCACGCCCACCCATCCTGTCGTCAGTGCGGTTGCCGTTGCCGGTGCCGACCACCGCACACCTCCGGCCAAGGTCCCCATCGACAGCGCCAGCGCCGGAAGCAGCCAGCCCAGCGCTCGCAGCCCGTCGATCGGGACGAACAGCGAACCCACGGCCAGAACCACGAGGGCAACGAGCTCGATGCCCAGCGCCCGCCGCATCACCAGTCCGAAGCCGAAGACCGGTGTGGCCAGGCCGCACTCCCCTGCCGGATCCGCTCCTGGCGCAAAGCTCAGCCCCACCAGGGCCGTGGGGATCACCGGCGCCAACGCGAGGAAGGCCTCACCGGCATCGGCGGCCCGACTCACCATGACCACGGCGGCAACGATCAGCGCGACGGCCAGCACGGCGCCGAGCCGGAGGGCGGGCGTGGCCGCCAGCAGCCGAGCCGGTCCCGACTCGAATCCCAGCCGGCTCAGCCAGCGTTCGGTGAAACCGACGCCGGCGCGATCGACGCCGTCCTGGACCTCGGCCCAGATCGCGTCGAGCAATGCTGGCCGGGCCAGCACCGCCAGATCCGCCTGACACTCGCCACAGGCCGTCAGGTGGAGTTCGATCGACGCCGCGGTTGCGGCGTCGATGTCACCCGGGTTCGTCGAGAACCCGACCATGAGCTCATCGGGGATGTGCCATTCGCTCATGCGAGCGCTCCTCTCAGCTCGACCCGTGCCCGCGACACGCGACTCTTCACGGTGCCCCTGGGGATGCCGAGCAAGATTGCTGCCTCTTTGGTCGTCAACCCGTCGAGCACTGTGGCTTGCACGACGGCGCGCAACTCCGGCGACAACGACGCCAGCGCTCCGGCAAGATCGCCGTGTTCCACGCCCAACAACACGCGGTCCTCTGCCGATACGACCAGTTCGTCGTCGGATCGTTTCGTGGGTGGCGCCCAGCGGTTGCGCTTGCGCTGCACACCTATGAGGCGTCGGATGGCGATGCCCCACAGCCAGGCGCCGACCTCACCGCTCCCGTTCCAGCGCGGCGACGTCCACACCGCCATCCACGTGTCCTGTACCGCTTCGGCGACCAGATCGACGTCGCCGCACCGTCGGCGGAGTCGTGCCACCAGCCACGGCGAGTGGCGTTCGTGAAGGATCCGCAGCGCACCGCGATCGTGAGCCGCCACCGCACGAATCAGATCGGCGTCGCTCAACGAGTCGAGGTCCATCTCCTCCACTGTCGCGCCGGTGACCCCGAATGGTTCCCCGAAAAAATGGCGCCCCGACGGGCGGGCGGTCGTACTACCGGCCGTCGGGCAACAGCATGCTCAACACGACGCTGACGATGCTCACGACGAGCGAGGCCAGGATCGCGGCACCGAGCCGAGCGAAGAAACCTCCGTCGAAGTTCAGTGAATCGGTGAAGTTGGCGGTGATGAGCAGCATCAATCCGTTCACGACGAGGGTGAACAGACCGAGGGTGAGCACGTTGATCGGGAAGGTCAGGAGCCTGACGACCGGTCGGATGAGGGCGTTGACCAGGCCGAAGATCAAGGCAACGAGGAGGAGGTCGACGAAACGTCCGTCGAACTCGGCGCGTGGGATCACCTCAGCGGCGATCCACAGCGCGCCGGCGGTGATACCGAGCCGAATCAGGAACCTCATCGGCGTCAAGCTACTGCAGCCACCTCGTCGCCGTCCGGTTGTTGCCGCGACCGGCGGCGACCATACTTCAGCCGTGACGAGCGCTATCGCACCGATCCATCGGATCGGGACGCGGACCTACGCTGCCTGGCGCGAGGACCGCACGCTCCGCCTCGGTGCCGGCCTCGCCTACTACGCCTTGTTCGCGGTGATTCCCCTTCTTGCCATCACCGCGGCGCTGGCCGAGTGGCTCTTCGGTACAGCCGAGGTTCAGGACTACATCACCGAACGGCTGAACGAACTGGGCGTGGTCGACTCCGAGAGCCTCGGTGGTTCCGTGGCCGAGGCGATCTCGACCAGTTCGACCCAGACACGACTCGGTCTCATCGGCTTGGGCACGTTGCTGTTTGCCGCGTCGGTGTTCTTCCTGGCTCTCATCGACGCGATCAACGTCATCTGGGACGTGCCGGTCGGCTCCGGGGTGTGGAACACGATCCGACGCCGGCTGGTCGCCTTCTTGATGGTTCTCGGCACCGGCGCCGTGCTCATCGCCGGTTTGGCGGTGTCGGCGGTCAGCGGTGTGGCCGAGGCGCTGCTGCCGGTCCAGATCGAGCTGCTCGACACCCTCGCCACGACGCTCGCCGGCGTCGCGTCGTGGGCATCGTTGGCCTTGGCCCTGGCCCTGCTCTTCCGGTTCCTTCCGCCGGTTCGGGTGGCCTGGCGGGTGGCGCTGATCGCGGGTATCGCCACCGCGCTGCTCCTGGCCGCCGGCACGGTTGTCATCGGCTGGTACCTGCGGGAGTTCGGCGGAGCGTCCGTGGCCGGGGCCTTCGGGGCGATCCTCGCCGCCATCAGCTGGGTGTACTACCAAGCTCAGATCCTCCTCGGCGGCATGCAGCTCGTGAAGGTGCTGAGTGTCGACGAGGCGAAGCTCACTGGTGGAGAGGATCGATGAAGCGATGGAGCATGTTCGCCAAGCGTGCGCTCCTGCTCGCGATCACCGCGGTGTCCATATACCTGGTCATGCCGAGCGTGATCGAGACATTCAGCTCGTGGCCCGAGCTGGAGCGACTGCGGGAGGGGTCGTTGCTGGCCATGGCCGGGCTGATCCTGTTGAGCCTCGTGTGCTTCTGGGTGTTGCTGGGCCTGTGTCTCCGCTCAACCGATTGGGTCCTGATGGCGAGCTCTCAGCTCGCCTCTTCGGCCGTCTCACGGATTCTCCCGGGAGGTTCGGCCACCGCCACTGCCGTGCAGTACCGGCTCCTCAACGACGGCGGAATCAACGCCGCAACCGCCGGCACCGGCCTGACCGTCGCGACGCTCCTGAACTTCGCCGTGCTGTTCGCCATGCCCGTTGTGGCCGTCCCGGCGATCCTCTCGGGACCACCCATCGACTCGGCGCTGCTGAACGGTGCCGTGGTCGCGGCCATCGCCTTCGTCGCCGCCGCGGTCATCGGGGGACTGCTGCTCGCTTGGGACCGGCCCGTCATCGCCCTCGGTCGAGTGGCGGACCGGATCGCTCGTCTGGTGGGACGCTTCGACCCACTCGCGCCGTCTCGTTCCGAACGCCTGCTCGACTCCCGCGATCTCATCCGCTCATACCTCGCCGACCGTTGGCATCTGGTCGCGCTCGCCAGTGTGGGCAAGTGGGGCTTCGACTACCTGGCCCTGGTCATGGCGGTACGAGGGACCGGTCACGACGACACGTCGTCGGTACTGATGCTGGCCTTCGTGACCGCTTCGCTGCTCGGCAAGATCCCGCTGACGCCCGGCGGGTTGGGATTCGTCGAAGCCGGCCTCGCGGGAACCCTCGTGCTGGCCGGGCTCAGCGCCGGCGACGCCGCCACCGCAACGCTGGCCTATCGCCTCGTCTCCTACTGGCTTCCGATTCCGCTCGGCGTGCTGGCCTACGGCGTCCACCGTGTCCACATGCGCCATCGAGGGGTGCGGGTGCCACCCATCGCCGACAGCGGAGCTGGCTCACCCACCCTTGACGCCATGTGAGCGGCGAGCGTCGTCAGCGACGTCGTGAACGCTTGGCTTCGGCCGCCTTTTCGGTATCGACGCGCAGCCAAATGGCACTCACGACGACCGCACCCACGATCGATCCGATCAGCCCGCTGGGTCGAAGCGAGAGGCCATCGCCGGCAATGAGGCTGGCCAGCAGACCGCCGACGAAGGAGCCGGCAAGCCCGGCGATCAGGGCCATTCCCCAGTCGATCCTGCGACCGGACCGACCGAGCAGCATCTGCGCAAGGGCTCCTGCGGCCATGCCGAAAACGATGATTCCCAAGATGAGCACCCGCGCACCGTACCGCGAACCTCGACGGTGGCGGGTATCGACCTCCTCGCGGACCGCCTGTGCTTCGATGGACACCGTTCGTCGAACCGGAGAGAGAGCCCGCCATGATCCGAGTCCTGATCGCTGCCCTGGTCGTCCTTTTGATCGCGACCTTTCCCGCGACCTGGTTGTTGATGTTGTTCCTCGGCAACGTCGGCCTCGGCCTCTCGTACTGGGGAACGCTGCCGCTCGGGATACTCGTGTCGGCGCTGCTCAGTGGTGCATCGGCGTCGGGAGCGGCCATTCCGTAGCGGTGGCGGCTGACATGACTGCGAGCGCGTACTCGATCGACGGTCGGACCTTCACCTTCGAGACGTCGCTCGACCAGGCGTTCCCGACCGGTTCATACGTCACGCTGACCGGGCCCGAGGATCACGTTCGCCTCGGCCAGGTTCTCCGCGTGTCCGTCGAAGCCGACGGCGGCGGAAGGGTCGTCACCGGCCGCGGGAATCTCCTGGGTGATCTCCCGGCCGCAGACGCGGACGCGGCTGCCGAACCGCACGCGTTCGAGGCTGTGATCGCCGCCGCCGACCACCATGCGGTCGCCTCCCATTTCGGCGCGAGAACGGGTTCGTCGGCGGCACTCGCGCTCGGGAGCATCCAGCGGATGCCCGCGGTGCCCGCCCTGCTCCACGCCAAGGGATTCGGACGCCACACGTTCCTGTGCGGTCAGTCGGGCTCGGGCAAGACCTATACCTTGGGCGTCGTCCTCGAGCGCCTGTTGCTCGAAACCGACATCCGCATCGCAACCATCGATCCCAACTCCGACTACGTCAACCTCGAGTCGATGCGGCCGCAGGCCGACACCGGTCTCCCCGGAGACGAGTACGAAGCGCTCGCGACCCGTTTTGCGTCGGAGGCCCCTCGTATCCACGTCTTCGGCGGCGAAAGTGCTCCCCATCGCCTCCGGGCCACGTACGGGCGGCTGTCGTTCCGCCAGCAGACCATGGTGCTCGGTCTCGATCCGATCGCCGACGCCGAGGAGTACAACGCATTCGTCCGGACCGTGCGCAGCATCGAGACGCCCGAATACACCCTCGACGACGTCATGGCCGCCGTCCGCGCCTCCTTCGATGACGACGTCCGCCGGGTCGGCCTGCGGATTCAGAATCTCGGGGTGGCCGATCAGTCGATCTGGGCCGGTCGTGAGGAGGCGGTCATGGATGTACTGCCCGAGGACTGGCGCATGCTCGTGGCCGATCTCGGAAGCCTGCCCTCGGCCCAGGAGGGATCGATCGCGGCGGCCGCCCTCTTGGGGTTCCTGTGGGAACAGCGCCACCACCGCCGGCCCCTCATCGTCGTCATCGACGAAGCCCACAACGTGTGTCCACAGGATCCGATCGACGCGAACCAGGCACTCGCCACCGAGCACGTCGTTCGCATCGCCGGTGAGGGTCGCAAGTACGGCATCTACCTGCTGTTGTCGACCCAACGACCGAGCAAGGTTCACCGGAACGTCCTTTCGCAGTGCGACAATCTCCTGCTGATGAGGATGAACTCGGCGGCCGACATCGCGACGCTGGCCGAGACCTTCTCGTTCGCACCGACGCCACTCGTGGAACAGGCTGCCGGTTTCCAGCTGGGCGAGGGCCTCGCGGCCGGCAAGATCGCCCCCGATCCACTCCTGTTCAAGAGCGGCCGACGCTTCACCGTCGAAGGCGGAAGCGACGTCTCGTCGCGCTGGGCCGACCCGCGCTGAGCGCCGCTGCTCACCGCGTCGAGGCCCCACAACGCGCCTGGGCATGCCCCTGGTCGACCACCTAATGTGAGTGACCTTTCCCAACTTGCCCGAGAGGGGTGGCCTGATGCCTGGTGGAACCGTCCTGCCCTCATGGCGCGAAGGCGACGCCCGAGCTGCGCTGCTCGAGTTCCTCGACGTGGCCGACGACATCCCGCCCGGGCAGCGGTTGGCCGTGTTCGACAACGACGGCACCCTCTGGTGTGAGAAGCCCCACTACCCCCAGCTGGATTTCTTCGCCTGGGAGCTCCACCACGCCGTGAGCGACCGGCCGGACCTGCGGGATGTTGCCGAATACCACGCCGTACTGAACGGCGACAAGGCCGCCATGGCCGAGCTCGGCATCGAACGAGTGGCGACGGCGCTCGTAGCTCTGTTCGAAGGCCGGGAACCGGAGCACTTCGAAGCCCGGGTGCGTACGTTCTTCGCCGAGACCCGACACCCGGCCACCGGCATGCAGTACGACGAGATGGTGTACGCGCCCATGCTCGAGCTGTTGCGGGCACTGGAAGCGAAGGGATTCACGAACTGCATCGTCACGGGTGGAGGCACCGAGTTCGTGCGGGCGATCAGTCGACAGGTCTACGGCATCGAGCCGGAGCGAGTCGTGGGCACACTGATCACCTACATGTTGACCCACCCTGACGGTCGGCCGACCCTCGTCCGATCCGACCGCACCCAGGGCGAGATCAACGAAGGGGGAGCCAAGGTCTCGAACATCCAGATCGCGCTCGGTCGGCGCCCGGTACTGGCCGCCGGCAACTCCCCCGGCGACGCCGAGATGCTGGAGCACGCCAACTCGCTCGACGGTCCCTCGCTGGCGCTGCTGGTGAACCACGACGACGCCGAGCGAGAGTACGCCTACCAGAGCGTGGCCGGCACGTTCGCGGCGAGCGAGCCGGTCGAAGCGACGGCGACACGCCTGGGCTGGGTCCAGGTCAGCATGCGCGACGACTGGACCACCGTGTTCCCGTCGCCATGACCACCCGTGACCCCGACGAGGTCACGACGTTCTACGACCGACACCCCTATCCGCCGCCGGTAGCCGATCTCACGCGCCAGGCGGCCGACTGGGCTGACGGCCGCAGGCGCCGCGTCGAGCATCATCGGATGTGGTCGGCGATGCCGTTCCGAGACGACCACTCGATTCTGGTGGCCGGCTGCGGGACGTCCCAGGCGGCCCGATATGCGCTGCGCTATCCCCGAGCCCGTGTGGTCGGCATCGATGTCAGTGCCACCGGCATACAGGAGACACTTGCTCTGGCGGAGCGCCATGAGCTGGCCAACCTGGAACTGCGACAACTCCCTATCGAACAGGCGGCGGAACTGGAGTCGTCGTTCGACCAGATCGTCTGCACCGGCGTGCTCCACCACCTCGCCGACCCCGCCGCCGGCCTCGATGCCCTGCGCGAGGTTCTGGCTCCGACCGGTGCCATGTCGCTGATGCTCTACGCGCCATACGGCCGCACCGGCATCACGATGATCCAGGAGTACTGCCGACTGCTGGGCGTCCGTGCCGAGCCAGGCGACATCGACGAGTTGGTTGCGTCGCTCAGAGAGCTGCCGATGGGGCACCCGCTCTCGCACCTGCTGAGGAACACCCCGGACTTCGAGGATCGCGACGCCCTCGCCGACGCGCTGCTACATCCGCGAGACCGGTCGTACTCCGTCCCCCAGCTCCTGGACTACGTCGAGAACGCCGGCCTGCAGTTCAGCCGATGGGTGCGCCAGGCCCCCTACCTGCCGCAGTGTGGTGTTCTCCGGGGCCTGCCCCATGGCCCCCGGATCGCCGCCCTGCACCCGTCGGACCAGTACGCGGCCATGGAGCTCTTCCGGGGCACCATGACTCGCCACAGTTTCATCGCCCGTCACCCCGCAGACACGACCGATGAGGTCGACTTCGAAGGCGATCGATGGCGGCACTTCGTGCCGATCCGCACTGCGCCGGCCACATCCGTGGAGCGCAACCTGGCACCCGGTGCCGCGGCAGCTCTGCTGAACCGAGCACACACGTACCCTGACCTGGTGCTGTTCGTGAGCTCCGACGAGAGGCGCATGTTCGAAGCGATCGACGGGCACCGTTCGATCGGTGACATCGACGACGCGGACCCCGGGTTCTTCGAGCGGCTCTGGTGGCA
>JAHEJN010000162.1 GCA_024638845.1 Acidimicrobiales bacterium | reverse complement strand
CTGCCGCCGGGCGTCGATGCCGGTGTGCAGGCGCTGGTGGTCGGCGACGGGGCGGGCCAGCAGGTTGCGTACGTTCCCGACGAGTTCGCCGACGTGGTGGCGGCGCCGATAGGCGAGCCCGGACCCTCAGCCGCAGTGGGTCGACAGCTCAGCGCCGTCGGCAACGGGCCCTCGGCCGCCTTCGACGTCGGAGCCGACTTCTACGGAGTGTCCTGGCAGGGCACGATTGCCGGAATGGTCGAAGTCGATCCTCTGCCCGGTTTCGACGGCCGGTGCCTCGTGGTGCTCGGCACGCTCACCGGTTTCGTCGACGACAACGGCTCCGGATTCTTCGCTCCTCCAGTCTCAGTCATCGTCCGGGGTCGCGATCAGCCGGGCCCCGGCCTCGCCTGCTCCATCGACGACGTTCAGGCGGCGGGGTATCTGCGCCTCGGCGAGCTGCCGCCGTTCGAAGCCACACCGTTGCCCTTCTTCGAGGCGGTGCCCCTGCCGACGGTCCTGTTCGGCCCCCTACCGCCCGATCCCGAGATGGTCGTGGTGGGGTCGGCCCTCGACCCGGCCGCGGCGCTGTTCGAGCCGACCGTGCTCGACTCGATCCCTGCTCCCTGAGCGGCGGCCCGTCAGCTCACCCCGTCGACGATGGACGTCGACGAGACGCCGTGAAGGTTGCTACCTCCGGTCGTCATCTCGTCAGCACCGCCACCATGGCGGCGGCAACCTCGGCCCGGATCGGCCCGGCTCCTGGTCGAAGAATCCGTGGGTTGTTGAGCCCTTCGCCCAGCACGAGGACCGTTTCGGCGATCACGCGGGGCTCGCCATCGGTGACCAGGCCGAGTCGTTGACCTTCGACGACCACGGCCTCGAGGTGAGCGAGGGTTTCTGCCTCAGCACTTCGATAGGCGCTCCGGATGCCCCGATGCGACGACAGACGACTGAGGGCGAGCTGGAACAGCGGTGACTCGCGTCGGAACAGGTCAGCCTGGGCGTCGACGAACGCGACGACGGCGGCCTCGACACCGGGCGACTCGAATCGATCGAGATCGAGCATCGAACGGCACAGGTCGACGACATCGCCGAGCACCGACTCGAACGCGGCGGCCAGCGCGTCGTCCTTGGTGGCGAAATGGCTGTAGAAGGTGGCGGGAGAGCAGCCGACCCTGGCCGAGATCTCGTTGGCGGTGAACGAACCGGTGGCGCGGATGTGGGCACGGAGTCCATCGACCAGGAGCCGGCGGGTGCGCCTGCTCCTCGCCGTTCGGGTCGTTGCGGTCCGGGCCACCGGGTCCGGCCGCTCGTTCTCGGCTCGCACCGTCGACCATTCTCTCATAGACGCGGCGCTCGTGGGTTTGTGGAGTGGTACTCGCAAAAAGAACCCACTCGACGTGGGCTCCGGCGGCTGCACTCTGAGCCTCACCACGAGCCGCCCCCGCCACCGCCGCCTCCGCCGCCGGCACCACCGCCCCCTCCGCCGCTGCTGCTCGGAGCGGTCGAGGTGCTCGAAACCCACGAGGAAACCGACGACGCCGACGACGCGAAGGCCAGGTCACCTGCGTAGCTGCTGCTGAGAGCGGGGTTGTCGCGGATGGCGGCCTCGACCGCCTTGGTCCATGCACTGGTCTCTCCCAGAGCCACCGCCCAAGCGGTGTACTGGCGCAACATGCCATAGCCGGCGGCGATCTCGACGTGTCTCGCCTCCGAGTGGTGCAGGAACCGACGGAACGACTCGACCTGCAGCCAGGTGGCCGACCCGAGCGGTGACCGGATCTTGAGCTCCCACGACCGCACGAGGGCAGCCATCGCGGCGCCGGCCGACGCGGCGCCGACGATCACGAAGCCGACCCAGAGTGCGTTGGCATTTCGCGCGGCCAGGAAACCGCCGAGGGCCAACACGGCCAGACCGACGACGAGACCGAGCACCCCGAAGAGGATCGTCTTGTTGCGTCGGTGGTTGCCCCGCGGGTTCCAGAATCCGCTGTTCGGCATCCAGTCGGTGAGGATCGACGAGAGCTCGGTTGCAGCTTTGCCGACGGGCTTGTCGTACGTGCCGAGCTCGACCTCGTCTCGACCGGCGAACAGCGAGGCGAGTATGGCCTCGACCTCGGGGGGTGCCGCCGCCTCACCTCGGCGCAGGGTCGCCTTCTTCTTCTTCTCGGGGTCGGGGATCAGCTCGATCTCGTCACGAATGGCCGATTCGAGCAGCCAAGCGGTGAAGATCTGGCTACCGACCGACTCGTCGAGCACGATCGAACCGACCACCGAAGAGATGCCGCGCGGGGCCTGGAACTCCGTGGTTGCCATTTCCTCGAGATCGGCGGCGTCGATGCGACGATGCGAGCTCACCAGCTCGTCGGGGTCGAAGAAGGCCACATCGGCGGGGCCGCCGATCGGCGCCTCCTCCCTACCGCGCCGCCGAGCCCAGACACTCACCGGCACAGTGGCGCCGAGAGCGACAACGGCCCCCGTGAGGCCGGTGGTCAGGATGCCGAATCCACGTTGTTCGGAGTCCGTGGGTGCCTCGGGAAGCGCCGGCGCCCGCTCGAGCGGCGTGTCGGGCAGGGCATAGATGGTGAGCCCCTCGCCCGATCCGAGCCCGCGTGCCGTGGCCACGAGGTGCCCCGGCTCGGTTTGGTCGATGTCGCACATCGAAAGCGAGCCGGGCGATCCGGTGAAGCAGCGGAGGTTGCGCCATTCGTTGGCGCCGACCACGTGGGCCTCGACCTCCTCGGCTCCCACCGACCAGTATGTGCCGTGAGCATCCCAGGCCAGCTCACCGTCCTGGAACAGCGGGGGCAGCGGGTACTCGATGAGGTAGGTGTGGTCCTGCATGATCGTGCGTCCGGGATCACCGATGCGGATGCGGGTGGCGGGCTCGCCGCCGACGGTGGTCGATTCGAGCACGAACTGATCGGGTGCGGTGAGCGAGCTGGCCCGGATGTCGCCGGCGCTGGCGGGGGGGTCGAGGCCGGGGACATCGCGGAAGATGCCGTGGCGCGACGTGGCCCCGAAGTCGTAGGTGATCGACTCGGTCACCCGTACCGAGCCGTCGGCGGCCACCTCGGCTCCGTACCACGCGTCGGTGATGCGCTCCTGGTCGCCGACCGCGCCGGCTATGGCGGCTACGCCGCCGATTCCGGCCGCCAACAGCGGCAACAGCACGTACTTGTCGAGCCTGCGATGCGAGCTGGCGCGCATGGCCGCAAACCTAGCTCTCCCGGCGTCGGGCTCGGCGCCCGGCGATTCCATCGCGGCGAGGTGATCGACGATCACGGGGTACGGCTCGGCCCGCAACCGCTCGTCGATTTGGCAGACTGGAGTACATGGGAACAGTGCGCGAGACCAAGCTGCCAGGCGTCGGGGTACGCCACGAGTTCACCACCGAGGCGGGTCAAGAAGTCGGCGTGATAGTGCAACACGACGGCCGCCGCGAGATCCTCGTCTACGACGAGGTCGACCGCGATGCCTGTTCGTCGGTGGTGCGGTTGTCCGGTGGCGACACGAGGACGTTGGCCGAGCTTCTCGGCGCCAGCCATGTCACCGAGACGCTGGCCGCCGTCCAGCAGGAGATCGAAGGGCTCGCCATCGAGTGGGTCGAGCTTCCCGAGGGGTCACCAGTCGTCGGCACCACCATTCGTGGCGGCGCATTCCGCACGCGGACAGGGGCATCGATCGTGGCGGTCATCCGCAACCATCGATCGGTTCCGGCACCGCCGCCCGAGTTCGGGTTGGAAGCCGAAGACGTGGTCGTGGCCGTCGGAACCCACGAGGGTCTCGCCGCCCTGCGCCTGCTCCTGAGCCCCTGACCCCACCGTGATCCTCGCTGCCGGTTCCGCGGAGGCCGCTCTTGCGTTCATCGAGATCGGCGCGCTGGCCCTCGGCCTGGCCATCCTCTCGCGCGTGGCCGGGCGCCTCGGCATGACCGCCGTGCCGCTCTACCTGATCGCCGGCCTGGCGCTGGGCGACGGCGGAGTGGTCCAGCTCGACGTCAGTGAGGAATTCATCTCGTTGACGGCCGAGATCGGCGTGCTCCTGCTGTTGTTCACCCTCGGGCTCGAGTACAGCGACGTCGAGCTCCGTGAAGGGCTCCGAACCGGTGTACCGCCTGGACTGGTCGACATGCTGCTCAACGCCTCTCCCGGCGTGGCGTTGGGCTTGGTCCTCGGCTGGTCGCCGCTCGCGAGCGTGCTCCTCGGCGGCGTCACCTGGATCTCCTCGTCGGGTGTCGTGTCGAAGGTGCTGGCCGATCTGGGCCGGCTCGGCTTCCGGGAGACTCCGGCGGTGTTGAACCTGCTGGTGATCGAAGACCTCGCGATGGCGGTCTACCTTCCCGTCGTTGCCGCCCTCATCGTGGGTGGCACGCTGGGCGAGACGTTGGCCAGCGTCGG
>JAHEJN010000161.1 GCA_024638845.1 Acidimicrobiales bacterium | reverse complement strand
TGGCGACCGTTGTGACCGTCGGCCCAAACCAGCAGGTCAGACCTACTCGATTCGCATCCCCGAGATCGCCCGGCTGATCACCAGCTGCTGGATCTGCTCGGTGCCTTCGAAGATGTCGTGGGTCTGATCTGGACTTGTCCACTGGTGACCGCTGGGGCCGTTTGTGCCCTCTGACCTGGTGAAATGCCGACTGATGGTGCCTACTGTTTACCGCTGAGTATCCCTACTTCCGAGGGAAAAGTAGGGATGCGAGCTTTCGAGGGACGGTCATTTGCGGCGGGCACGTTCCATGAACTCATCGACTGAGTCAAAAACATCGGAGACAAGCCAGATCCGGTTCCGTCTGGCCGGTGAGTTCTGACGAAGGATTCGGAGTCATCGGAGGCATGGGCAAAAGCTTGAAAGCATGGTCCGAAGTCTTGAATGACACGCAGGGAGGCCCGGCGCTCGTGCCGGGCCTCCTTGATTCCTTGCGGACTCCGGTTCTCTGACCGGTAGGTGATCTCGGGCCCGAGCGAGGCGGGTCAGCCGCCGCTACCCCGGTCACGAGGTCATGTGGGTGACCTCGAGCGAGAAGGATGTCTTGCTGCCGGTGACCTCCCAGGTGTAGGTCCCGGCCCCGAGTGTCAGCGAGAGCTCCACCGGGCTCCGCCCGGTTGACGTTGCGACCAGGTCGTCGGCGGCGTCGTAGATGTTCAGAGTGAGCTCCACCGTCGCGGCCTTTTTGCCGCGACCAGAGCTGAAGGTGAGCGAGGCGTCGGCGGGCCCGTCGGCCACTGTCGTCTCGAACGTGCGGGTCGACCACTTCCGGGTGATGCTCCCCGAGAAGGTCTCCGTCGTCGACGTCGGAGCGGGGGGCGGAGCCACCTCTTCGACAGTGACCGTGACCGAGTCGTCACCGGTCAACTCACCATCGTCGGCCATCAGCATCAGCACATAGACTCCCGGCGCGGAGAACGACGCCGCTGTGTCCTCTGCTCCCGCCTCAGCGAACGTCGCCGTCCCCGGACCCGACACCTGCGACCACGTGACCGCGTACGGACCGGGCATGCCGTCGTCGCTCACCGTGCCATCGAGCGCCGCGCCATCCCCCAACATGGTCGAGGCCGGTGCGACCGCCGAGACCTCCGGCGGCACGTTGGTAGGTGGCGGTGGCGGAACCGGGTCGCCGACGGCGCCGGCGTGGAGGAAGCCCGAGTCGGCCACGTTCCAGTGGTTGTCGAGGTAGGACCCTGGGGATGGGCTCGGGTGGTAGTAGTCGTCGTGGTTGCAGTCCAGGTAGCGGGCGTTGTCGACCGGGCAGTCGAAGGTCAACACCACGTCGGCGCTGTCTTTGTAGCAGAGTCGGTCTTCCTCGTCGGTGCAGTGGAATTGGGCAGTGGCGTGCGGCGCCGACGGCTGCACGCCGCCCAGGGCGTGGACCAGCTCGTGGGCCTCGACGCTGTGGGTGCCGCCCCAGCAGCCCTGATCGAGCCTCGCGAACCCCGAGCGCACGTTCGACAGGTTGTCCTGGCCGGGCTGGTCGTCGGGGTAGGTCTGGGCGACGCCGCAGTACACGGCGGCGTCCATCCAGATCAGGTACTTGCGATCGTCTCGGTCGTAGCCGAGCGCGGCAAGCTCGTTGATGGTGGTCCACATCGTGTCGTCGCCGAACGGTGAGAGGACCACCCTCTCCACGGCGAGGCCGCACCCCGCGTCGGTCACGAACCGGACGTGACGTTCGCCGCCCACCTGCGCGGCGCTGTGGGCGAAAACCTCATCGACGGCGCCGGCCCACTGCTCGATGAGCGGCTCGATCTCGGCGTAGCGGTCGGTGCGGTCGGAGGCCACCGCGTAGATCGCCTGCACGCGGCTGCCGCTCACCCCGTCGCCGATGCAGGGCATGCCGGCGCCCGCTTCGGCTGCGGTTCCACCCGCGTCCGCGGCCGCAGCAGCGAGATCGGCGACCGAGCGTTCGGCGCGCACGTCGACGCCGGCCGGGCCGGCATCGGGCCCGTGCGTACACACCACCTTGTCGTTGGGCAACGGGATCTCGTAGGCGCCACCGCAGGGACCGTCCTGCGCACCGGGACGCAGCCCGTCGAACACGAGGCCCCGGGCATGGTCATTGTCGGGCAGATGGCCCGCCGCCGGCGTGTCGAGGGCGGCGGCTTCGATGCTGTGGCCGGCGACTTCGGTCGAAAAGTCGTCATGGGTCGAGTGGTCGTGACCATCGACGGCCGCGTCGGCCGGGCTCGCCAGGTCGAAGTCGGCCAGGACGAAGTCCCGGCCGGGGTCATCGTAGCCGGCCGACGCCAGGTCGAAGTCCTGGCCGGGGTCGTCGTAGCTGGCCGACGCCGCCGTCAACGACACGACCAGACCGAGGACCGACACGAGGATCACGATTCTGCGCATGCTCTTCTCCTGGAAGCTTCGGGGTGGGCGCGCCAGGCGGCGCGCCGTTTTCCGTCGGGGCTTCAGCTATGCGGGGTCATCGGAGGCGTGGGCAAAAAGCTTGAAGGCATGGGTCCGAAAGCATGGGTCCGAACGAACCAGCGCAACCGCGGCCCCGGTCGCACTCGTGGCGCTAAGAGGCGCCATTTCACTGACCGCGGGGGGCGGCAGTCGCAACCACACCGAGCAGGACTACCCGACGGTGACGGTTATGTGCTTGTCGTTCGCCAGGTCGAGCAGTTCGGCGGCGTGCACCGCCACAGGATCATCATGCCCACGGCGGAGACATGCGTCCGGCCGTGCGCGGAGAAGGGCCCGACCGATGGTCGGGCCCTTCCCTATGTCCGTTTGCTGCCGTCAGCTAGTTGCAGAGGTCTCCGTTGTTGTAGGCGTCGAGCGTGGCCGCCAGCGCGTTTGCCTCGGCCTTCAGCGCTCCGGCTCCCTTGCCCTTGAAGTAGTTGCCCGTGCCGTCGAAGTCGATGCTCGCCAGCAGGGTCTGCCCTGCATTGACCGCATCTACCACGGCGGTGCACGTCTCAGCACCTGCGGATAGGTTCACCTGAGCGGCGAGGAGTTGCGCCGCGAGCCCGTAGGCGGCGTCACTCGCTTTCTTCTTGCCGCTGTCGATGTCCCGCTTGTCGAGGATGTTGACTGCGTCTTCGCAGTCGTCCGCTCCGAGATCCAGGATCCCGATTGTGTAGCCCGGGTTGTTGAGCAGGTCATTGAGGATGAACCAGCCCTCGGTCGGACCGCCGTTGTTGGCGGCCGTCTGCGCCTGGTTGCCGCTTGTGCAGGTGTTCCAGTTCTTCCAGAACCCGATTGTGCGAGGGTCGCCTCCCGGGAACTGGTTGTCGATCTGGAACGCCAGAGTCTCGCCGACATCGGTCACGAAGTTCACGCAACGGGTGTCGTTCGTGAACTGTCCTGGAGGCGCTACGTAATTCGGGTCGTACACCCGGCTGTAGCCGTCCGGTCCAACGGGATCGTCGTTCACTCCGGCCACCATCGGGATGATGGTGTCGGGAACGCCGTCACCATCGGTGTCGACCTGCCACTCGAGCGTCCAACCGGCCGGAATGCCGGTCTCGCACATCGTGTATACCTCACCCGGAATCAGCTTGACACCGGCGAAGTCCACTGTGGTCGGAGGCGACGAATCGCTCTCGTCGACGCTCGGACCCGTCAGCGTGAAGTTCCAGATCATGGTCTGGCTTTCAATGCCGTTGGTGAGCTTGAGCAGGCTGGTCATGCCCATCGCCGTGTTGGTGATGGTGCACGTCGCCTCTTCGGCCAAGCCGAGACTGATGGTGTCACCGTCGTCCTGCGTACCACCGACACAGACCCAGTCGCTGGCCAGATAGCCGGCGGGACCGGTTTCGGACAGGTCATAGGAGCCTGCATCGAACTCGGCGTCGCTCATCACGCCCGTCTGACCGGAGAACCCGGTCGGGCCGGTCGCCGTCAGCGTCCAATCGGTTGCGGACGCAGTCCCACCCGGATTGGCGCCGTTTTCGACCGCCTTGATGAGGGTCAGCTTCGGTGCGATGTCGTTGTTGGTCAGCGTGCAGGTTTTGCTCTCACCGAGCGCCACCGTCGTATCACCGTTGACGTCACAGTCGCCGCTGAATCCCTCGAAGGTGTAACCCGACAACAGGGTCTCTCCGGCTCCGTAGGTGCCCGGATCAACCGGCACCGCCGTACCCGAAGTGGTGGCGTTCCCGTCCAACGTCAAGTTGAAGTCGTCAGGAGCTGCCGAACCACCATTGTCATTGATCACCGTCTTGACGACCGTGATAAACGCCTGCTGATCATTGTTGGTCAGCGTGCAGGTCTTGGACTCACCGAGCGCCACCGTCGTATCACCGTTGACGTCACAGTCGCCGCTGAATCCCTCGAAGGTGTAACCCGACAACAGGGTCTCTCCGGCTCCGTAGGTGCCCGGATCAACCGGCACCGCC
>JAHEJN010000070.1 GCA_024638845.1 Acidimicrobiales bacterium | reverse complement strand
CCATCAGCGACAGCGTCGACACCGTGTCGGCGACCGTCGTGGTGACGGTCGCGCCGACAGGAACGCCCGTCCTGGCGCCACCCCAGGCGCCGCCTGCGAGTGCGACGCCTGCCCCTGTCGAAACATCGCCGCCCGGGCCACCACCGGAGTTGGCGTTCACCGGCACCGACGTAATGCCGCTCTTCGTCGCAGCATTGGTGCTGCTCGTAGCCGGTAGGGCGTTGGTGGTCACCGCCGATCGACGCTCACGGGGTCGACGTCGCTGACGGACGTATGGCCGGAAAGGACCCCCGACGTCGCCTCCGATGGGGTATTACTGTGGTCGCAAGGGCAGAGGAGGATGTGATGGACCCGTGGCCGATGATCGAAGCCGACCGTCGGGCTCTGGCTGAGTACCTCTCGGGGCTCTCCGCCGAGGAATGGAAGGCGCGGTCGTTGTGCGCCGACTGGACCGTCGAAGAGGTGGCCGCCCACATGCTGGTCATCCCGACCGTGTCGAAGGGAAAGATCTTCCTGAACTTCCTCGGGTCGGGATTCAATCTCGACAAGTTCTCGGCCAAGATGGTCGGCCGCATCACCAGTGAGAAGTCACCGCAGCAGATCGCCGAGGCCATGGGCGCTGGGGCGTCGTCTCGGAACACGCCACCCGGGCTCAAGCCGATGGGCATCCTGGCTGAGGTGCTGGTACATGCCGGCGATATATCCGAGGGCGTCGGTCGGCCGCTCGCGTTCCCTACCGACCACTACATCGCCGGGCTCGATTACCTCAAGGATGTGCAGCCGGCGCTGGGGTGCAAACAGCGCATCGAGGGGCTGCATCTCGCGTTGACCGACGGCGAGTGGTCCCACGGCGACGGTCCCCGCGTCGAGGGGACAGCTCAGCACATGACTCTTGCGATGACCGGTCGGAAGGCCGCGCTCGACCACCTCAGCGGCGACGGGGTGGAGATCATGCGGGGCCGCGAGTAGGCGCGCGGGTCGCTCGGTTCCTCGGCCTCGAGAACCTCGATTTCGACCTCGGCATCATTCTCGTACACGGCTACTGCGCGGCCAACTGGATTTCGCCGCCGCCCCCGTTCCTCCGTTGCTCCGAGCTCGGTCTCAGACCTCGAAGCCGATCGCGGCGATGGGCGTGGCCGGCGACATCTGGGGCGGCTCCGCCATCAGCGGCATGAAGGCAGCCATTGCGGCCTTCATGCCGTCGCTCTGACCGTGGCTCTGCATCGACTCCGCGTCGGTCAACAATGCGAAGAACGAGAAGTTGTTCCCCTCGCCGCGGTGATACGAGTAGATCTCGACGCCGGGTTCCTCACGCGCTGCCTCGACCATTGCCGTGAGCACCGCCTCCATCTCGTCGGCCTTGCCGTCTTGGCACGTGATCGTCCCCATCATCGAAACCTTGCTCATAGCGGTTCTCCTCTTTGCGACTCGTGGTCGGCCACGGCCCGGAGACTACTGGTTTGACCGGTCAGAGCCAGCCGCTGCGTTTGAACGAGCGGTGGAGGAGGGTGACGACGACGGCCATGATGCCGAGCACGAGCGGGTAACCGAGCTTCCAACCCAGTTCGGGCATCGTGTCGAAGTTCATCCCGTAGACGCCGGCGAGCATCGTGGGCACGGCCGCCATTGCGACCCACGCACTGATCTTGCGCATGTCGTCGTTCTGCTGAACGGTGATCTGGGTCTGGCTCGCCGTGAGCGCAGCGTCGAGCAGGCCTGACAGGGAGTGGGCACGGGTCACCGCCCGGTCGAGCTGGTCAGATGCCTCGTTGAGGTCGGCAACCACTGCCGCCGGCAAGCGCGCGCCGAACCCGCGGAGGAGGCGGGTGAGCGGATCCTGCAACGCGTCGATCGCCACCAGCATTCGTCGCACTTCCCGCTTCAGTCGGTACAGCCGCTTGACCGGCTGTTCTCGACTGTCGGAGAAGACCTCACGTTCCACTTCGATGGCATCGGTCTCGAAGCCGTCGATGGCCAGTCCGTAGTCGTCGATCACTCGCGTCACGACCGCAGCGAGGACGGTCATCGGGCCGAGTCCGAGGTGTTCCGGATCGCGCTCGAGCGCGGCCCGAACCTTCGTGAGCTCGCTCGCTTGTCCATGACGTATGGAGATGATCGAGCGAGGCCCGACCAGGAGCGTCATTTCCCCGAGGTCGACCGATTCCTTCTGGTCGTCGTAGCGAGCCGTGCGCAGGACCAACTGAAGGGTGTCGCCGCTCACCGTCAACACGGGTCGGGCGTGCGGCGTCAGTACTTCGAGTGCCGACACGTCCTCGAGCTGCAGTGCCGTACACGCCCCATCGACCTCGTCTTCGTTGGGCACGCGCAGACCCAGCCACACGAACCCCTCGGCCGGCTCGGTCAACACCGAGCCACCGACCGGTGACATCGGTGCTGCCCATCGGCTGAGGGAGGTGGGCGTCGGATCGACGTCGAGGCGAGTGCCGTCGACATAGGCGGCGCAGTCGATGATCACCGTGCCAGTCTCGCCCAACCGATGCGATCGCGCGCCATTCGGCTTCTCGACAGATCAGGGACTCAGGGGATCCCGGTGTCGCAGTCGGTGGTGACCCGCAGTGTCTGGTCGCCGGCCACCGCGACGGTCACGACAGGCGCGGTGCCGAGAAGCCCATCGACCGGTTGGGGCACCACGACCAGTGCTCCCGGTGTCACGTCGATGACGACCTGGCCGTCGGACCCGGTGGTACCACTGGCGACGTCGGCCCCGGTGGAGTCGGTCACCTCGATGACCGCCCCTTCGACGGGGCGGGGCGCGCAGGCCGGTAATGGGTGCCCATTCCCCCTCTGACGCCGGGCGCACCGGATTGGTTCCCTCGGGAGGACGTTGGTCCCTGGCGCAACATGATGGTCATGTCGCACCATGATCCCATGGCGGACTCATCGATGACCGGCCGCCGAATAGCGGCCGCCGTTCTCGCCGTAGTGGTGTCGATCCCCGCGTTCATCGTGCTCGTCGGCGGGACGGCGCTGACGGTCGCGTACGCGGTCGGTCGTGACGACGAGGGGTTCTTCGACGCGCGCATCGACGGGCTGCAGACCACAACCGTGGCGGTTGCGTCCGACGACATCGCGCTGGAGGGGGATCCCGGCCCGCCGGGCTGGTTGGTCGACCTCGGTGACGTGACCGTGGAGCTTCGCTTGCAGAGTGTTCGCAGCGATGTCCCGATCTTCGTCGGCGTCGGTCCCCTGGCCGAGGTCGAAGAGTACCTGTCGGATGTCGCTCACGAAGAAGTGACGGGACTCGACGGACGTCGACTCGAGCTGCGAACCATCTTCGGCACGCCCGACGCGTCACCGCCGGGCGACGAGACGTTCTGGGAGGCGAGCGTCGAGGGGGTCGGGCCCCAGGCGCTGCGATGGGAGGTCACGTCGGGTCGCTGGGTCGTGGTGGTGATGAATGCCGACGGGTCGCCTGGCGTGTCCGCCGACGTCGATGTCGCAGCCAAGGCAGGATTCCTGCTGCCGCTCGCCATCACCATGATGGTGGCCGGTGGGCTCATCACCATCGCCAGCGTCACCGGCATAGTCCTGCTCGCGCGACGACCCGCTGAAGCCGCCTTGGCTCCTGCGGCAGGCGAGCCCGCTGCGGTCCACGCCGGCCCCGTCACCGTCGGCGCCGAGCTCGACGAGCCTCTGTCGCCGTGGCTGTGGCTGGTGAAGTGGTTCCTTGCCATTCCCCACTTCGTCGTGCTGGTCTTCCTGTGGTTGGCCTTCGTGGTGCTCACCGTCGTCGCCGGGGTCGCGATTCTGTTCACCAGGCGATACCCCCGGGGCATCTTCGACTTCAACGTCGGTGTGCTGCGGTGGAGCTGGCGGGTCAGCTACTACGCCCTCACTGGTGGCCTCGGCACCGACCAGTACCCGCCGTTCAGCCTCGGAGCCGAACCCGACTATCCGGCCACTCTGGACGTCGCCGCGCCCGAGGACCTGTCGCGAGGTCTGGTGCTGGTGAAGTGGTGGCTCCTGGCCATCCCGCACTACCTGGTGCTGGCGATGATCGCCGGCTGGGGCGTCGGATGGTGGGGTGCCGAAGGGTGGAGTGGAACCTGGCTGTGGAGCGGTGGGCTGCTGGGGATCCTCGTGCTGATCGCCGGCGCGTCGCTGCTGTTCCGCAACTCGTACCCGCAGGGTCTCTTCGATCTGATCATCGGGCTCAACCGATGGGTCTTCAGGGTCATTGCCTACGCCGCGCTCATGACCGACCGGTATCCGCCGTTCCGGCTCGATCAGGGTGGCCCGGAACCCGACCGCCGTCCGCGACCGTTCTGACCGCGCCGCAGCTTCCGGCAGCAAGTCGCTAGTGTCCCACGTCGGAGGTCCTGCCGTGTCCGAAACCCCTCGACCATTCACCCGCCGGGGCTTCCTGGCCGCATCGGTGGCGGCCGCCGTGGCCGCCGCGTGTGGCGACGATTCGTCGTCCTCCGAGGCTGCCCCCACCGCCGCACCGTCCCCGACAGGCGAAGCCACTGCTGCGCCCTCGCCCACGCCGGCGCCCGTCGAGATCGGAGCCGATCCCTTCACCCTCGGCGTGGGCTCCGGTGACCCACTCGACGATTCGGTGATCCTGTGGACCCGGCTCGACCCCACGGCGGGTCTACCCGACGGCGACATCGACGTCACGTGGGACATCGCCACCGACGCCGACATGACCGCCATCGTCTCGTCGGGGACCGCCACGGCCCTGGCCGCCCTCGGTCACTCGGTGCATGCCGATGCCACCGGTCTCGACCCCGACACCGTCTACCACTACCGATTCTCGCTCGGCGACTACGAGAGCACCGTGGGTCGAACCCGGACCTTCGCCAGCACCGGCACCGTCCCCGAGCGGTTCCGTTTCGCCTTCTCTTCCTGCCAGAACTGGGAGCAGGGCTACTACGCGGCCTACCGCGATCTGGTCGAGCAGGACGACCTCGATGCCTTCGTGTTCCTCGGCGACTACATCTACGAGTACGCCAGCGGCGGCTACGCCGATCCGCGTGGTCGCCTGACCGGCCAGGACTTCGAGTGCGAGACCGTCGAGCAGTACCGGGAGCGATACGCCCTGTATCGCACCGACCCGCTGCTCCAGGCCGCACACGCCAAGGTGCCGTGGATCATCACGTGGGACGATCACGAGGTCGAGAACGACTACGCCGGAGCCTCCAGCGAGAACGACGACGACGCTGCCGCCTTCCTCGAGCGGCGGGCCAGGGCCTATCAGGTCTGGTACGAGTTCACGCCGGTCCGACTCAACCCGCCGACGGGGCCCGACTACCCGATCTACCGCGCCTTCTCCCACGGTGATCTGCTGCGCTTCCATGTGCTCGACACCCGCCAGTACCGAGCCGACCAACAGCGGAGCGAGCCGTTCCTGGCCACGCTCGGCCCGGCCGTCCAGGTCCGCGACGACACCCTCCAGTTCTCCGACGAGCAGACCATGCTGGGGTCGGAGCAATACGAGTGGCTGGTGTCCGGGGTGGCGGAGTCGACGGCCGTGTGGGACGTGCTCGCCCAGCAGGTCTTCATGTTCGGTGGCAACGCCCTGCCAGGCGGTGACCCACCGGTGGTCGTCGTCGACACGTGGGACGGTTATGCCGGCGAGCGGCAGCGCCTGCTCGACGCGATCGGGGTCGGCGCCGACGGTGGGGCCGACAACCTGGTCGTGTTGACCGGCGACTTCCACTCGGCCGCAGTCGGTGTGCTCCGGGCCGACCCGTTCGACCCGGCACTACCCGTGGTCGGGGTCGAGTTCATGGCGTCGAGCATCTCGTCGTCGTTCTTCGACGGTGACGCCGGCGTCGCCGGTCTGGTCGACGCCGCGCTTTCGGTCAACCCGCAGCTGCGCTATTTCGACACCCGAAGGGGGTACACGCTCTGCGATGTGACCCCCGAGCGCTGGGAGGCCACCTATCGCGGGGTCGTCGACGAGTTCGACGAGACTTCGGCCGTCGAGACGATTTCGACGTGGTCGGTCTCCGCAGGTGTCCCGGAGGTCGAACAGACCGGGTGACCGAGCTCCCGGCGATCCCGCCGGTTGCGTGCGGTCGTCAACTAGGAATCGACCACCAGCCGGCGACCCATCTGACCGGCCAGCCGACCAACGGCCCATCCGGCAGCCACGTCGAGCGGAAGATGCGCGCCCACGTACATTCGTGCCGTCCCGGTGGCCGTCGAGCCGGCATGCAGCGCGGCTCTCGCCCAGAGCGGTCGTCCCACCGAGGTGATGCCGGCGATGGTCATCGACACGGCGGCGTGACCGGAGGGAAAGCCGAGACCGGTCTGCGGCTCACCCCGAACGTGAACCCCCTCGAGGAGGAAGGCGGGTCGACCGCGCCCGCCCACCGGGGCCTTGGCGACCTTGATACCGGCCCACACCGCGGTACCGACCACGGCGACAGGGATTGCGGGCCGCCGAAGCCGGGCCTCGATGGCGGCGGCGACACCGACGGCGGCGAGCGATCCCATCTGCATGATGGGCCAGACCGGGAAGAAGGCCGCATCGGGACCGTTGTTGAACGTTCGGAATATCCGCTCCTCGGTGGGCCCGACCTGACGAGATCGGGAACGGACAGCCGAGGCGACGAAGACCGCCGCCGCGGCGACATCGACGAGCCAAGGGATTCGGCTCCGAGCGCCACGCCTCACAGGTCGACGTCCATGAAGCTCTCGTCGATGGCCGCCTCGAAGTCGGCGCGGCTGACGAACTGCAGGCGCTCGTCGAGCCCGACGGTGAGCGTTCCCGATACACCTCGATCGAAGTCGAAGATCCACTGCACGCAGCCGCCATCGAACACGTAGGTGCGTTCCGAGCGGAACGACGGGTCGAGCGCGATGTTCCGCTCGTAGCGCTCGATGTCGGCGAAGTCGGAGCGAAGCGAGACGGCGTCGGCGACGTCGCAGCTGTCGCCGAAGGTGAACACGGCCGCGCCGGTACCGGCGCGATCGGAGTCGAAGGTGAACGTGCTGCCCGACTGATTGATGTCGCCCCGGGCGAGCGACCAGCCTTGCGGAAGTCCGTCGAGACACGGGATCTGTTCTGCGGTGGGCACGCTCTGGGCCATGATGATCGTGGGTCCCTCTTCCTGGCAGTGCGGGAGGGTGATCGAGTCCTGGGCCGCGCACGTCGTTGCCACGAGGGCCACGACCGCGAAAGCGTGACGGGCGCGCCTCATCCGAAGTACCCGGTGTCGCTCAACCCGCCGATGATCGCCGCCACGGTCATAGTGGTGACGAGGAGAACGCCGGCCGAAAGTCCGATCCGCCGAACGCTCCACCGTTGGATCTTCACGGGCTCGTGGCGGGGTGCCAGCGCACGGAACTCCTCCAGCAGCGCTCGACCATCGGCGCGGATCTCGTGGCGCAGTTGCGACGGCAGCGTCACACCTCGCGATGCGGCGAACGCCTCACTGAGCTCCAGGTCGGTGAACCGAAGTCGGGCTCGCTCGTACACCTTCTCCGAAGACGAGCGCAGCGCCAGCACGAGCATCATGTTGGCCAGGTCGACCGCCTGTCGCCACGGCGAGGGTTGGACCTGGGAGAAGGCCACGTCGATCAACATGACCTCGTCGTCGCGCACCATGATGTTGGCCGGCTTCAGATCTCGGTGCGCGACACCGGCCGACCACAGGCGAGACACGACGTCGAGACCGTCGTCGATGACCGTCTCGTTCACCTCGGCCCCGGACGACTCGATGGCGCCCTCGAGGAACTCCATGACGATCAGGTACTCGCGATCGGGTGTGATCTCGACGATCCCTTCCGGATGCGGTACCGGCACGTCGTTGGCGGTGAGGAGGTGCAAGAGATAGTCCTCGTGCTGGACCAGGCGTCGAACCGAGTTGAACGGCTGCTCGTCTTCGAGTCGACCGTAGAGAAGGGTTCGGCCGAGCTTGTACCAACGGTCGGCGCGCAGGTGGTTGCGAGCATAGATCTTGGCGAACAGGTGACCGGGCTCGCCGTCGAGGGTCAGGAGGAGCGGCGTCGATCCAGCCGAGCCCTCGAGGCCGACCCGCTCGATCTCGGTGACCGTCACCCCCAGCCGACGGGCGAGCGCCTGTCGAATCGCCGCTTGGCGCCGGCCGGTGAGCGGGAGGTGAGCGGAGCGGCCGGTGCCGTATTTGACGGGGAACACTTCCTCGGGGGTGATGAGACGGAAGGCGACCATCGAGATGGCGACCGCCATCGTGATCGAGGTGAGCACATCGGTCGGATGATCGACGGCGACGTACAGCTGAGCGAACCCGATCACCGCCAGACCGCAGCCGGTTGACCAGTAGAAGACTCGGCGGGCGCGCCCGGATGGTACGAGCGACAGCGCAATGCCCATCACGGCGACGGTGATCAACGCGATCGGGCGGGAAGGGTGGGCGTAGCCCTCCCAATCGCCGAGGATAGGGGCACCGAACGGGCGCGGTCGTTTGATCTCCCAGGCAATGAGGGTGACGAGGCCGGCAGTGGTCGTGAGCACCGCGAGGTAGACCAGCAGGTGCCGGAAGCGCCGGGTCATCACACAGCCGACGATCACCACCCAACCCAGCAACGGGACGAGCCAGTTGACCGCCACGTCGTTGACGGCCTCCATGGCGTCACTCAGCCATCCGACCCGGTTCTCGACGAGGGGACCGGTCACCTCGAGGTCGCGCCGGGTGATCCACGAGGCAAGCGTGTCGCCTCCGAACAGGAAGAACCAGGCCCAGATGACGGCCCACATGGCGAAGGTGGCCAGCCATCCGAAGGCAACTCTGTTCAGCTGCCGCGGGAGAGGGGGTGGTTCCCCTGATGGTCGGCGACGGCGGCCCGATCCGGTCGGTGTCGTCGTCATGGGCGATCGTGGCCGTGCAACACTGCCGAGGTGCGCATGGTGGCCGCGGTCGTGGCTCTGATGCTGGTCGTGGTGGCCTGTTCGTCGGCAACGACCGACGACCCCACCGTCGTTGCCGACGACGTGCTGGTCATCGGGAGCTTCGACTTCGCCGAGTCGGAGCTGTTGGCCGAGCTGTACGCGCAGGCGTTGGAGCTCGCCGGGATCCCAGTGAAGCGGCTGGGCGTCATCGGGTCGCGCGAGATCGTCGAGCCGGCGCTCGAGGCCGGATCGCTCGATTTCATTCCCGAGTACGCAGGCACGTTGCTCTCCTTCCTCAGCGATGATGCCGCATCCAGTGACATCGATGTCGTGATCGACCGACTCGAGCCGCTCCTCGACGAAAGAGAACTCGTGACCTTGGCGGTGGCCGACGCCCGCAACTCGAACGCGTTCGTGGTCAGCGACCAGCTGGCCGACGGCCTCGGACTGGTTGCGGTGAGCGATTTGTCCGGGGTGTCCTCCGAGCTGCGTTTCGGCGGGCGGGTCGAGTGCCAGCAACGACCGCTGTGTCTGCTCGGGTTGCAGGAGACATATGGACTCGAGTTCGCCGAGTTCGTCCAGCTCGCCAATCTGAACATCACCGCCGATGCCCTGAGGCGCAACGAGGTCGATGTCGCGCTGATGTTCACGACCGCGCCCCAGCTCGCGCAGGGGGACCTCGTCGTCTTGGTGGACGACCTCGGCCTCCAGCCGGCGGACAACGTCGTGCCGATCGTGCGCGCCGAGAGCCTCGCCCGTTGGGGTGAAGGGTTGATCGCCGCGACCAACCGCGTGTCGTCCGCGCTGACCACCCAGGATCTGATCGAGGGGAATCGAGCCATGAGCGAAGGCCTCTCCGCGGCTGAGGTCGCCGCCGACTGGCTGGCACGAGTCGCTGCCTGAGCGCAGCGCGCAGGTTTCGGCAATCGTCGGTAAGTCGGGCCCACTGAATCGACGGTACCGTCGGGCCGATGGCTGACATGCGAGATCGTTTTCCGGGGTTGGCGAATGGTTGGGCCCGATTCGACGGCCCGGCGGGTACCCAGGTGGTCGACACCTCCATCGACGCGACGGCCGACTGGCAGCGCAGCGGCAACAACGCCAACAGCCACGGACCATTTCTCGCAGCGGCTGCGTGCGACGAGCTGGTGGAGCGAACCCGCGCCACGATGGGTGAGCTGCTCGGCGCCGATCCGAATGGGCTGATGTTCGGTCCGAGCACCACCGCCAACGTCTTCTCGATCACGCGGGCCATCGGCCGCGATCTCGGGCCGGGCGACGAAGTCGTCTGTACGAAGCTCGACCACGATTCGAACATCGCGCCCTGGCTCCACGTGGCCGCCGACACGGGTGCCACCGTGCACCTGGCCGACTTCGACCCCGAGTCGGGCCGCCTGCCGGTCGACGCGGTGACGTCCCTGCTCGGCGATCGCACCTGCTGGGTCGCGGTCACCGGCGCCTCGAACGCCATCGGCACCATGCCCGATATCGGTGCCATCACCGACGCGGCGCATCAGGTCGGCGCCAAGGTGATGGTCGACGGTGTACACCTGACCCCGCACGCGCCTGTCGACGTGTCGGCGATCGGCTGCGACGTCTACTCGACCTCGTCGTACAAGTGGTACGGACCCCATGCGGCCATCACCTGGGTCGAACCCGGCCTGCTCGCCGCCTTGGTGCCATACAAGGTCCGCCCGGCCGACGACAAGGGTCCGGATCGCCTCCAGCTCGGCACCCCCTCGTTCGAGGCGCTCGCCGGTATCGACGCCGCCGCCCGCTTCCTGCTCGAGGAGGGCATGGAGTCACTCGCGTCCTACGAGCGTTCGGTTTTCGACCGCTTGCTGTCGGGTCTTCTCGGTATGGCCCAGGTGACCGTGCTCGGGCCCCACGACCTGGCCGATCGCGCTCCCACCCTGGCGTTCCGCGTGGTCGGTCAGAGCCCGCACGAGACGGCTTCGACCCTGGCCCGGGCGAAGGTTGCGGTGTGGGACGGCGACTACTACGCCGTCGAGCTGATGGCCTCGTACGGGCACGACGACGGCGCGGTGCGGGCCGGCATCGCCCGGTACATCACCGATGACGACGTCGACCGGCTCCTCGACGCCGTCGACGCGCTCTGACCAAAGGCCCTGGACGCACCGGCAGTGGCGGTCGAGCATCGAGACAGACGGTCGGACCGAATCGCGTCAGGGAGGCCCATCATGAGCACGACCGAAACCAGAACCCCCGAGGAGCAGTCTCGGTATCGGGCGAAGTACCTCTCCGGTCTGATCTGGCACGTCGGAGCGTTCGTCATCATCAACGTGTTCTTCTGGACCCTCGACCTCGCGCTCGGCCAGGAAGGACTTCAGTGGGCCCACTGGATCACGGGATTCTGGGGCCTGGCGTTGGCGTTCCACGCGCTCGCCTACTTCGTGGCCGGACGACAACTCGAAGAGCGCAAGGCCCGTCAGTATCTCGGCGAGAACAGCCGCAGTTGACGGCGCGCCTTCACCAGGCACTGGGTCACAGACCGGAGCGGGGGTAGGTCGTGTCGATCGGAACTCGACTCTGATCGGCGGGTACGCGCCGTTGTCGGCTGCCCCCAATCGCGAAGTCGAACGGATGACCTTCGGCCCTGGCGCGGACGATGCGTGCCGAACAGCGTTGAGAGCGTCGGGACGGTCGCGCGGCAGGGGGTCGACGGTATGAGACCCGAGACAGACCGCACCGATGCGCCAGCCGAGGTCGATGCAGTCATCGCCCTTCGTGGCGTCGAACGCCTGTATCGATCAGGTCGGGTCGAGTACCAGGCCCTCCGCGGAGTCGACCTCGACGTCGAACCGGGAGAGATGGTCGCCATTGCCGGGCCGAGCGGCAGCGGCAAGTCGACCCTGCTGAACATCATGACCGGGATCGACCGACCCACCGGCGGCACGGCCACCGTCGGCGGACGGCGGCTCGAGGAGATGAGTGAGGATGATCTCGCGCGCTGGCGAGGGGAGAACGTCGGCATCGTCTTCCAGTTCTTTCAACTCCTTCCCACCCTGACCGCGCTCGAGAACACGATGCTGCCGATGGACTTCGCCCATCGGGGCACCGTGGACGCTCGGGAGACCGCCGCGCGCGGCAAGCTCGAGCTCGTCGGCCTCGGCGATCGGCTCGACCACTTTCCCGGTGAGCTCTCGGGTGGCGAGCAGCAGCGAGTGGCCATCGCGCGTGCCCTGGCCTGCGATCCACTCCTGCTCGTGGCCGACGAGCCGACCGGCAATCTCGACACGGAGACCGCGTCGGCGATGCTCGACGTTCTCCAATCCGTCAATCGGGCCGGCACGACCGTGGTCTACGTGACCCACGATCCGACGCTCGGCGCCCGCGCCGGGCGGGTCGTCACCCTCCGCGACGGCATCATCGTGGACCGCGGGCGATGACCTCGGCGCTGACCCGTTTCTCGTGGCGACAGCTCAGCCGCCACCGCGCCCGGACGGCCTTGACCATCACGACCCTGGCGGCTGCTGTGCTCGGGGTGTGGTTGTTCGCAGCTCCCCGAAACTTCGACGCGGCCATGAACGATCGGGTCGAATCCGATCTGCTCCACGATGTGATCCTGCGGCCCGATGGGGTCGTGATCGACGACGAGGCGCTCGCGTCGTTGCGGAATCTGCCGAACGTTCAGGACCTCGATGTCCGGGCGACGCACATCACCGAGATGCGGGTCGCCGACCGAACCCAGGATGTGTGGTTGGTCGGCGTCCGGGACTTCGAGGATCAACACGTCAACGTCGTCGATGTCGACGAGGGCCGTGCTCCCGATGGTCGAGCGTCCGGTCTGCAGGCCGTGACCGACCCCGTGAACGATCTCGGCGGCAGGAGCGCGGGATCGATGGGCGACACCGTGCTCGTACGGTCGGCGACCGCGCAGTTCGAGCCGGTCTCGATCAGCGGTGAGGGCAGCTCGGTCCTGTTCGCCCACAACTCGTCCGAGTGGATTCCCGTCCTCTATGTCCCCGCCGAGGTCTTGTGGGACCTCGCCCCGTTCGACCAGTTGTTCACCCGGGTCGAGTTCCGGGTGGCCGCACGTGACGACGCCGCGGTGGCCGCCGCCATCGACGCAGTCCGTGGGCGGTTGGCCGACATCAAGCCGACGGTGCGGTACAACCAATTGGTCGAGATCCGCCCGGAGGGAGAGTGGCCGGGTGAGGACGACTTCGACAACTTCCTGATCCTGTTCTGGGTGATCGCCGGGGTGTCGCTCGCGTCCGGGTTGGTGCTCGTCGCCTCGACCATGACCACTCTCATGCGGGAGCAGGCGCGAGAGATCGCCATCATGAAGAGCCTCGGTGGCCGTCGACGGAGCATCATCGCCAGCTACCTCGGCTCCGTCGGGTTGTTGGGGGTGGGCGGCACCCTGCTCGGAATTGCGATCGGTTTCCCGATGAGCAATCTGTTGACCAACTACCTCGGACGGTTCCAGGGGGTGGATCCCGGCTGGCGGATCAGCGGCCTGGCTCTCGGGCTCAGTGTGCTGGTCGGTATCGGCGGCACGCTCGTCGCGGCTCTTCCCGCGCTGCTTCGCGGCACCCGGGTCACCGTGCGCGACGCACTCGGCGGGCCCGGCCCCGATGTGTCGTTCGGTGACTCGACGCTCGATCGCCTGCTGACCCGGGCCCGGCCGCTTCCGCGCACCGCACAGATCGGCGTGCGGGCCGCGGCGAGACGCAAGGGCCGTACGCTGGCCACCCAGCTCCAGATCGCGCTCGCGGTCGGAACCCTGTTGGGGTTCACCGCCGTGTTGATCACCATGGTCGCGATCAGCCAGCAGAGCTCGTCGGCCGAGGGCGGCGACATCGAGCTGTACAGCTCGGGCTCCGGGAGGGTCCTGAACAGCAGTGCAGCCGAGCGAGTCGCCGACATCGAGGGCGTCGACCGGGTTCAACCCATCATCGGAGCCGACATGCTCGTCGGCGATACCGACACGTTCGCGTGGGGTCTACCCGCCGATCCGGTGTACGGCTATGAGCTGAGTGACGGCCGCTGGTTCAGCCCGGCCGAGAACGACGAACGCGCTCAGGTCGCCGTGGTCGGGCCTGCGCTCGCAAACATCCACGAGATCGAGGTCGGTGACACGGTCCGGGCCGAGACGCTGAGTGGCCCGGTGGCGCTCGAGGTGGTGGGTATCGACACCACGATGGTGGGCGATGGCCAAGCTGTGTTCGTTCCCATCGATACCGTCCTCGCACTCACCGGTGTTCGAGAGCCAACCTGGTTCTGGATAACCACGACTTCGAGCAATACCGGCGACATCGACCGAGTGGCCACCGAGATCCGAGAGACACTCGACCAGGGCGGCTACGGGTACCAGGCCGACCTTCGCTACCTCGAGCGCGAAGCGGAACGCCAGGAAGACCGCACGATCATCACGATCGTCCTCGCCCTCGGCATTCCGGTGGTGGCGATGGGCATGCTCGGGCTGGTGTCGGCGATGACGACGAACATCCTCGAGCGCACCCGCGAGATCGGCATCCTCCGCAGTATCGGGGCGCGAGCCCGGGACATCCGGAGGGTCTTCCTCGCGGAGGCGGTGGTGCTGGTCGTGCTGGGCTGGATGGCGGGGATCGCGGTCGGCTACGTGATAGCCAGGATCATCCTCCGCGCACTGAACAACGCGTTCGGCGTGTCCTTCGCCCTCCGATATCCGCTCTGGCCGATGGCGGTTGCGCTGGTACTCACCTTGATGATCGCCATGGTCGTGGTGCGGCGGCCACTGCGCCGAGCCGGGAAACTCCCCCCGAGCGTCGCGCTGCGCTACGAGTAGAGACGCCCGTAGCGCGCAGCCAGTCGGCGCAGCGACCCGGCCAGCTCGGGGCTCTCCGACCGCGGCGGCATCCTCCAGCCCCAATTGCCGATCGGGGTCGAAGGGTCGTTCATACGAGACCCCTCGCCGAGCACGAGGAGGTCCTGCATCGGGATCACCGCCGCGACCGCACGCGATCCGATGGCCGCCTCGATGAACGACCACACGGCCCGGCCGACATCGGCACCGGGAGGAATCTGGTACACCCGGGCGACCTCGGCCCGCCACGACGGATCGAGGGCGTTCCACCACACGGCGATGGGCTCGTTGTCGTGGGTGCCGGTGTAGACGATGCACTCCTCGACGATCGAGTCGGGGAGGTGAGGGTTGTCGGGCAGTCCATCGAAGCCGAACTGGATCACCCGCATGCCCGGTAGCCCGTTGCCATCGCGCAGCTCGTACACCGCCTCGTCGAGCGTGCCGAGGTCCTCGGCGACGAAGGGCATGTCGGGGAACTCGACCCGAACCGCGTCGAGGAAGTCCTGACCGGGTCCCTCGACCCAGCGCCCACCGAGTGCATCGGTCGCGTCGCCCGCAACCTCCCAGTAGGCGCTCAGGGCGCGGAAGTGATCGATCCGGACGACATCGCTGAGCTCGAGGCAGCGTCGCAGCCGCGAGAGCCACCACGCGTACCCGTCGGCCGCCATGACGTCCCATCGGTACAGGGGGTTGCGCCACATCTGGCCCTTGGCGCTGAAATAGTCGGGTGGTACCCCGGATTGGAGGGTCTTGGCGCCGGCGTCGTCGAGAGTGAACTGATCCTGGTGCAGCCAGACGTCGGCGCTGTCGTCGGCGACGTAGATCGGCAGATCTCCCAGGATGCGAATGCCGCATGCGTTCGCGGCTGTTCGCACCGACCGCCACTGGACCTCGAAGAAGTACAGGATGGCCTGCCACCGCCCGATCTCGTCGGCCAACTCGTCACGCGAGCGGTTCAGCGCGTTGGTCCTGCGCCGGCGGATCGACTCGGGCCACTCCCACCACGGAGCCTGGTCGTGGAGGTCCTTGAGCGCGAAGAAGTGGCAAGTCGGTGCGAGCCAATCGGATTCCGCGACGAACGCCTCGAAGCCGGCGCGCCACGGGTGATCGGGCGCCGCGAGAAACCGCTCGGCCGCCATCCACAACAACGGCCGCTTGTGGTCGCGCATCGCGTCGAAATGGACGCGGGCGTCGGAGACGAAACCGCGTGCGCCGGTGTTGTCGAGAAGGCCCTGGTCGACGAGCTGGTCGACGTCGACGAGCCAGGGATTCCCGGCGAAAGCCGATGAACTGAAATAGGGCGAGTCGTCCTGGCCGTTCATGGTCAGCGGCAGGATCTGCCAGATCGTCGCCCCGGTGGTCGCGAGCCAGTCGACGAAGTCGAGCGCGTCCGTCCCCACTGTGCCGATGGCATCGCGGCCTGGGAGAGACGACGGGTGCAACAACACACCGAAACAGCGGGACGGGAACGTCGGGGTGGCGGCCATGGGGAGATCGTCGCACACCACGGGTGGCGCGCTCACCCACCGAGGAGATGATCGGCGGCCGCGACGCCCGAGAGAAACGCACCCTCGACCTTCGAACCGGCGAAGGCGTCCCCGGCGAACACCAGCGGCGCGCCGGCGACCTCGGTCGCCTCGATCCACTGAGACAACGGATCGACGGGCTGGGCGTACCGCCAGCGCTTGAGCTGCGCCTCGACCACTCGCGCGGTCCCGA
>JAHEJN010000160.1 GCA_024638845.1 Acidimicrobiales bacterium | reverse complement strand
TCATACCTCAGCCGCAAGATCGACTCGGTGCTGGTCCGATCGATCCGGTGGGTACCTGGCCCCGGGCCCTGCCGTCGATACCCTCTCGGCCATGAAGATCGTCGTAACCGGCGGCGCCGGGTTCATCGGCTCCAATCTCTGTCATCGGCTCTGCGACACGACCGACCACGAGGTGGTGGTCGTCGACGACCTCTCCACCGGGTTCCCCGCCAACATCCACGGGCTGTCGATCGTGTTCCACGAAGGCTCGATGCTCGATCCCGACCTCCTGGATGTGGCCTGTGAAGGAGCCGACGCCATCGTGCACCTCGGCGCCCGGGGCTCGGTACCCAAGTCGGTGGTCGACCCAGTGCAGTCACACGAGCGGAACGCCACCGGCACGATCCAGGTGCTCGAGGCCGCCCGCCGAGCCGGAAACGTCCACGTGATCGCGGCGTCGAGCTCGAGCGTGTACGGCGCCAACCCCGAGCTGCCCAAGCACGAGTGGATGGCCACCCAGCCGATCAGCCCCTATGCGGCCAGCAAGCTCGCCACCGAGTGGTACACCCTCGCGTACGGTCACAGCTATGGTCTGCCCGCGCTCGCGTTCCGCTTCTTCAACGTGTACGGCCCCCGGCAACCCGAGGCCCACGCTTATGCCGCAGTGATGCCGGCCTTCATCGCCAGCGCGCTGCGGGGAGAGGCGATCCCGGTGCACGGCGACGGCGAGCAGTCGCGTGACTTCACGTACGTCGACACGGTGAACTCGGTCATCATCGACGCCGTCGAGCGCAAGGTGAGCCACGGCATCCCGGTGAACCTCGCGTACGGCAGCCAGATCAGCCTGCTCGAGACCATCGCCCGGCTCGAGACCATCTTCGGACACGCACTCGCCCGTCACCACAGCGAACCGCGGGCCTCCGATGTCCGCCACACCAGGGCCGACCCGTCGCTGCTCCTCGAGCTGTTCCCCGACATCGAGCCCATCGGGTTCGACGAGGGGCTCCTCGCAACTGTCGAGTGGTGGCGCAGCCAGTCGTGACGTCGGGGCCATACCCAGGCAAGCGCGCCGTCGATCTGACGCTCATCGCGGTGTTCGGGCTGCCGGCGCTGGCCTTGGGTGTCGTCGCCGCGGTCGCCGTGAAGACCACGTCGCACGGGCCGGTGTTCTTCCGGCAGCAGCGAGTCGGTCTCGACGGCAGACCCTTCGACGTGGTGAAGTTCCGCACGATGGTGCATGGTGACAACCCGGTGATCCCCGACGCGAGTCGCATCACACGCGTCGGAGCATGGCTGCGACGCCTGTCGATCGACGAGCTGCCGCAACTCCTCAACGTGGCACGCGGCGAGATGAGCTTCGTCGGCCCCCGACCGACCCTTCGGTACCAGGTTGACCGCTACACCACCGAACAGAGAGGCCGACTCGCGGTGAAGCCCGGCCTGACCGGTTGGGCGCAGGTCAACGGTCGCAATGCCATTGGCTGGGACGACCGAATTGCCCTCGATCTCGAGTACGTCCAGCGGCAGTCGCCGAGGTTCGACCTGAAGATCGTCGTGCGGACATTCATCACCCTGATCTCCGGCGACGGCGTCGAAGGTCACAGCACCCGCGATCGTGTGTCACGATCTGAGCCATGACCTCTCTCGTGATCGTTGGCGCTGGTGGGCACGGTCGCGAGACGCTCGACATCGTCGAGGCGCTCAACGCGGCCGGCGACACGACCTACACCTTCGTCGGCTTCGTCGACGACGGCGATGTCGACAAAGACGTGCTCGCCCGAAGGAAGGCCACACTGCTCGGCGACATCGACCTCCTCGGCGAGCTGTCGGTCGACTACGTGATCGGTATCGGCGACCCTGTCACTCGAGCGGCCATCGACGCCCGAATGACCACCCACGACCGGCACGCAGCCACGCTCGTGCACCCGGCCGCACTCGTCGCCTCCGACAATCGCCTCGACCCGGGCGTCATCGTCGCTGCGGGCGCCGTGGTGACCACCAACGTCCATCTCGGTCGCCATACGCACCTCAATGTCGGTGCCGTGGTGTCCCACGACTGCCGTGTGAGCGACCATGTCACCCTCTCCCCGGGCGTCTATCTGAACGGTGACGTCACCGTCGACGACGGTGCCTTCCTCGGCACCGGCGCCATCGTCACGCCCGGTGTCACCATCGGGGCCGGTGCGGTCATCGGAGCCGGCGCCGTCGTGACCCGCGACGTCGCCCCTGGGACCACCGTTGTCGGCGTGCCGGCTCGAGCCACGTGGACGCCCGGTTGACTGCGGGCTGCCGTCGGTGTCAGCGCGAAGGCTCGTAGCCGAACGTCTCGTAGTCGATCCGGTACAGATCCTCGATCCGCCTTCGTATGTCGGGGGACAGCCCGGCGCCGTCGCGGAGGCAGGTGGACGTGTTCTTTCGGGGCAGCTTGCCGAATCGGGGTAGCTCGAGGCGGTCGAGCAGCTCGCCAACGTCGTCATCGAAGGTCTCCATTCGGCCGAGGAAGTCGACGCGATGGGTGTCGATGAGCGCCGACTGTCTCCTCAGGTGGCCATCGCAGTTCTCGAGATCGAGCGACTCGACGAACGACACGAAGGCGCCGATGTCGGCCGCCATCTCGGCGTGGTGCATCGCTGCGAAGCCGAACTGGTTCCTGCGCACGACCTTGTCTCGCCAACAGGACTCGAATCGCTCAGCGGGGTCCCGGACGAACCCGAAACGGTAGTAGCCGTGCAGGATGAGGGCGCTGTCGTGGACCCGCCTCGATTCCTCGACGGCGAGTGTCGCCTCGGATTCGCCGAGGCGGGCCAGCAGCGAACGGCTTCCCACCTTGGCGACTCGATACCAGACGAACCGGTGGGAGTGGCTGATCGTGAGATTGTACGCACGCGCACTGGCGCCGAGTGGAACCCCGGCCGGACTGCGCAGGACTCGCTGGGTGAACCGGCTCGCAGTCGACAGTGAGCCCTTTCGTCCGGGCGAGTCGGCGAACACCCGTCGAGCGACCGCAGCCTGCAGGCTCAACCGTGCGAGCCCAACTCCTCGACGGTCAGCCGTGCGAGCTCGCCGTCGGACAACGCCGGCACCTCGACCGACATGATCAACGGATGCGACGACCGCTGCGGCTTCTCGGCCGTGCCGAAGAGCACCTCGTCGGACTTCTCGCCCGGCCGCAGCCCCGTGTAGACGATCTCGATGTGACGCGGCGACTCGGCCACGAGCCGGCGGGCGACGTCGGCAATTCGCACGGGCTCACCCATGTCGAGAACCAGGGCCTGACCGTCGCCACCGATGGCTCCGGCCTGGATCACCAGCTGCACCGCCTCTTGCACCGTCATGAAGAACCGGGTGACCTCACGGCTGGTGACCGTGACCGGCCCGCCGTCGGCGATCTGACGCTGGAAGGTCTCGAGCACCGAACCTCGACTGCCCAACACGTTGCCGAAGCGCACCGACAGGTACTTGCCGTCGGCCGTGGCACCCACGGCGGCGGTCAGACGCTCGGCGATGCGCTTGGTGTGACCCAACACGCTGGAGGGGTCGGCCGCCTTGTCGGTCGACACGTTCACGAAGCGCTCGACGCCGAACTCGACCGCGGCATCGAGCATGTGCTTGGTGCCCCAGACGTTCGTCTTCATGCCCTCGTCGGGGTGCATCTCGAGCAGCGGAAGATGCTTCAGCGCGGCCGCGTGGAACACCACTTGAGGTCGGTGGATCTCGAACACTTCATAGACGCGATCTCGTTCCCGGATGTTCGCCACCACCAGATTGGGGGTGTCGAGCAGGGCCCGGCCCTCGATCGACAGCTGCACCGCATGCAGAGCAGATTCGTCGCGGTCGAGCATCACGAGCTCGTCGGGCGCGTAGCGGTGCAACTGACGACACAGCTCTGAGCCGATCGACCCGCCTGCGCCGGTCACCAACACCCGCTTGCCCTTGATGTACTCGGCAATCTGCATCACATCGGTCTCCACGACGTGACGCCCGAGAAGATCGGCCTCCGACAGGGGGCGGATGTCGGCCACGCCCACGCGCCCGTCGAGCAGCTCACTCACCGGGGGCAACACGCTCACGGCGACATCGGCATCGATGGCCCGCTTGCTGAGCTCTCGCAACAACGCCGGGCCCGCCGACGGCACCGCCACCACTACGTGATGGGCAGAAACCTCGGCTGCCACGGTGGCGAGCGCCTCGCGATCGCCCATGACTCGCACACCTCGAATGCGCAATCGAGCCTTGGCGGTGTCGTCGTCGAGGAGGCCGACCGGCACGTAGCGACTTTCGCGATCGTTCAGCATCGAGTCGATCACCTGGCTTCCCGCGTTTCCCGCGCCGAACACGAGGACACGAACGCTTTCGTGGTGGTCGGCGTCGGGGCGACGCCGACGATCGATGACCAGGCGCCACACGTAGCGCGCCGTCACCATGCCGATGAGCGCAACACCTCCGGCGACCAGCGTGACACTCACCG
>JAHEJN010000016.1:42552-53306 GCA_024638845.1 Acidimicrobiales bacterium | reverse complement strand
TCTCGAACGGTCACGGGGCCTGGCAGATGGCCATCTGCAACACGCTCAGCCGGGACGACACCGTGTTGGTGCTCGAGTCCGGCCGGTTCGCCACCGTCTGGGGGGAGATGGCCGCCCTGTCAGGGGTGCGGATCGAAACGGTGCCCGGTGACACCAGGCGCGGCGTCGACCCCGAGGCCGTCACCGCCCACCTCCTCGACGACACCGAACGACGCATCAAGGCCATCCTCATGGTGCAGACCGATACGAGCACCTCGGTGCGCAACGACATTTCCGCCGTTCGAACGGCGATCGACGCGGCCGATCATCCCGCTCTGCTCTTCGTCGACTGCATCGCGTCGTTGGGATGCGAGCGCTTCGAGATGGATGCGTGGGGTGTCGACATCGCGGTGGCCGGCTCCCAGAAGGGCTTGATGGTGCCGCCGGGGTTGAGCTTCTGCTGGGCCAACGACAAGGCACTGGCGGCATACGAGACCGCGGGTCTGCGCGTCGGCTACCTCGACTGGGCCCCCCGCCTCAAGCCCGAAGCGCCGTACTTCCTGTTCGCCGGTACCCCGCCCATCGGCCATCTGTACGGCCTGCGCGAAGCGCTCGACATGATCGCCGAGGAGGGTCTCGAGAACGTTTGGCATCGCCACGAGGTGCTGGCCGGAGCCGTGCACGCGGCGATCGACGCGTGGTCGACGCCCGACGGCATCGACTTCAACATCATCGATCCGGCAGCGCGTTCCAACGCCGTCACCACCGTGCTGACCGGCACGATCGATGCCGACGAGCTCCGCCAGATCGCCGAGGACCAGACCGGGTTGGTACTCGGTCTCGGCATCGGCGGCCCCGGACAACCGCGGTTCCGCATCGGCCACATGGGCCACCTGAACCCACCCATGCTGCTGGGCACGATCGGTTCGATCGAGGCCGTGCTCATCTCTATGGGCGCCCCGATGGGCGGCTCGGGCGTTGCCGCGGCAGCCGCCCACATCGCCACCGCCATCTGAGACTCGTCTCTCAGCGGGGGCGGCGAGGGGCGAGGTCGGTCTCGGTGAGGTCGAGGTCGCGCAGCATCCGGGGAAGGGGCTCGCCTCGCACGATGGCGCTGACCACTTCGCCCGACGCGGGTGCGGTCTGGATGCCGGTACCGCCCTGGCCCACCATCCAGCAGAAACCGTCGACCTGGTCGTCCCAGCCGAGGACGGGGTCGCGATCGGGCGCGAAGGTGCGCAGGCCCGCCCAGGCGGTCTTCACGCTGCGGATGTCGAGGATGGTCAGCTCGTTGACGGCGTCGATGGCGCGAGCCACGTCGATCTCCTCGGGCCGGGCGTCGCAGGGTTCGCTGAGCGTCTCGTCGGCGGGCGAGCACAGCAGTTGCCCGCCGGCCTCGGGCTTGAAGTAGCAGCGCCGAGGTTCGAGGCTGTGGTTCACGAAGGGCCACGACTCGGTGTCGAAGTCGGTCTGCACCGTGAAGGCGGTTCGGCGTCGGGGCTCGAGTCCCAACGGTCGGGCTCGGGCCATCTTCCCGACCACGTCGCCCCAGGCACCGGCCGCATTCACGACGATCGGAGCCTCCCAGTGCCCGGCATCGCTCTCGACGGTCCACACCCCGTGGCTTCGCGACAGGCTGCGCACGGTGGCATCGCGGACGATCGTCGCCCCATTATTGCGTGCGCCCCTGACGAAGGCCTGGTGCAGCGCCATGACATCGAGCGTGGCGGCGTCGGGTTCCCAGACGCCGGCCACGACGACCCCCGGCCTGATCGCAGGAGCGAGCTCGAGGATCTCGGGTTCGTCGACGAGGCGGATCGACGGCACCAGGGCCGCACCCGCTGTGGCCAGCTCGGTGAGCTCGGCCACGGCCTCGGGCCCACCGACATCGAGCATTCCCTCGGGATTCAGCAGCGGCACATCGGCCAGACCGTCGGCGTGCGATTCGAGAAACGCCCGGGATCCGATGCTCAGTCGTCGGTTGACCGGTCCGCCGTAGTTCTCGAGGAAGATGGCGGCCGAGCGGCCGGTGGTGTGATGGGCGAGCTGGCTCTCACGCTCGAGCAGTGCCACCTGGCAGTGCGGCGCCAGATGCGAAGCGGCGGTCACACCCGCGATGCCTCCACCGATGATCACGACGTCGACCCGGTTCACTGCGTTGGGCACGTCCGGACGCTACTTGCTGACCAGCCCGGCGTTTGCCCCGCTCCCCGAGGTGCGGCCGTGCGGGTCTGATTGAATGAAGTCGAAGCGCTCTGGCGATCATCAGCCCGAAAGGCCTCCGATGTCGGCATCCCTGCAGGATCGTGTCGTCGTCGTCACCGGCGCGGGCAAGGGCATCGGCCGAGCCATCGCCGAGAGGTTCGGTGCCCTCGGCGCCAAGGTGGTCGTGAACGACGTGCGGGCCGACGGGGTGGGCGAGGTGGTCGAGGCCATCGTGGCCCGAGGTGGCACGGCCACTGCCTGTGTCGCCGACGTATCCGACACCGATGCCGTGGCCTCGATGTTTCAATCGGTCGTGAGCGCCCACGGCACCGTCGACGTTCTCGTGAACAACGCCGCGATCGTGAAGCCCATGCTGCACTTTCTCGACGCCGACGCCGACTGGTTCCGACGCATCGTCGACGTCAACCTCATGGGCACGATCTGGTGCAGCCGCGAGGCCGCCCACGTGATGGCGCGTCAGGGGTCGGGCGTCATCATCAACACGAGCTCGGGCGGCGCGACGCGCGCCCATCGCCAGTTCGCCGTGTACGACGCCACCAAGGGCGGGATCGAGGCGCTCACCCGGGCCATGGCCGTCGACCTCGGGCCCTACGGCATCAGGGTCAATGCCCTCATGCCGGGATCGATCGACACCGACGGCCTCGATCCCGAACAGAGGCGGCTGCGGGGCGCCAACGTGCCGCTGGAACGGATCGGCGAGCCGGCCGACATGGCCGGTCCGGCCGTGTTCCTGGCCTCCGACGAGGCCCGATATGTGACCGGCGCCGTGCTGGAGGTCGACGGTGGCATGCTCGCTCAGCAGCGTTCGGCCACCGTCGACATCTGCCCGCCGTCTGGATTTCCCGCGGTGGGATCGCTGCGCACCCTTGCCGAGCTCGACGGAGCGGACCGATGAGCGCGCGCCTCGGCGTCGATGTGGGGGGAACCTTCACCGACGTGGTACTGGAGCTCGACGGAACGCTGACCTCCGTCAAGGTGCTCACCACCCAGAATGCCCCCGAACAGGGAATCCTCGAGGGCATCGATGCGGTGTTGGCCGAAACCGGTGTGGCCATGGCCGCGCTCGAAACCATCATCCACGGAACCACCTTGGCCACCAACGCCCTCATCCAACGTCGGGGGGCCAAGACGGCATTCGTCACGACGATGGGGTTCCGGGATGTGATCGAGACACGAACCGAGAGTCGCTTCGAGCAGTACGACCTCGACCTGGTGCTGCCCCCGCCGCTCATCGAGCGCCGTCATCGCCACACTGTCACCGAGCGGCTCTCGGCCACCGGCGAGGTGTTGGTGCCCCTCGACGAGGACGACGCGGGTCGGGTGATCGACACCCTGGAGGCCGAGGGCTACGAAGCAGTGGCCGTCGGCTTCCTCCACAGCTACGTCGATGGGCGTCACGAGAGACGCTTCGGCGAGCTCGTGGCGGAGCGACTCCCCGACGTCGTCGTGTCGTTGTCGGCCGACGTGTCGCCGCAGATGCGCGAGTTCGAGCGGTTCAACACGGTGTGTGCCAATGCGTTCGTACAGCCGGTGATGGCCTCGTACCTCCGGCGGTTCGCAACCGAGGTCTCGGATCGTGGCGCAACGTGTCCCGTGTTCCTCATGCACTCCGGTGGCGGGCTCATGTCGCTCGACGACGCCGCCCGGTTCCCGGTGCGCCTGGTCGAGTCGGGTCCCGCCGGCGGTGCGATCTTCGCAGCCGACATCGCCGAGCGGTACGGCCTCGACCGGGTGCTCTCCTACGACATGGGCGGGACCACCGCCAAGATCTGCCTGGTCGAGGGCCACACGCCTCACACGGCCAAGACCTTCGAGGTGGCCCGGACCCACCGCTTCACGAAGGGCAGTGGCATGCCCATCTCGATTCCGGTGATCGAGATGATCGAGATCGGCGCCGGTGGCGGCTCGATCGCCTCGGTCGACGTGCTCGGCCAGATCCGAGTGGGGCCGGAGTCGGCCGGCTCCGAACCCGGGCCTGCTTCCTATCAGCTGGGGGGCACCCAGCCGACCGTCACCGACGCCAACCTCGTTCTCGGTCGGCTGTCGGCGGACACCTTCGGCGCCGAGAGCATCGACCTCTCGCGCGACGCAGCCGGCACCGCCATCGTCGATGGCGTGGGCGTGTCGCTGTCGGTCGACGCCAGCGACGGAGCCATCGGCATCGTGGAGGTGGTCGACGAGAACATGGCCAACGCCGCACGGGTGCACGCCGTGGAGAACGGCAAGGACCTGTTGGGCTTCACCGTCGTCGCGTTCGGCGGCGGAGCCCCCCTGCATGCCGGCCGTCTGTGCGACAAGCTCGGCGTCGACCAGCTGCTCGTGCCTCCCGGTGCGGGCGTCGGTTCGGCCATCGGGTTCCTCAGGGCGCCCTTCGCCTACGAGGCCGTCCGCAGCCACTACGAGCGCATCGACGCGTTCGACCACGAAGCGGTCAACCACCTCCTGTCCGAGCTCGCAGCCGAGGCCGATGGGTTCGTTCGGGGCGGCACCAACGACGAGCGGTCGGTCGAGCGGTGGGTACACATGCGGTATGCGGGCCAGGGGTGGGAGATACCGGTCCGACTGGGCGATGGTGCGTTCGACGCGCTGAGCGCGCAGCAACTCGCGGTTCGCTTCGAGAAGTCGTACGAGGAGTACTTCGGCCGGGCCATCGAGGGGCTCGCCATCGAGGCGGTGAGCTGGGCCGTTCGCGTCGCGACGCCGAGGCCATCGGTCGAGCGCGTCACGGTTGTCGACGCCTGCTCCGACGTTGTCTCGGACCGCACCCGATTCGTGCACGACTCGGCCTCCGGTGCCACCGTCGAGGCTGCTGTCGTCGAACGCCATGTGCTCGAAGCGGGCCATCGGGTGAAGGGACCCGCAGTCATCGTCGAGACCCAGACGACCACGTGGATCGGGTCGCGACACGAGGCGATCGCCCAGGCCGACGGCTGTCTGCTCGTGCGACTCGGGGAGCCGGCCCGATGATCAAGACCGACTTCGCCCACCAGGTGATGTGGAACCGTCTCATCTCGGTCGTCGAGGAGCAGGCGCTCACGCTCATCCGCACCGCGTTCAGCACCAGCGTCCGCGAAGCGGGCGATCTCTCGGCCGGCGTGTTCGACGTGCAGGGCCGCATGATCGCCCAGGCCGTGACCGGCACGCCGGGCCACGTCAACACCATGGCGGCGGCCATCGCTCACTTCATCGACGACATCGGTCCGCACCGCATCTACGACGGCGACGTGTACGTCACCAACGATCCGTGGAAGGGCACCGGGCATCTCCACGACATCACCGTCGTCACCCCGGTGTTCAACGACGACCGCCTCATCGGCTACTTCGCGTGCACCTGCCACGTCGTCGACATCGGCGGCCGGGGCTACGGCCCCGATGCCCACGAGGTGTACGAGGAGGGGCTCTTCATCCCCATCATGAAGTTCGTCGATCGGGGAGAGCTGAACACCGATCTGGTGAACATCGTGCACCACAACGTGCGTGAGTCCAACCAGGTGGTCGGCGACATCCACGGCCTCGCAGCGTGCAACGAGACGGGCCGCCGGCGTCTGCTCGACATGCTCGTCGAGTTCGAGATCGACGACCTCGAGGACCTCGCCGCCTTCGTCTTCGCCCGCACGCGCGCGGCCACCCTCGAACGGCTGGCGTTGCTCCCCCCGGGCACCTACACGAATACCATGGAGGTCGACGGGTACAACGACGAGATCACCCTCGCCGTCACCCTCACCGTCGGGCGCGACGGGGTGCATGCCGACTTCACCGGCACGTCGCCGACCAGCCCGTTCGGCGTGAACGTGCCCCTCGGATACGCCCAGGCCTACTTCACCTACGCGCTGCTCTGCGCGCTCGCCCCCGAGGTCCCCAACAACTTCGCGTCCCTCGAGCCCTTCACCGTGAGCGCGCCACCCGGGGTGATCCTCAACGCCGTGCACCCCGACCCGGTGTCGGTGCGCCACGTGATCGGCCACTTCGTCACCGACCTCACCCTCGGGGCGGTCGCCGACGTCTTGCGCGACCGGATACCCGCCGAGGGATCCGGTGCCCTGTGGAACTTCCAGGTGAGCGCCCGAGCCGCAGCCGGCCACACGGTGGCCGACCGACCGCCGGTCGAGGTGCTGATGTTCAACAGCGGCGGCACCGGCGCCCGCCCGACCCTCGACGGCCTCAGCGCCACCGCGTTCCCCTCCGGAGTACGCACCATGTCGGTCGAGGCCACCGAGCAGGTGGGGCCCATCGTGATCTGGCGCAAGGAGCTGAGGGAGGGCTCCGGAGGGGAGGGCGAGTTCCGCGGCGGTCTCGGCCAGGTGATCGAGCTCGGCCCCACCGCGGGTTACCAGTTCGAGTTCAGTGCCATGTTCGATCGGGTCGATCACCCAGCCCGCGGCCGTCACGGGGGCGGCAACGGTGTCAGCGGCAAGGTCTACCTCGACGACGGTACGCCCTTCGATGCCAAGGGCAAGCAGCTCGTCGCCGAGGGTCGCCGGCTGGTGCTCGAGCTGCCGGGCGGTGGCGGCTTCGGTGACCCGGCCGATCGGGCGCCCGAAGCCAGGGCCAACGACGTCGACCAGGGCTATCTCGGCTGACCACGGTGGCCAAGGAGCGGTACGACGTTGTCATCATCGGCGGGGCGGTCATGGGCAGCTCGTGCGCGTACTGGTTGAGCGAGAACCCCGACTTCGACGGCACCGTGGCCGTCGTCGAGCAGGACCCGACCTACGCCAAGGCATCCACCGGGCTCTCGGCGGCCAGCGTGCGTCACCAGTTCTCCCAGCCGGTCAACATCGCGCTGTCGCAGTTCACCAGCGAAGTCATCGCGAACTTCCACGAGATGGTCGAGGTCGACGGCTACGCACCCGCCCTCGGCTTCCGCGAGACCGGGTACCTGTTTCTCGCCACCGAGGCCGGCCTGGCGACGCTGCGGCGCAACCACCAGGTCCAGCGCGCCCTCGGAGTCGAGGTGTCGCTGCTCACGGCCGCCGAGCTCCACACGCGGCTGCCGTGCATGAACACCGACGATCTGGCCGGTGCCAGTCTCGGTGAGCGCCACGAAGGCACCCTCGACGCCTTCGCGTTGATGGCCGGCTTCCGTCAGCGCGCCCGGCACAACGGGGTCACCCATCTCACCGACCGAGTGGTCGGCCTGCAGCACACGCCCGACAGGGTCACGGCGGTGCAGCTCGCCTCCGGCATCGAGCTCGACTGTGGCCACGTCGTGGACTGCGCAGGAACCCGAGCATCGACCATGTCGTCGATGCTCGGCCTCGGACTACCGGTCGAACCCCACGTGCGCTCGGTGTTCGTGCTCGACTGCCCCGACACCCTCGACCTCGGACCCGGCCGGCGGTGGCTTCCCCTGACGGTCGATGTCAGCGGGGTCTGGATGCGGAGCGAACCGCCCCACCATCTGGCCGGCGGCGTCCCACGGTCTGACCTCGGCGTCGACCACGACGACTTCCGGGTTCGACGCGACGAATTCGAAGACCAGATCTGGCCGTCGATCGCCAACCGGATCCCCGCCTTCGAGCGGGTCAGGGTCACGCACAGCTGGGCCGGGCACTACGCCTTCAACACCCTCGACCACAATGCCGTCGTCGGTCCGGCACCGTCGCACCCGAACTTCGTATTCGCCAACGGCTTCACCGGCCACGGCCTCCAGCACGCCGCCGGTATCGGCCGGGGTGTGGCGGAGTTGATCTGCCACGGCGAGTATCGCACCATCGATCTCACCCCGCTCGGCTACGAACGCATCGTCACCGAGAGCCCCTTCGTCGAGGAGAACATCATCTGATGGCCAGACACGCAGTCGTGATCGGCGCCGGCGTCATCGGCTGCGCGGTCGCCAACGAACTGATCAAGACCGGGCTCGCGGTCACCGTCGTCGATGCGCTTCCCGCCGCGGGCTACGGCTCGACCAGTGCATCGAGTGCCATCGTGCGCTTCAGCTACTCGACCCGGGCCGGGGTGGCGATGTCGTACGAGGGTCTGCACTGGTGGCGCAACTGGGCCGACGTGCTTGCACCCGCGCGTCCCGACCAGCTCGCCGAGTTCATCCAGTACCCGATGATCATGTGGAAGCTGCCCAACGCGCAGTACGAGCGGGTGCTGCCGCACTTCGACGCGCTGGGCATCGCCTACGACGATCTGACGGCGGCCGAGCTCACCGACCGCTACCCGTACCTTGCGACCGACTCGTTCGGGCCGCCGGTGCCCCTCGACGATGCGAGGTTCTTCGCCGATCCCAGCGGCACCCTCGAGGGCGGCTTCGTGATGCCCGAGAGCGGCTACATCAGCGACCCGATGTTGGCCGCCCAGAACCTCCACGAGGCCGCGGTCGCCAACGGCGCATCGTTCCTCTTCAACACTCGTGTCGTCGGGATCTCCCGCTCGGGCCATCGGGTCACCGGTGTCGAGCTCGCGGATGGCGGCGCGATCGACGCCGACATCGTCGTGAACGTGGCCGGCCCGCACGCGTCGAAGATCAACGAGCTGGCCGGCGTCGTCGACGACATGAACGTGCAGACCCGCGCGCTGCACCGTGAGGTGTACATCGTTCCCCAGGGCGATCTCGACCTCGAGGCGAACGGGGTGATGATCGGCGACGAGGACGTCGGGGTGTACTTCCGCCCCGAGCGCGGCGGCAACCTCCTCGTCGGAAGTGCCGAGCCCGAGTGCGACGAGCTCCTGTGGATCGACGATCCCGACGCCTACGAGCCGTCCCTCGACGAGGACGAGTTCCAGCGCCAGGTGCTGCGGGCGGCGCGCCGCCTCGACGGACTGCCCGTTCCCCGAGCCAAACGGGGTGTAGCGGCGATGTACGACGCCTCCGACGACTGGTTGCCGATCTATGACCGCAGCAGCCTCGACGGCTTCTACCTGGCCTGCGGTTCGAGCGGCAACCAGTTCAAGAACGCGCCGATCGCCGGGTATTGCATGGCGGCGCTCATCGATGCGGTCGAGTCCGGTCGAGACCACGATGGCGATCCGCTGCAGGTCACGGCGCCTTTCACCGGTTTCGGCATCGACATGGGCACGTTTTCACGGCTCCGAAACCCGGCTGCAACGTCAATGAACGTGTTCGGCTGATATTGTCTTCGGCTACCAATGCAGTCCACCTATCACAGGAGGGGAAGCGACTGTGAAGCTTTCCAAGAAGATTCTGGTGCTCCTTGGCATCTTGTTGTCGTTCGCAATGATCGCCGCGGCATGCGGTAGCGACGACGACAGTGACGAGACCGCCACCACCGACGAGCCGGCGGAGACCACCGACGAACCGGCCGCCGAAGAACCGGCGGCCGAAGAGCCTGCCGCAGAGGAACCCGCCGCCGCGCCGGCAGGCGACTACCTCGGCGACGGCAGCCTCGGTGTGGTCACCGTTGCTTCCGGCGAGGCTGTCCAGATCCGTTCGCTCGAAGCCATCACCGGCGACGTCGCGTTCCTCGGTCTGCCCAACGAGCGGGCCACCAGCTTTGCCGTGGCCGACTACGGCCAGATCAAGGGCTTCGACGTCAGCGTCGGCACCGGTCTCGACGATCTGTGCTCGGCCGAAGGTGGTCAGGCTGCGGCTCAGACCATCGTGGCCGACGAGCAGGTCGTGGGTGTCATCGGCACCTCGTGCTCGGGCGCCGCGACGGCGGCGGCTCCGTTGATCTCCGAGTCGGGCGGCGTGCTCATCTCGCCCTCGAACACCTCACCCGCGCTCACCTCCGACCTCGCCGGCACCGCCGGTGAGAACTACAACGTCGGCTACTACCGCACCGCACACAACGACCTGTTCCAGGGTGCGGCCATGGCCAACTTCGTGTTCACCGACCTCGGTCTCACCACCGCAGCGGCCATCCACGACGGCGACCCGTACACCCAGGGTCTGGCCCAGTCCTTCGCCGATGCCTTCACCGAGCTCGGTGGCGAGGTCACCGGCTTCACCGGAGTCGGCAAGGAGGACACCGACATGGTGCCCGTGCTCACCGAGGTGGCCGCGGCCACCCCCGAAGCGCTCTTCTTCCCGATCTTCCAGCCGGCCGGCGACTTCATCGCTGCTCAGGCTCCGACGGTTCCGGGTCTCGAAGCCACGGTGCTGCTCGCGGCCGACGGCCTCCTGGTCGACGGCTTCCTCGAGCTGCCGGAGTCCGAGGGCATGTACTTCTCGGGCCCCGACACCCGTTTCGGTGAGAACGTCAACGAGGCCACCGGCAAGAACGCCTCCGACATCCTCACGGCCTACGAGGCCGAGTACGGTGAGGCGCCGTCGGCTCCGTTCTGGGGCCACAGCTACGACGCCACCACGTTGTTGCTCGAGGCCATCGACGCCGCCTCGTACCTCGACGGCGACAACCTCGTCATCGACCGGGCGGGCATCCGCGAGTACTTCTCGACGGTGGCCGGATTCAGCGGCATCATCGGCTCGATCAGCTGTGACGACTTCGGCGACTGTGGCTCGCAGAAGATCACCGTGATCGAGCACCTGTCGTCGGCCGACATCGAAGCATCGAAGGCCAACGTGGTCTTCGAGTTCGCTCCGGCGTAGTCACAAGGCAACGGACGCAATCCGGCCC
>JAHEJN010000016.1:18659-42452 GCA_024638845.1 Acidimicrobiales bacterium | reverse complement strand
CGAGCGAGCGACTATCTTTGGCCGCCACGTGACCCGCCACCGTGATCCGACCACAGGGACGTCCCCTTGACCACCGCCACTCGAGCGCCGACGGCGACGCAGCGCACGAACGTCGATCGTTTCCTCACCCTCATCCGCATCGCCCTCATCACGTTCGTGACGGTCGGGCTCCTGGCCTTCATCGCGCAACAGATCAGCCCCACCAATCCCTTTGCCGAATGGGCCAATCCCGGTGCCGACCGTCTGACCGGGTCGGCCTTTCGCGAGCTCGTGATCAGCGGTCTCAACATCGGCGTGATGTACGGCCTCATCGCGCTGGGCTATTCGATGGTGTACGGCGTGCTCGGGTTCATCAACTTCGCCCACGGCGAGGTCTTCATGTGGTCGGTGATGTCGGGTTGGATCACCTCCGAGAAGCTCTTCGAGGCGGGGCTGTGGGAGGATTTCTTCATCCCGGCCCTGTTGTTCACGGTGTTGGTGTCGGTAACGGTGTCGACCACTCTGGCCGTCGTCATGGAACGGGTGGCCTACCGTCCTCTGCGCGGTTCGCCACGGCTCATTCCGCTCATCACGTCGATCGGCGTCTCGTTCTTCCTCCAGAACGTGGCCATCGGCCTCTTCGGTCCGGCCGCCAAGCGCTATCCCCAGCTGCCCGAGTGGATGAGCAAGCGTTACGAGGTCTTCGGGATTCCCGGGCTCGAGGTCGAAGGAACCAAGATCCTCATCTTCGTGGTCTCCACGATCTCGATGGTCGGTCTCTGGTACTACGTGGAGCGCACCAAGACCGGCAAGGCCATGCGAGCCGTGGCCGAAGACAAGGAGATTGCCGCGTTGATGGGCATCGACGTCGACAAGACCATCGTGCGCACCTTCGCCGTCGGCGGGGCCATGGCGGGAGTCGCCGGAATCCTGTGGGGTCTGCTTTTCCGCTCGGTTGTCGCCACCACCGGCTTCCTCCCCGGCATCAAGGCCTTCACCGCGGCGGTGCTCGGCGGAGTCGGCAACCTGGGGGGCGCGATGGCCGGCGGTATCACACTGGGTGTGGGCGAGTCGGTCGGGCCGCTCGTTCTGCTCGAACCCCTCGGCATACCCGGGGTCTCCCAGCTGAAGGACGCGGTGGCCTTCGTCCTGTTGATCGCGGTGTTGTTGTTCAAGCCGTCCGGCCTCTTCGGTGAGCGTCTCTCGGCGGAGGACCGGGCATGACCGCCACCTCGGTACCCGCAACGGCTTCGAGCTCGGAGCCGCAATGGTCTCCCGATCCTCGACGTCTCGTGTCGTATGGAGCGATCTGCGCGCTCACCATGGTATTCATCTGTCTCATCGGCATGCCCGTGAAACTCGACCCGCGGCCGCTGATCGATCCTATTCTCAGTCGCGGCTACGCGTCTCTCGTGTGGGTCCCGGTTGTGTTCGGCTACTCCGTGACCAGCTTCGTCGTGCTCGAGGGCATGGCGGCGCGGCGTCGTGGGCCGAGCGATGTGCTCGAGGGAGCCATCGTCGGGGCCATCGGCGGGCTCGGCGTGGGCATTCTCGGCCTGCTGGTCGACAACTTCGATCTTCGCGATCCCCTCATCAACTGGAGCCCCCAGCTCGTCGATTTCATCACCTTCGGCAACAGCATCGGATTCGGGATCGTCATCTGGCTGGTCATCGGCGCACTGTGCGGAGCGGCAGGTGCGGGACTGCACCTGCTTCCCGAAACAGTCCGGCTCTACGTCGCGTCGGTGGTGCTGGCGGTGGTCGGCATGTCGTTCCTCGAGACGGCGGCCACCGACCTGCTCCAAGGCCTCAAGCTCGAGTTCATCAGCGACGCGATCTACGCCAAACAGGGCGGCCTCACCGTCAGGGGCGCCGTCATCGTCGCGGTGCTGACCGTCGCCGGGCTGGCCTTAGGCCGATTCATCCGCGCCAATCAACAACGGGCGGCGGCCGGGCGAGCCGAGGCAGATCTGGCCACGGGCGGTGGGGCATCGCTCACCCCGGTCGGTGGGGCGATGCGGCGTCGATCGAACCGTGAGCTCGTCCTCGGCGGCCTCGGCATCGTGGGGCTGCTCCTGTTGCCACAGTTCCTCGGCGGGATCATGAACGAGCTGCTGGCCAACGTGGGCCTCTTCCTGCTGCTCGCCCTCGGGCTCAACATCGTGGTCGGGCTCGCCGGCATTCTCGATCTCGGGTACGTGGCCTTCTTCGCGGTCGGCGGCTACACGACGGCCGTGCTCACCTCACCGAACGCGCCGTGGCTGCATCCCGAGCTGCCGTGGTTCGTCGCCCTCCTGATCGTGATCCCCATTGCGGCCCTCGTGGGCCTCCTCATCGGCGCACCGGTGATCCGCATGCGCGGCGACTACCTCGCCATCGTCACCCTCGGTTTCGGCGAGATCATCCGCCTCCTCTTCCTCAGCGACTGGCTGGCACCGTATTTCGGTGGCGCCCAGGGGATCACCAACATCCCGGGCGTTCAGATCTTCGGCATCGCCACGGTGAGTGGCACCGACCCGAAGGCGGTCTTCTACCTCGTGATGGGCTTCTGCGCACTCGCCATCTACGTGTCGTGGCGCCTCGAGCGGTCGCGGCTCGGGCGAGCCTGGATGGCCATTCGTGAGGACGAGAAGGTCGCCGAGGCGATGGGCATCAACACCGTCAACGCCAAGCTGGCGGCCTTCGTCACCGGGGCCATCCTCGCGTCGTTCAGCGGTGCGATCTTCGCGGCCAAGGTCGGGTCGATCTTCCCCAACAGCTTCGAGATCCTCGTGTCGGTCATCATCCTCGTGATCGTGATCGTCGGTGGTATGGGCCGCATTGCCGGTGTGGCCCTCGGTGCAGTAGTGCTCATCGGGATTCTCGGCGGCCCCAGCCAACCGGGTCTGCTACAGGAGCTCGCCGAGTACAAGCTGCTCATCTACGGCGCCCTGCTCGTCTGGATGATGCTCAAGCGACCCGAGGGTCTGTTGCCCAACGTGCGCCGCAGCCGTGAGCTCCATCACGAGGAGCTCAGCCAGGACGCCTGGCTCAAGGCGCAGGAGATCGAGGCCGCTGCGCCCCCCGATCCCGAGTACCCGGGCTGGGAGACACCAGCGTGAGTCCCATGCTCGAGATCCGCAACCTCAGCGTCGTCTTCGGTGGCCTCGCGGCCATGGACGACCTCGACTTCCATGTCGAAGAAGGCGAGATCGTCTCGGTCATCGGCCCCAATGGTGCCGGCAAGACCACGTTCTTCAACGCCATCACCAATCTGGTGCCGCCCACCGACGGAGAAATCTTGTTCGAGGGCAATTCGATCGTGGGCCTCGACCCGAACCAGGTCACCGCCCTCGGGATCGCCCGGACGTTCCAGAACGTGCGGCTGTTCGCCCAGATGACCGTGCTCGAGAACGTGATGGTCGCCCAGCACTGCCGCACCAAGCAGACGCCGATCGCGGCGCTGCTCAACACGAAGGCGTTCCGCGAAGAGGAAGCCCAGATCCGCGCTCGCGGTGAGGAGATCCTCGGGTTCTTCGGGACGCGGCTCATCGGCTACCGACTCGATCAGCCGGCCATGGTCCTCAGCTACGCCAACCGCCGCCGGCTCGAGATCGCCAGGGCCATGGCCACGTCGCCCCGACTCTTGCTGCTCGACGAGCCGGTCGCGGGCATGAACCCGATGGAGACGGCCGAGCTCACTGCGCTCATCGGCCGGCTTCGCAGCGAATGGGGATTCACCATCGTGATCATCGAACACGACATGGACGTCGTCCGTGATGTCTCCGATCGGGTCGTGGTTCTCGACCACGGCGAGACCATCGCCCAGGGGAGCTTCGACGACGTGTCGTCGGATCCCGGGGTGATCGAGGCCTATCTGGGTCGACCGGCGGAAACCTCGTGAGCGTCGAAGCCGATGGCGCCACACCGATACTCGAGTTCCGCAACATCAACACGCACTACGGCGCGGTGCACATCCTCAAAGACGTCGACCTCGCCATCTACCCGGGTGAGCTGGTGTGTCTGCTCGGCGGCAACGCTTCGGGCAAGAGCACGACCCTGAAGACGCTGCTGGGCATGGTCACGCCCACCACCGGCGAGGTGGTGCTCGACGGTGAGGTCGTGAACGACAAGCCCACCAGCTACCGCGTCGAGCGCGGGGTCACCATGGTTCCCGAGAACCGGCGTCTGTTCAAGCGGCTGACCGTCAAGGAGAATCTCGAGCTCGGCGCCTACCTCCGCACCGACAAGGACGGCATCGCCAACGATCTCGAGCGGATCTACACGATGTTCCCGCGGGTGAAGGAGCGACTCAGCCAACGGGCCGGCACGTTGTCGGGAGGCGAGCAGCAGATGGTGGCCATGGGACGGGCGCTCATGGCCCAGCCTCGGGTCCTGCTCATGGACGAACCGTCGATGGGCCTCGCGCCCGCCCTCGTGCAGACCAACTTCGCCCTCATCGAGGAGATCCACGACAGCGGCGTCGCCATCTTCATGGTCGAGCAGAACGCGAACATGGCGCTCAGCATCGCCGACCGTGGCTGGGTGCTCCAGACCGGTCGGGTGGTGCTCGATGACACCGCCGATGCGCTCATGGCCAATCCCGAGCTCAGGGCGTCCTACCTCGGTGGCTAGATCGACGCATCAGGCGCTCGCCGACCAGCGCAACGCGTCGGTGCTCATCTCCATCAACGGTGAGCTGTTCCCACGCGACGAGGCCAAGGTCTCGGTGTTCGACAGTGCGTTCCTCGTCGGTGACGGGATCTGGGAGGGCATCCGGCTGCACCACGGGCGGTTCGCCTTCCTCGACCGGCACCTCGATCGGTTCTTTGCCGGCCTCGCGGCGGTCGATCTCGATCTGGGCATGTCGCGCGACGATGTCGTCGCGGCGCTGCAGGCAACGGTCGACGCCAACGACATGCACGATGGTGTGCACGTGCGGCTCATGGTGAGCAGGGGAACCAAGAAAACGCCGTCGCAGCACCCGTCGAACGTGATCGGCGGTCCGACCATGGTGATCATCGCCGAGCACAAGGTGGCCGACCCGGCGGTCACCACCCAGGGTGTCTCACTGTTCACGGCCACGGTGCGGCGGCCGGCGCCCGACATGCTCGATCAGCGCCTCAACTGCCACTCCAAGCTCCACGAGGTGATCGCGCTGATCCAGGCCACCCACGCCGGTGCCGACGAAGCCCTCATGCTCGACCCCACCGGGGCGGTCGCCACGTGCAACGCCACCAACTTCTTCGTGGTACGGAGCGGCGGGGTCTGGACCTCGACCGGGCACTACAACCTGCGGGGCATCACTCGCGGCGTCGTGCTCGATGTGGCCAGGGCCAACGGCATCCCCGCCGACGAGAAGCCGTTCTCGCTCACCGACGTGTACTCCGCCGACGAGGCCTTCGTCACCGGCACCTTCGGCGGGCTCACCCCGGTCGCCACCGTCGACGGTCGCACCATCGGCTCGGGTGACCCCGGGCCCGTGACCGCCCGGTTGCGTGAGCTGTACGAGGCGGCCATCGCCGCCGATGTCGCACGGTAGAACGATCGTGGTGTTGCGTCTGAACTGCTGGTCGGGGCCACGCAATGTGTCGACGGCGCTCATGTACTCGTTCCGGCAACGAGGCGACACCACCGTGGTCGACGAGCCGCTGTACGGCCACTACCTGCGGGTCACCGAGCGTCGCCATCCCGGGGCCGACGACGTGTTGGCCGCGATGGACACCGACGGCGAGCGCGTCGTGCACCAGACGATTCTCGGTCCCTGTGCCACACCGGTCCTCTTCCTGAAGCAGATGGCCCATCACCTCGTGTTTCTCGACACGGAGTTCCTCGGGCTGTGTCGGAACATCCTGTTGGTGCGAGACCCCCGCGAGATGCTCCCTTCGCTGGCCGTCCAGCTGCCCGACGCGAACCTGAACGACACCGGTCTCGCCTGGCAGGTCGAGCTGGCCGAGTCGATCCTTGCTACCGGCGAGACGCCGGTGGTGCTCGACAGCAAGGTGTTGCTCTCCGACCCCGAGGCCGCGCTCACCGCGCTGTGCGATCGCGTCGGTCTGGCCTTCGATCCGGTCATGCTGTCGTGGCCGGCCGGGCCCATTCGCGAGGACGGCGTCTGGGCCCGTCACTGGTACCAGAACGTGCACAAATCGACCGGCTTTGCGCCGTACCGACCTCAGGAGCGAGAGCTGCCCGGGTCGCTTCGGCCCGTGCTCGACGAGGCCCTGCCGCTCTACGAACGCCTGCGCACCTGGGCCATCGAACCCTGACCCACGACCACACGACCGAAATCGGTTTCCTGGGGCCCACCCACGACCCCCTGCAAACCAATTTCGGTCGGGAGGGGGCAATCGGCAACGACTACTTGGGGGGCATGCGGATGCCGCCGTCGACCCGCACGACCTCGGCGTTCATGTAGGGGTTGGTGACCAGCTCGGTGACCATGAACGCCAGCTCCTCGGCGGTGCCGAGGCGCTTGGGGAACAAAACCGACGCGCCGAGATGGGCCTTGAACTGCTCGGATGCGTCACCCTCGCCGTAGATGGGCGTATCGATCAATCCGGGCGCCACCGTGTTGACCCGCACGCCGATGGCCGACAGGTCGCGGGCAGTGGGCAGGGTCATGCCGACGATGCCGCCCTTCGAAGCCGAGTACGCGGCCTGGCCTATCTGCCCGTCGAACGCGGCGGCGGAGGCCATGTTGACGATCACGCCTCGGTTGCCGTCGTCGTCGACGGGATCGGTCTTGGCCATGGCCGCCGCCGCCAGGCGGAGCATGTTGAACGAGCCGAGCAGGTTCACCCTGATCACCAGGTCGAAGGTGGCCTGCGGCATCGGCTCGTTGTCGCGGTCGACCGTGCGACCCGCCATCCCGATGCCGGCCGAGTTCACGAGCACCCGTAGCGGCCCCATCTCCGATGCCGCAGCAACGGACTCAGCGCCGTCGGCTTCGCTCGACACGTCGCATCGCACGAAGAGGCCGCCGACCTCCGACGCGACGGCTGCACCTCGTTCTTCGTCGAGATCGGCGATGACCACATGAGCGCCGAGGGCGGCGAGCTGGCGGGCCGATGCCTCGCCGATTCCCGAGGCCCCTCCGGTGACTATGGCCGAAGCACCGTCGATGAGAAAGCGCGGCATCAGTCGACACGCTCGATGATGGTGGCGTTGGCCAGACCGCCGCCCTCGCACATGGTCTGCATGCCGTAGCGGCCGCCGGTGCGCTCGAGCTCGTTGACCAACGTGGTCATGAGCTTGGTGCCCGAGCTGCCGAGCGGATGGCCCAGGGCGATGGCGCCTCCGTTCACGTTGGTCTTCGCCAGGTCGGCGCCGTGCTCCTTCTGCCAGGCGAGCACCACCGAGGCGAAGGCCTCGTTGACCTCGAACAGGTCGATGTCGTCCATGGACAGGCCCGACCGCTCCATGATCTTGGTGGTGGCGGGAATCGGACCCTTCAACATGGTGACCGGGTCGGTGCCCACGACGGCGAAGCTGTGGAATCGTGCGCGCGGCTTCAGCCCGAGCTCAGCCGCCTTCTCCTCGCTCATGATGAGCACCGCCGAGGCGCCGTCACTGATCTGCGACGAGTTGCCCGCCGTGACCTTGCCGTCTTCCTTGAAGGCCGGCTTGAGGTTGGCGAGGACCTCGGGGGTGGTGCCATCGCGAATACCCTCGTCGGTGGTCATCATCTCGATCACACCGTCGACCTCGACGGGCACCGGCACGATCTCGTGTTCGAAGCGGCCTTCGACAGTGGCCTGGGCCGCCCGACGCTGACTCTCGGCGCCGAAGCGGTCGAGATCCTCACGGGTGATCCCGTACTCGTCGGCGATCATCTCGGCACCGATTCCCTGTGGGGGCAGACCGGTGTCGGCGTAGCGATCCTGCATGTCCTGGGGAAAGGGAAAGCCGAGCTCACCCTTGGCCACCGAGGCACCCATGGGCGTGCGCGTCATCACCTCGACACCGGCGGCGATCACGATGTCGTAGGCGCCGGCAATCACCCCCTGGGCCGCGAAGTGCAGTGCCTGCTGGCTCGAACCGCACTGTCGATCGACGGTGGTGGCAGGCACCGACTCGGGCCAACCGGCAGCCAGAACGGCGTTGCGGCCGATGTTGAGCGACTGCTCGCCCACCTGCATCACACAGCCCATGATCACGTCGTCGACCATGGCCGGGTCGAGATGGTTGCGCTCGGCGATGGCCTTGAGCACATGGGCCGCGAGGTCGGCGGGGTGCCAGTCCTTCAGCTTGCCGTTGCGGCGTCCTCCGGGGGTGCGTACGGCGTCGACGATGACGGCGTTGGTCATGATGGATCTCCCGATTCATGGAATGGAGCGTTTTCTGCGCCTGGCGAGACGTTACCAACCGGCCCCAGGAGTGCCGACCCGACCCACCAACGCATCGGCCCACGTCGGATCGAACGGGTACTGTCGCAGTCGTGTCGTCGACAGAAACACGCGTGCGCATCGATCGTGGCCGACTGATGGCACGCATCGACGAACTGGCGTCGATCGGCGCCATAGAGGGAACCAAGGGGTGCGCACGACTCGCCCTGACCGACGCCGACAAGGCCGGTCGCGATCTGGTGGTCACCTGGATGCGCGATCTCGGCCTCGGGATCGCCATCGATCGGATCGGCAACGTGGTTGCCACGATGCCCGGCTTCGGCTCGGTGGCGCCGGTGATGACCGGTTCGCACATCGACACCGTCGGCACCGGTGGCCGCTACGACGGCAACCTCGGCGTACTCGCCGGCCTCGAGGTCATCGAGACCGTGATGCGCTCGGGCATCGAGCTCACCCGCCCGCTCGCCGTTGCCTTCTTCACCGACGAGGAGGGTGCCCGGTTCGCCCCCGACATGCTCGGCAGCCTGGTCTACGTCGGCGGCATGCCGCTGGAGGAAGCGCTCGACATCACCGACGCCGACGGCCTGGTCCTGGGGGACGAGTTGGCCCGCATCGGCTACGCCGGAGCCGCGCCGTGTCCGGGCGTCGTGCCCCACGCGTTCGTCGAACTGCACATCGAGCAGGGACCGGTTCTCGAAGCCGAGGGCTTCGCCATCGGTGCCGTCACCGGAGTGCAGGGCATCTCCTGGACCGAGGTCACCGTGGTCGGCCAGTCGAACCATGCGGGCACCACGCCCATGGAGCTGCGTCACGATCCGGGCTACGTCGCGGCTCGCATCGCCACCTTCGTGCGCGAGCTGGCCGACGATCTGGGTCCGCCGCAGGTCGGCACGGTCGGCTCGTTGAGCCTGCACCCGAACCTGGTGAACGTAGTGGCCGCCCGGGCCGTGGTCGCCGTCGATCTGCGCAACACCGACGACGCGGCCCTCATCCATGCCGAGCAGCGTCTGGCCCAGTTCCTCGACGAGGTAGCCGGGGCCGAGGGCGTGACCATCAGCACCCGATCGCTGGCCCGATTCGAGCCGGTGACCTTCGACGACCGAGTGGTGCGCATCATCCACGAGCTCGCGGCCGCCGCCGGTCTCACGGTGCGGCGCATGCCCTCGGGCGCCGGTCACGACGCGCAGATGTTCGCCAGGGTGTGCCCTACCGCGATGATCTTCGTGCCCAGCGAGAAGGGCATCAGCCACAACCCCGCCGAGCACACCGATGTCGACGATCTCGAGGCGGGAGCCAACCTGTTGCTGCACACCCTTCTCCAGTTGACCGGCGACGAACTAAGTTGGCCATCCCTGACCCCGAGGTGAATTCATGAGTCGAGTGCTGCGGGTCGCCGCCGCCCAGCTGGGTCCCATCGCCCGGGCCGAGCCGCGCGCCCAGGTGGTCGACCGACTGCTGGTGCTGCTCCGCGACGCGGCCGCAGCGGGGGCCCATCTCGTCGTGTATCCCGAGCTGGCGCTCACCTCGTTCTTCCCTCGCTGGTACATGGACGACACCGCCGAGCTCGACTGGTTCTACGAGACCGAGATGCCCGGACCCGAAACGAAGCGGCTCTTCGACGAGGCAAGGCAGCTCGGCGTGGGCTTGCATCTCGGCTACGCCGAGCTCACCCCCGACGGACATCGGTACAACACGTCGATCCTGGTCGAGCGCGACGGCTCGGTGGTCGCCACCTACCGCAAGGTCCACCTTCCCGGTCACGAGGAGTACGAGCCCTGGCGCCCGTTCCAGCACCTCGAGCGGCGCTACTTCGAGCCCGGCGATCGGTTCGCCACCCATCGGGCCTTCGGCGGCGTGGTCGGCCTGGCCACGTGCAACGATCGTCGCTGGCCCGAGACCTACAGGGTGTTGGGCATGCAAGGCGCCGAGGTCGTGCTCATCGGGTACAACACGCCCATCCACTACCCCCCTGACCCCAGCCACGACTCACTGGTGGGTTTCCACAGCCATCTCGTGATGCAGGCGGGTGCCTATCAGAACGGCATGTTCGTGGTCGGCGTGGCCCACGGCGGCAACGAGGAGGGGGTGGTCTCCCTGGCCGACTCGTGCATCATCGCCCCGAGTGGTCGGGTCATAGCCCTGACCGCGCACACCGACGACGAGATCGCGGTCGCCGATCTCAACCTCGATCTGTGCGCGAACTACAAGGAAACGCTGTTCGACTTCGAGCGATACCGCCGACCCGATGCCTACGGAGCGATCACCGATCGCAAGGGGGCCATCCCGCCGCCATGACCACGCTCGACACCGCCACGGTCACCTTCACGTGCAACGGTGAGGCCGTCACCGTTCGGGCCGACCACGAACACCTGCTCACGGCGCTGCGCGACGAGCTGGGCATCATGTCGCCCAAGGACGGCTGTGCGCCTTCGGGGCAGTGCGGCTGTTGCACCGTGTTGGTGGGCGGCAAGGCGCGTGTCGCGTGTCAGACCTCGCTCGAGAAGGTGCGGGGTGGCGAGGTGGTCACCCTCGAAGGACTGCCCGAAGACGAGGTGGCCCGGTACGCCGATGCGTTCGCGGCGTGTGGGGCGCTGCAATGCGGGTTCTGCACTCCCGGCATCGTGGTGCGCGCCAAGGCGCTGATCGACAGGAAGGGCGCCGAGCTCACCAGGGAAGAGGCATCGCGTCACCTCGGTGCGCACCTCTGCCGGTGCACGGGCTACATCAAGATCCTCGACGCCATCGAGGCCCTCGCCCGCGACGAGGTGCCTGCGGTCATCCAGCCCCGGGGTGTAGGCACGCGCGGTGTGAAGTACGAGGGCCGCGACCTCTCGGTCGGCCGACGGCCCTTCATCGACGACATGGTGCCCGAGGGTCTCTTGCACGGTGCGCTGCGACTCAGCGACCATGCCCGGGCCGACATCGTGGCCATCGACACCAGCTCGGCGCGGGCCGAGCCCGGGGTTCATGCCGTGTACACCGGCGCCGACGTGCCCGGCGCAAGGCGCGTCGGAATCATCCACAAGGACTGGCCCGTCTTCATCCCGGTCGGGGGCCGCACCAGCTATCTGGGCGATGTGTTGGCCGTGGTGGTCGCCGACGACCGGGCCACAGCTCGTCGCGCCGCCACGTTGGTCGAGGTCACTTACGAGGTGCACGAGCCCATGGTCGACCCGGTGCGGGTCGTCGAGTCGTCCGAACCCGCCGTGTGGGAGCTCGACGGCAACGTCTTGTCGCGCTCCACGTACGCACGAGGCGACGTCGAGGCCGCCCTGGCCGCCTCGGCTCACACGGTCGACGAGGTCTTCCAAACCCAACGCATCGAGCACGCGTTCCTCGAACCCGAGAGCACCCTTGCGGTTCCCACCCTTGCCCCCGACGGCGCAACCGAGTCGCTGTACGTGTACAGCGGTGGTCAGGGGATCTGGGACGATCGAGACGACATCGCGGCGATGCTGGCCGTCGACACGTCGGGCGTCACGACCGAGCTGGTCTCCAACGGCGGTGCCTTCGGGGGCAAGGAAGACATGTCGAACCAGGCCCACACCGCGCTGGCGGCGTGGCTCACCGGGGCGCCGGTCAAGATCACGCTGTCGCGTGAAGAATCGCTGCTCATGCACCCGAAGCGCCATCCCATCCGGCTGCACTACCGGGCGGGCTGTGACGCCGACGGCAGGCTGACGGCCATCTGGGTCCGGGCCCTCGGCGACTCGGGTCCCTACGCCTCGGTGGGCATGAAGGTGCTCGAACGGGCCGCGGGGCATGCCACCGGCCCATATCTCGTCGACAACGTCGACGTCGAGGCGATTGCCGTACGCACCAACAACCCGGTCTGTGGTGCGTTCCGCGGCTTCGGGGCCAACCAGGCCCAGTTCGCCATGGAGGGCGTGCTCGACCGCCTCGCCGCCAAGGTCGGCATCTCGGGATGGGACATCCGGGATCGCAATGTGGTTCGCCCCGGCGAGGTGTGGGGTCCGGGTCAGATCATGGACGACGGCTGCCTCGGCGCCCGGGCCTGCCTCGATGCGGTGAAACCGGCCTATGACGAAGCCGTCGCCGCCGGGCAACCGGTCGGCCTGGGGTTCGGGTTGAAGAACAGCGGCCTCGGCAACGGCTTCGAGGAGATCGCCAGGGCGGTGGTGCACTTCCGTGACGACGGCATGGTCGAGATACGCCACTGCTGGACCGAGATGGGCCAAGGGGTGCACACCGTTGCCCTCCAGGTGGCGGTGGAGGAGCTCGGCATCGAGCCCGAACGCATCCGGGTGATCGTCGACTCCACTCGTGAGCTCGGCGCCGGCCAGACCACCGGGAGCCGGGGCACGCTGATGGGAGCGGGCTCGGTGGCCGACGCGTGCCGCAAGGCGGTGGCCGACGGCTGTCAGACCGGTGTCGACTACGAGGGCGAATACCGGGTCGACTGGACCAACTCGCTCTCCGACGGGCTGGCCAATCCGATCATCCACTCCACGTTCGGCTACGCGGCCCAACTCGTGGTGCTCGACCACGAGTCGGGCGAGGTCGCAAGAGTCGTGGCCGTCCACGACGTGGGCCTGGCGGTGAACCCCCTCTTGTGCGAGGGCCAGATCGAAGGGTCGGTGCACATGGGCCTCGGCTACGCGCTCACCGAGGGCTTCCCAGCCGACGAGACGGGTCGCCCGCTGAACGACACGCTGCGCAGCCTCGACATCATCCGACCCAAGGACATGCCGCCGGTCGAGGTCGTTCTCGTCGAATCGCCTCAGCCCGACTCGCCCTACGGCATCAAGGGTGTGGGTGAGATCGGCCTCGTGCCGACCGCGGGCGCGGTGGCTGCGGCCCTACACGACCACGACGGGCTGTGGCGCAACGAGCTCCCCATGCGCAACGAGGCGAACCGCGAGCGCGCCTCGGGATGGCAGTGAGCCCGAGATGGAGCTGAGCGCCAACGAGACGCCGGGTCTGGTCTGCGCGCATCACCACCTCTACTCGGCCCTCGCCCGGGGAATGCCCGCACCGCCCCGCACGCCCACCTCGTTCATCGAGATCCTCGAGCTGGTGTGGTGGCGTCTCGACCGGGCCCTCGACCTCGCCATGCTCGAGTGGTCGGCCAAGCTGGCCGCGCTCGAGGCGCTCGAGTCGGGGTGCACCGCGATCATCGATCACCACGAGTCGCCCAACGCCATCGAGGGCTCGCTCAGCGTGCTGGCCGACGCCTGCGATGAGGTCGGGGTGCGGCTCAACACGGCGTACGGGGTCACCGATCGCCACGGCCCCGACGGCGCCACCGCCGGGCTGGCCGAGAACGACCGCTTCCTGTCCGACGGCGGCCGTGGCATGGTCGGCGTGCACGCGGCGTTCACTTGTACCGACGACACCTTGGTTGCGGCGGCCGAGCTCGCCGCGAGACACGGGGTCGGCGTCCACATCCACGTCGCCGAAGGCCCCGACGACATCGGCGCGGTCGAGCGGCTCGCCGGTCTTGCCACCGACTCGTGGCTGCTCATCCACGGCGTGCACCTGCCCGACGACCACGGGCTGGCCGGGACCATCGTGCACAACCCTCGCTCGAACATGAACAACGCCGTCGGCTACGCCCGCCCCACCCGCTTCGCCAATCCGATCGCCCTCGGCACCGACGGCATCGGTGCCGCCATGCTCGACGAGTTCGCCCTGGCCTACGTGAAGCAGCGTGAGCACGAGGTCACCGCCTCACCCGACGCGGCATGGTCGTGGCTGACCACTGGCTGGGATCTGTTCCCCGAGGCCCGCCACGACCGCGTGGCGTGGTCCTACGAGCCGATCGACCCGTGGAGGCTGGCCTTCACCACAGGTGTGCGGGCGCTCGACGTCGACATCGACGGTCAGCCCGCCCTGCGCAACGGTGTCGCCACTCGGGTCGACGCCGACGAGATCCGGGCCAAGGCAACCGAGCAGGCTGCACGGTTGTTCGCCGCCCTCGACGAGATGGAGACCTGATGGCCCTCGACGTTGCCCCGCTCACCCCCATGTCGCTGGAGATGCTCCTCGACCGCATCGCCTTCGAATTCGAGACCCGCAACCGCATCTTCGACCTGCCCACCGGGCGGTTCTGGCAGCCGGCCGACGACATCGATCTCTCGTTCGAGTTCCTGGGTCGTCCCGCGGCAACGCCGGTCGGTCCGGCGGCGGGACCGCACAGCCAGATGGCGCAGAACATCGTGTTGGCCTGGCTCGGCGGCAGTCGCCTGTTCGAGCTGAAGACGGTGCAGGTGCTCGACGATCTCGAGATCGGTCGGCCCTGCATCGACATGCAGACGATCGGCTACAACATCGAATGGAGCCAGGAGCTCACCGTTCCCGAGAGCCTCGACGAGTACGTGAAGGCGTCGATGATCGTCGAGATGCTGCGGGGTTGGGAACCCCTTCGCGACCATGTCGGTGCCGACCCCGGCCCTCACGTGTTCGACATGTCGGTCGGCTATGACCTCGCCGGCATCCAGACCCCGAAGGTGGCGGCGTTCATCGAGGGAATGCACAACGCCTCGGCGGCAGTCGAGCGACTCCGGACCGAGATCGATCCCGACGGGCCCTTCGGCGCCTTCCGCGACATGGCGTTCACGACGGCCCTCTCGAACACGATCACGCTCTCCACCTTCCACGGCTGCCCACCCGACGAGATCGAGGCGATCACCAAGCACCTGATCGACGACCACGACATCGACGTGATCGTGAAGCTGAATCCCACGCTCCTCGGCCACGACCGAGTCGACGAGATCGTGCACCAGCGGCTCGGGTACGACTACGTGCAGCTGGTGCCCGAGGCCTTCGACGACGACCTGCAGTTCGATCGGGGCATCGAGCTCATCGACGAGCTCAGCTCGTACGCCGCCGACCGGGGTCACCGCTTCGGCATCAAGCTCACCAACACGCTGGTGGTGGCCAACCACAAGGGTTTCATGCCCGACGACCCGATGTACCTGTCGGGGCCACCGCTGCACGTCCTGGCCACCGCCCTGCTCGACGCGTTGGCGACCGCCCTTCCCGGCAAGTTCATGCTTCCCGGCCACGACGGCGCGGTCATGGTGAGCTTCTCGGCCGGCATAACCAAGGAGAACCTGGCCGACGCACTCGCCATGGGGGTGAACCCCACGACCATCTGCACCGACCTGCTCAAGCCCGGAGGCTACGGCCGCCTGGCGCCGATGCTGCGCACCCTCACCGACGCCGTGGGTGATGCCGGATGCACCGACCTGGGCTCGTACCGGGCCCACCGGTTGGAAGCGGCGCAGGCCGCCGGCCATCGCGATGTAGTGGCCGAGCACCTCGATCACGTGCTGGGGGCCGATCTCGGCACCTACCACCTCACCGGCAACGAGAAACTGCCGCGGTCGGTCGACCACACCCTCGAGATGTGGGGCTGCGTAGCCTGCAACTTCTGCGTCACCGTCTGCCCGAACGACGCCTTCTTCAAGCTGCCCACCCAAGGGCTCGAGGGTGTCGAGGGTCGCCAGCAGTACCTGGTGTTCAGCGAGCTGTGCAACGAGTGCGGCAACTGCCTCACGTTCTGCCCCGAAGAGGGCGATCCCGCACTGGTGAAGCCGCGCTTGTACCTCGACGAAGCCCGCTTCGCCGCCGCCGAGGGGCCCCGATTCCTGGTCACGCCCGGCGAGCCCCACACCGCCGTGGCCGCCGGCGGAGCCGACGGCGAGCTCGACCGCCTGATCACGCTGCTCAACGCCGACGAGGGCCTTCCGCTGCCGCCATCGGTCTGAGCGCCGCCGGCGTACGCCTTCAGTTCAACTCGCTGCCGTCGGGACGGGTGGTGTGCCAGGTGCCCGCCGGGTCACGCCAGACACTGAAGCCCCGTTGTTTGAGTCGGTTGTGCCGGCCACACAGTGGCGCCCCGTTTCCGGGGCAGGTTCTGCCACCGCGGGAGTGTTCGGTGAGATGGTCGATCTCGCACTGGCTGGTGGGGCGATGGCAGCCAGGCCAGACACAGTCGTTCGAGCCGAGCTGAGCGGCCTGTCGGGCCGAGCCGGTGAACCGGCGGGTCCGACCGAGGTCGATCACCGTACCCTGGGTATCCACGACCACCCGGCGTACCTTCGCGGTGAGACTGTGCGCGGCGGCTTCGGTGGGTTCGAGCGGCACACCGTCGAGGGTGGAGCATCGATGGGTGAGTGGATCGAGCCGCGGTGACTCCCCCGTGTCGAGCGACGCGAGCATCGCTTCGTACGACTCGGAGCTCCAGACGACGTTGTGGACCACGCCGGTCGCGGCCGAGCCCGGAGAGTTGGCGGCATCCTGGCCCATCTGCCACAGAGCATCGGCTCGCCTCTGGGCGGGGGTACGTGCCAGCTGCGCCTCGCAAGCACGATCGCCGTGCTCGGCCCGGGCCTTCTCCCAGTCGGCCTCCCATTCGGCCTTCTCGTAGCGCTGGAAGATCTCGTTGAAGGACGCGCCCTGAAGTGCACCGAACCGGCCGCGGCTCGACCAGGAGAGATCGAAGGAGTCTTGGCGGACGTGGAAGTCTCGTGTGCGGTGCGCACGCTCATTGCGGCCGCGGGCGCCATCGGCATCGACGAGGCGCTCCCATTGGCGTGCCACCGCTTCGAAGTCGCGGTACGGCATCGACACGGCGCACCGGGTGAACCACTCGTCGTACTCGGCGATGAACTCGGCCACCCTCGGGTTGGCGTTCACCCGCCCGACGAGCCGCAGCTGCTCGACCCCGACCTCGCCCCGGCGGTACGACTCGGCGAGCGTCGGCAGCGAATCCATGGCCCGTGCGGTCTTGGTGACACCGGATGCCTCGGCCCCGGACATCTGGCCGATGTGGCGAAGCATCGTGGTCGCGCTCGAATGACCGTCGGATCCGTGGAGTCCCTGGCGGTGGATGTGCGTGGCCAGGTCGGCGCGGGCGGCATCGAGGCGACGGCGGCAGGTTTCGAGTTCGCGAATCCATTGCGCCGCCTCGTGGCTGTCGGTGGGTTCGATTGGCGCCTCGAAGACCCCGTCGAGACCCTCGTTCACCTGACGGAACGCTCGTGCCGCGCCGGGGTCCATGAGCGTGTCGGTCACGTGGTCCATACTTCGACACTACCCAGGGGGTGTGACAGGCACCGGGGTCGAACTCGCAGTTCAGCCTTCCTTTTTGTCCCGGTCGGTGCCGGAATCGCCGGGTACCGTCTGCGCCCCTGCACTACCCTCGATCCATGGTCTCGCGCGTGTCGCACACCACCATCGACTGCCTCGACGCGTATGGCCTCTCCGAGTGGTGGAAGCCGATTCCATGAACATCCTCGGATGGATCGTCGTCGGGCTGATCGCCGGCTCGCTGGCGCAGTGGGCGGTGGCCGACGACCGCAGGGGTTGCCTCTACACGCTGGTCGTCGGGGTGCTCGGTGCCCTCATCGGTGGCGCCCTCATGTCGTTCGTCGACGAGGGCGGTGTCGACGACTTCTCGCTGCGCAGCATCGTCGTGGCGGCGCTCGGGGCCTGTCTCCTGTTGCTGGTCCTCCAGGCGATCGACGGACGCCGGGGCCCGCGTCGCCGGCGGTGAGCACCTGGACCTGTCCCGAGTGCGAGCGGGTGTTCGGCAGAACCGGTCAATCACACGAGTGCGCTCCCGCGATGGAGCTCGACGAGTACTTCTCCACCGGACCGCCGTGGGAGCGCCCGGTGTTCGACACCGTGATGGCCCACCTGGCCACGCTCGGACCAGTTCACGTCGAACCCGTGTCGGTCGGCATTTTCGTCAAGACGAGCGCAACCTTCATCCAGCTCCGACCCATGGCGAAGTGGGTCGCGTTGTGGTTCCCCCTCACCCGCACACTCGACAGTTCCCGGATCACCCGCAAGCCTGTTCGCAGCGGGCAACGGGTCTGGCACACCGTTCGTCTCGCCGAACCGGCCGACGTCGACGAGCAGCTCCGAGAGTGGCTGGGCGAGGCCTACGCCGACTTCGGCTGAGCGCGCGCTACCCGCTCGCCGCCTCGGCGGGCGACGCGCCGGCCGTGGCCGGCACGGCCGATGAGCCGGTACGGCTCTGGCTGTGCACTACGAACGCGAGCGCCCCCACCACCACCGCCATGGCGCCGACCTGTACCGCGGTGAGCGACTCGTCGAGCCAGATCCACGCCGCAATCGACGACACCACCGGGATCAACAGGGTGAACAGTGAGCCGATCCACAACGGAATGCGGACCAGCGACCAGTTCATGGCCGAGTGCCCGAGCACCCCGGCCCCGAGCACCAACACGATGAGCGGCAGCCAGTCGTCGGAGCCGGGCACGCTCATGTTCTGCTGGAAGAGAAACCCGGCGGGGAGGGCGATCGCCGCCGTCCACACACCGGTGCCCACCGTGTACTCGGACGGCGAGAGCACTCCCTTCGAGCGTTTCGAGAAGAGGAAGTAGCCCGACCACGAGAAGAGCGCACCCACCGCAGCGAGATCGCCCGCACCGCTCCACTCGGGTGTCCCCGCCGACTCGACCACGATGATCACCACGCCGGTGAGCGCAACCGCGGCCGCGACGATCTCCCGCGGATGGATCCGCTCCCCGAACATGCGCACGGCGAAGCCCGCCAGCACGAGCGGCTGCATGGCGCCGATGGTCGTGGCGTTCACGATGTTGGTGTTCTTCACCGCGGTGAAGAACAAGATGACATCCAGCCCGAGACAGATACCGCCCGCCATCGACGCACGCAGGATCCGAGCCGAGAGCGGAACCGTGCCCGACCGTGCGGTCATGAACACGATCAGCAACAGCGCGTAGATGGTGAAGCGGTAGAAGGAGATGGCGATCGCGTCCATGTCGATCCACTTCACCAGGACGCTGGAGGCGCCCCAGGCGACGATGGCGACCGCCGCCCCGACGAGACCGAGCCGCAGGTCGTGGTCGGAGTCGCGCTCGGCTGCGGGCATCGGAGCACCCTACCGGTGGTCGATTGTCCCCGGGATGTGAGGCGGTGGCCGGATCGGGCGGTGGTCCGGTCAGGAACGACGAGGCCGCGCCTTTCAGCGGCCTTCGCCGACGGTGCGGGTGCGTCCTCGGAACACGGCGATGAGATCGTCGCCGATGGTCACGTTCACGTCGTACACCGCCGTTCTCCCGGGCTGGGCGACCAGGGCGGCCCGAGCCACGACCGTGTCGCCGACGCGGGCGGGCCGGAGCCAGTCGATGTCGGCGTGGATGGCGAACGCTGCCTGTCCCGTGTCGAGCCAGGCGTTCGAGGCGAAGGCCATGGCGGTGTCGGCCAGGGCGAACACCAGCCCGCCGTGGCAGACATCGAGGCCGTTGGCCATGTCGGGTCGCACGGTCATGGTGGCGGTGGCCGAACCGGCCTCGCCCACATCGACGGTGATGCCGAGCATCTGGGAGGCGGCGTCGTTGGCGTACATCTCGGCTGCGGCGGCAACGGGGGAGCGTCGGGGGTCGGTCATCGCCACACGGTAGGCGGATCGGGTCAGGCGGCGGCGCGGGTCTTGCGGAGAATGGGATCGGCCAGGGCGAGCGACTTGTCGGCCAGCCACATGACGCGGCCGGCGGCACCGGGGGTGGTGTTGTCGACCAGGTTGCCCATCACCGCGAGCGTGATGTTGGCAATGGCGTCGGTGCTCACCGAGAGACGCAGGCCCGTCTTGAGGATCCACGGGTGACCGATCAGGAACGAGAAACGTCGACCGGTACGGAGGAAGGCGTCGAACCGCTCGCCGACGAGCTGGTCGTACCGGGCGGACGCGGTTACCGGGTTCTCGATGAACAGGTCGGACGCGAGCATGCCCGACTCGAGGCCATAGTCGATGCCCTCGCCGTTCATGGGGTTGACGAGTCCGGCGGCGTCGCCGATCGCGACCCATCCCGGTCCATGGCGTCTGGTGGTCGACATGGGCAGCCGCCACGCCCGGGGACGTTCGAGGTTCGGGCCGAGCTGCCAGTCGTCGTCGACGACGTTGCGGTACATCTCGATGAGCTTGTTCAGGTTCAGCTTCTTGAACCCCTTCATGGTCGACAGCGCGCCCACCCCGATGTTGACCGTGCCGTCTCCGGCCGGGAACATCCACCCGTAACCGGGTACAGCCGTGCCGTGCTCGTCCTTCAGCGACAACATCGCCTCGAGATACACGTCGGCGTGACGCGGGGTCTCGGCGTAGGTGCGGATGGCCAGACCGAAGGTCTCCCCCTCGACCCGCTCGGCGCCGAGCATGCGGGCCACCAATCCGGGAGCTCCGGTCGCCGCAATGGTGAGATCGGCCGCAATCGTCGATCCGTCGGCGGGCCCGCCCTTCACCTCGACGCCGGTGACCCGCCCGTCGTCGATGACGGGGATGGCCTCGGTCTCGAAGCGCACGTCGGCACCGGCCGCCACGGCGGCGTCGATGAGCGCCGCATCGAGCCGGCGGCGGGGCCACACCGCGCCGTGATCGGGAAACCGGTCGGTGGTGGGCCAGTCGAGCTCGCGAACCTTCCGGCCGGCGATCATGCGCAGACCTCGGATCTGGTGGGCGTCGCCCATGTCGATCTTCAGCTCGTTGAGTGCTCCGACCGCACGCGGGGTCAGACCATCGCCGCAGACCTTGTCGCGGCCGTGCGGGGCCTTCTCGAACACGACGACCTCGGCGCCCTGGCGGGCCGCCTGGATGGCGGCGGCCGCACCGGCAGGCCCGCCACCGATGACGGCGATGTCGACGTGTTCCACGACCTCCACGGTGCCGCATTCGGCGCCGAAATCCACCCCGGCTGGAGACGAGATCGCGGCGGGGTCGACCGCTGGAATTGGGTGGACGAATGCCCCCAACTACCTTTTCCCCGTGGAGAGTCCCCGCATCGCCATCATCGGGTCCGGGTTCGCCGGCATCGGCATGGCGATCCGGCTCCGGCGGGCAGGCATCGAGTCGTTCACCGTCTACGAACGGGCCGACGACGTCGGCGGCACCTGGCGGGACAACACCTACCCCGGATGCGCCTGCGACATCCGCTCGCACCTGTACTCGTTCAGCTTCGCGCCCAACAGTGACTGGTCACGGATGCATCCCGAGCAGGCCGAGATCCAGGGCTACCTCCGACGCCTCGTTGTCGACCACGACCTGAACGACAAGATCCGCTTCGGTTCGGAGGTCACCGAGCTGCGCTTCGACGACCGCCGCAACGTCTGGCAGGTCGGTCTGGCCGGCTCCGACCCCGACGAGGCCGACGTGATCGTGTCGGCCACCGGCCCTCTCAGCCGACCGGCCTATCCCGACATCGACGGGCTCGGGTCGTTCTCCGGCATCCTGTTCCACTCGTCGCGTTGGCGTCACGACCACGACCTGGCCGGCGATCGCATCGCGGTGATCGGCACCGGGGCCAGCGCCATCCAGTTCGTTCCCGAGATCGCCCCGCGGGCAGCCCACACCACCGTGTTCCAACGAACGGCACCGTGGGTGGTCCCGAAGGAGGATCGGGCGTACCGGCCGTGGGAGAAGTGGTTGTTCCGGTGGATTCCCCCGGTTCGTCGGGCCCACCGGGCGTGGATCTACTTCCGGAACGAGATGTTGGCCTTCGGCTTCCTGGGAAAGACCGACCGGATAGCGAAGCAGATCCGCGAAGGGGTACCCCAGCTCATCCAGGCGGCGATCCCCGACGATGCCGAGCTGCAGGCCAAGGTGATGCCCGACCACGAGCCGGGCTGCAAGCGACTGCTCATCTCCAACGACTGGTACCCCACCCTCGCCCGCCCCGACGTCGACCTGTGCACCACCGCGGTCGACTCCGTGACGCCGGAGGGCGTTCGTCTCGCCGATGGCAGCCTGGTCGAGGTCGACACGATCATCCTGGGCACGGGTTTCACCGCCACCGAGTTCCTCGCACCGATGAAGATCTTCGGGCGCAGCGGGGTTGAGCTCACCGACGCGTGGCACGACGGCGCCATCACCCATCTCGGCATCACCGTTCCCCGGTTTCCCAATCTCTTCCTGCTGGTCGGTCCCAACACGGGACTGGGGCACAACTCGATCATCTTCATGATGGAGGCGCAGTATCACCACGTGCTCGGCGCGGTCGATCGCCTGATGCGCCGAGGCGCCGCGACGATCGAAGTGCGCGCCGACGTGGCCCGCCGCAGCTACGCCGACGTCCAGGAGCGCATGCGATCGACGGTCTGGGCCAGTGGCTGTCGCAGCTGGTATCTGAGCGCCGATGGTCGCAACGACACCCTGTGGCCAGGATTCACGATCGACTACTGGCGACGCACCCGCCGCTTCGATCCCGCGAGCTACATCGAAGCCGAGCCGATGGGAGAATCGGCGTCATGACCGTCCGAGCCAGAGCACACTACGAGGTCGGCACCCAGTTGGCCGACGACCCGTTGATCACGGTGATCGACGACTTCGTCTCCGAGGCCGAGCGCGAACACATCATGACCATCGCCGGGCGCCGGATGGGCCAGGCCAAGGTCAGCCAGCTCGGTGAGAACGCACCGAGTCAGAAGCGCACCGGCAGCGTGGCCTGGATCAAACACGATCAGACGCCACTGGTCCGGGGTCTGGTCCGACGAGTGTCCGATCTGGTCGAGATCCCCGTCAGTCACGCCGAGTCGCTCCAGGTGGTGCACTACGCCGAGACCCAGGAATACAAGCCGCACTACGACGCGTGGGACATCACCACCGAGAAGGGCCGCAAGAACACCGCCAAGGGAGGCCAACGACTGGTGACCGCCCTGATGTATCTCAACGAGGTCGAGGCCGGGGGTGGCACCGGCTTTCCCAACCTCGATGTCACGGTCCAGGCCATCCCCGGACGCATGGTGATCTTCCACAACCTCTATCCCGGCGAGAACGAACGCCACGTCGACTCGCTGCACGGAGGCATGCCGGTGTTCCTCGGCGAGAAGTGGGCCTGCAACCTGTGGTTCCGCCAAGAGCCCTATCAGAAGAGGTCGGGCGCAGGCGGGGGACCCTCGCGTGTGAAAGCCACCCGGGCGGCCCGGCCGGTCAGTCGCAAGAACAAGAAGGCCCAGCGTTCCGCCCGCAAGCGGAACCGCTGACGGAGGCGTCAGCCCACGCGCCGCAGATCGACGACGAACACGAGCGTCTCGTTGGGGGCGATGAGCCCGCCGGCTCCAGCGGCGCCGTAGCCCTTGTGGGGAGGAATCGTGATCCGACGGCGGCCACCGACCTTCATGCCGGCCACGCCCTCGTCCCAACCCTGGATGACCATGCCCGCACCGAGGCCGAAGGCGAACGTGTCGTTGCGGTTCCACGAGGCATCGAACTCGCGACCGGTACTCCAGCTCACGCCGGCGTAGTCGACGGTGACCTGGGTGCCGGAGGTGGCGACCGCGCCGTCGCCGACCACGAGATCTTCGACGACGAGCTCGGCCGGTGGTTCGCCGGATGGAATGGTGATTGTGGGCTTGGTGTGGGTGTCCATCCGGCGAGGCTATCGGCGGTCGATCAGCGTCGAGCGGCGACCTGTTCGATGAGCTCGACCACGCGATCGACCGTGGGAGTGTCGAATGCGTCTTGGCTCGCCACCCAATAGAT
>JAHEJN010000016.1:0-18559 GCA_024638845.1 Acidimicrobiales bacterium | reverse complement strand
GTGTCCATCCGGCGAGGCTATCGGCGGTCGATCAGCGTCGAGCGGCGACCTGTTCGATGAGCTCGACCACGCGATCGACCGTGGGAGTGTCGAATGCGTCTTGGCTCGCCACCCAATAGATCCCGACGAGGAAATCGCCGAACATCGCCGCACACAGCACGGCGACGGCCGCCTCGTCGGCTTCCGGTTCGGGGTCGACGGCCTCGAGGCAGACGGCGTCATCGGCACCGACGGCCACGGGTTCGACCTGCGAGAACACGGCGAGGGCGCCGGTCTCCTCCACCGGACAACCCGCCACTGCCCGCAGGACGGTGAGGAAGACCTCCGCTGCTCGTCGCGAACCGCCGGCAACGATCAGATCGAGCTCGGCGGCGCCGCCCTCGGTCGATTCGTAGGTCGGTTCGAGGCCGTCGGGGGTGCTGGGCTCGTCGACGCCGCACACCCTCTCGACCGACTGCCCTTCGTCGACCAGCGGCTCGAGGATGTTGACCCGCTCGAGCTCCCAGTGCTCGCCGATCTCCGCCGGATCGAGCACGAGCGGGGCCAGCGGATGGCCCGTCCACTCCTCGGGTGCTGGCGGTACGACTCTGGGCTCGGGAGTGGTGATCTCCGGTGGAGCGACGGGCTGGTTCGGTGACGGCCGCCCCGACAAGACGTCGGCCATGGCGACGAACACCGGTTCGGACGCCTGGTAGAGGTCGAACCCTCCGTCGAGCACCACCGAGACGATTGTCGTGTCCTTCTGCCAGAAGCCGTAGAACGCGAGTCCGTCATCGTCCCCGAACGCCAGGCCGGCCGAACGCCAGCCGTTGACGGCAGGCAACTCCAGCGGTTCGAGCCACTGCTGGGTTCCGTCGAGCGTCGTGAGGATCACGCACGGTTCCCATGCTGCATCGATGTCGTCCATGAAGCTCGACGCAGTCGTCGACGAGTCGAGCACGACGATTGCGTTGGTCAGTGCAGTGATCGAGCCGTTGGCACCGTGCACCCGTTCGCTCGGGGCGGCGACGACGGCGAAGAAGGAGTCGAGCAGCGGGCAGTCGGTGGTGTTGGCGGCGTCGCGGCCAACAGCCTGCTCGGATGCCGACATCTTCCAGCCCGGCACGTCGGCATCGGTGAGGAAGTCCACCGGCTGCGGGTCGTCGGGTAGCTCATCGTTGATCGACGACTGGGGAGGGGGATCGGCGGTGGGCGCAGGCGCCTCGTTCGGGGCCGGTGGCTCGGACGAGTTGCCGGCGACCACCACCTCGGTCGGGCCGGCCGAGCAAGCGGTGGCGAAGACAACCCCGCACAGCAGCACTCCCGCGACTCGAGCGCGGCGCGAGCTCATGGGCGGTCGGCCGCTCGTTCGATGATCGCGCGCATCTGGTCGACCGACAGTGGGTCGACCGCGCTGTCGACTCCGAAGCTTCCGGTCGTCATGGCGAACAACAGCTCGCCATAGCGGACCACGACGTAGGTGCCATCGAGGCCCGCGTCGTCGGAGGTGCTGGAGAACCGGAGTACCAGTGCGTCGTCGGCACCGTCGACGGTGAGGGTCTCGGTGGTGATCTCGATGACCGCTCCGGCGAGACCGAAGATCTCCGGGTCACATCCGGGAAGGGCCCGGAAGACGTCGACATAGCTCTGGACCTCGGCCGCGGTTCCACGGTTCACGACGAACATCACGACGTTGTCGTAGTCGAGCCCAGCGGTGTAGCTGACCTCGATGCCCTCGAGCGTCGGGGGTTCGGTGAGCCCGCATTCCTGGAAATCCTCGTTCGGCGCCGATTCCTCGTAGTCGGTCACGTTGCTGCTGTTGATCATGTAGTCGGCACCGATCTCGCTGGCGTCGGGCACGTAGACGGCCAGCGGCTGGTCGCGCCAATCACCCGATTCGTCGGGCACGAGCACCGGGGGGTCGTCGACGGGAGGAACCGCGATGTCGTCGTCGGGATCGAGGGTCGGTCGCGGCTCGGGCTCGTTGACGGGCTTCGGGACCGTGCCCGGGACGTCGGTGACCGGCACGGGTGCGGGCGTGCCGGTGAGGCGCCCGGCCGCGGCGGCCAGCAGCGGTTGCAAGTACTCGAAGGTACGGTCGCCGTCGACTTCGAGCAACACGATGACGTTGTCGCGCTGCCAGTACGCGATCGCCCAGGTGAGGCCGTCGCCGCTGCCGACCACCAGCCCGCTCGAGCGCCAGCCGGCCGGTGGTACCGAGATCGGTTCGGCCCACCACGGGCTGCCGTCGATCGAGAACTCGACACATTCCTCCCACACACGGTCGGCGGCGTCGAGCACGGCCGCCGCGGTCGCCTCGTCCTCGAGCTCGACCACGGTGTTGCGAAGCGCAGCACCCTCGATCGAGGCTCGGGTGCGGGTGCCGGGGTAGGTGTTGGCCGCCCACGCCTGATTCATCAGCTCGCAGTCGTCGGCGACGAAGGTGGGCTCGGCCCCGACGTCCATCGGACCCGAGTGCTGCCACGCAGGGACATCGTCGGCAGTGAGCAGCAGCGCCGACAGGTCGGTCTCGGCCGGTGTCGGTGTGGCCACCGGTTGGGCCGGAGCCTCGTCGATTCCGTCTTGGGTGCCGGTGACCACCAGCTCGGGTCCGGCGGAACAGGCTGCGGTGAACAGGGCAACCACACAGACGAGAGCAGAACGTCGCATCGTTGTCCATCGGCTGGCCCGCCGAAGAACTGAAGGTCCGCCGTCGGACCCGGACTCAGCCCCGGGCGGCTGCTCGTTCCAGAATCGCGAGCATCTCGTCGACCGACAGCCCAATGGCCTCGTTGTCGCCACCGTAACTAACGGTGGTCATGGCGAACAGCAGCTCGCCGTAGCGCACGACCGCGTAGGTGCCTTCGAGGTCCACCTCGCCCGACCTGCCCGCGTAGCGGGCGACCACGGCGTCGTCGGCTCCGTCGATAGTCAGGGTCTCGGTGGTGATCTCGACGAACCCGACGTAGAAGCCGGGCGTCTCTGGGTCACATTCGGACAGAGCGCGCAAGGTGTCGAGAAAGCTCTGCGCCACAGCTTCCGGTCCCTGGTTCACGATGAAGCTCACGGCGTTGTAGTACTGGAGATCGACCGTGTAGACGACCTCGATGCCGTCGAGGGTCGGCGGCTCGGTGATCCCGCAGGCGGCCAGCTCGGGGTCCGGCTCCGGTAGGCCGTATTCGGTCACGTCGATGTCGGTGATGGCCCAGTCGGCACCGATCTCGCTGGAGTCGGGAACGTAGAAGGCGAGCGGGTGGTCGCGCCATTCACCCGATTCGTCGGGCACGAGCGGCGGGGGTTCGTCGACGGGAGGAACCGCGTCGCCGGGATCGACGGTGGGTCGCGGGTCAGGCTCGGTGGCGGTCTTCGGAGCCGTGCCCGGCACGCCGCCGACCGGCAACGGTGTTGCCACCGGTTGGGCCGGAGCCTCGTCGATTCCGTCTGGGGTGCCGGTGACCACCAGCTCGGGTCCGGCGGAACAGGCCGCGGCGAACAGGGCAACGACACAGACGAGAGCAGAACGTCGCATCGGTGTCCATCGGCTGCCCCGCCGAAGAACTGAAGGTCCGGCGTGAGACGGGGATTCAATCCCGGGCGGCCGCTCGTTCGAGGATCGCGACCATCTGGTCGACCGACAGCCGGCCGGCAGTGCTCTCACCGGAGATGGCACCGCTGGACATCGCCAGGAGGAGCTCGCCGTACCGGACGACCACGAACGTGAGCTCGACGTCCTGCGCCTCGGGCTGACCGACGAACCGGGTCACGATCGCATCGTCGGCACCGGCCACATCGGACGTGACGGTGTCGGTGGTGATGTCGATTGCCTCGCCGGCGAAGCCCAATGTGTCGGGGTCGCAGTCGGCCATCCCCCGGAACACGTCGAGAAAGGACTGCGCGTCGGCGACGGTTCCGCGGTTCACGATGAAGTCGACGGTGTTGTCGTGGTCGCCGGGAGCGCGGTAGGTGACCTCGATGCCCTCGAGGGTCGGCGGCTCCGTGAGCCCGCATGCTGCGAGCTCCTCGTTCGGCTGGGGTGCCTCGTACTCGGTCACGCGGCCGTTGTCGACGATCCAGTCGGTACCGATCTCGCTCGCATCCGGCACATGGATCGCCAACGGGCTCGTCTGCCACCCCTGAGCTTCGGGGATCTCGATGACGTCGGGGCCGAGATCGGACGGGATCTCCGGCGTCGGCTCGGGAACATCGGGCGGCTCGGGAGCGGCGCCCGGCTCGTCGGATACCTCACCTTCGACGACCTGCGGTGGCTCGGCCGGCTGGTCCGTGTCGGTCGCCGGCTCCGAGGCCGTGGTGGCGACCTCGGGTCCGGCCCCGCACGCCGCGCCGAGCAGGGCGATCAGGCAGGTCAGCGCGAGCAGTCGCATGGTCCTCCATCGGTTGCGCCGACGAGGAACCGAAAGGTCACGCATCACCGCGGGGAGAGCGTGGTGGAGCCGAGCTGTTTGCTGCTGGCGGTGTACACGAAGCCCGCGATGAGGTCGAAGGGAGCGGTGATGCCGCCGGTGTAGACGATGTGACCGGCGTCGACGTGCCGGCCCTCGGTGGCCAGCTGTCGCACCAGCCAGGCCACGGCTTCGACCGGGGAGCCCATGGCCCGATCACCGGTACCTGTCCGTGGCTCGGTGCCGTCGGTGAAGGTCAGCTCGAAACGGGCAGGGTCGGTGCTGCCGAGGCGAGCGGCCGGAAGGTAGCGCCCGGTTCGGATTCCGGCGGCCGACGAGTTGTCGGCGGTGTTGTCGAGCCAACGGAAGTCGAACGACGGAAACCGGGGGTCGACGATCTCGAGACCGACGGCCCAGCCGGCGCACGCGTCGACGACCGCACCGGTGGTCACGTCCCCCGAGAGCGGGGCGGCGGCGACGTAGACGAACTCGGGCTCGACCTTGGGATGGATCATGGTGTCGAGTCGCATCGTGGGTCCGAGCACCTGCGACGCCCACAGCGTCCCCCAGTTGGGCTGGCCGATGCCCAACGCTTCCCGCATGGCGGCCGAGGTCCAGCCGAGCTTGTAACCGACGAGACGATCGCCGTCGGCGAGACGAAGGTCGTCGCGGGCGCGTGCGGTGGCTCGGGCGGAGGCCCAGTCGAAGTCGGGGTACCGATCGGTGGGCAATGCGACTCCCCGGCGGTTGCGCTCGGCGGTCCGGAGCTCCTCGGCCAGCGCGTCGGGCGCGAACGGGCTCACACGCCGAGCCTCTTGGCCACCCGCCGCCACGAGGTGGTGGCCTCGGAGATGTCGAACCACTCCGAGTGCATGCCCACGGCCGCCGCGCCCTCGGCGTTCAGCGGCTGGTCGTCGACGAAGAGGACGCGAGCGGGCTCGACGTCGCCCAGCTCGTCGAGAGCCCATCGGTAGGCGCGGATGTCGGGTTTGAGGAAGCCGGCGTGGGAGCAGTCGACCAGATGATCGACCTTGGTGAGGAAGTCGATCTGGGCGACCCACTCGTCGTCGTGGAAGGCGTGGAGATCGTTGGTCAGCACCGAGACGCCGACACCGGCCGCCCGCGCCGCCTCGGCCACCTCGATGGCCTCGTCGCGGATCAGCTGGTTGCCGGGAGAACCGAACGCGATCTGCATGTAGCCGACGAGATCGAGCTCGACGCCGGCGGCCCGACCGACGTCGGCGGCGCGCTGGGTCCAGTAGTTGCGCTCGCTGAGTCCACCTGCTCCGATCGACTCACGGTAGAGCTGGTCGGTCGACGGATCGAGGGGACCCATCCAGGTGAAGGTGCCCCGGGGGAGGCCGAAGTGGTCTTCCACCACCGCGTGGAGCTCGGCCGGGTTCAGCAGACACACGCCGCCGAAGTCGAGGAGGAGCACGTCGTAGGGCCCGCCGGTCACTTCCACAGACGCTCCGTTGCGATTCGTGCGCCCTCGGCGAGCGCCCTGAACTTCTCCCAGACCACGTCGGGATGCACCTCGGGGCGAAACGAGGCCCGGGAGGAGAATCCGCAGTCGGCGCCGGCGATCACGTTCTCCTTGCCGACCCGCCCGGCGTAGAGCTCGATGAAGTCGGCGACGAGCTCGGGATGCTCGACGTAGTTCGTGGCGTGGCCGATCAGCCCCGGGATGAGCACCTTGCCGTCGGGCAGGTCGAGATCGTCCCAGAGCCGCCACTCGTGCATGTGGCGAGGATTGGCCACCTCGAAGGAGTAGGCGCCGGCATCGATGCGCAACATGTGCGGGGCGACAGCGTCCATCGGCAGGTCGTGGGTGCGGGGGCCGTGATTGAGGCCGTAGCACGTGTGCAGCCGGATCTTGTCGGTGGGGATGCCCCGGAGGGCGTGGTTGAGGATCTCCACGTGGCGATCGGCCTCGTGGCGACACGTGGTCGGATCGGCGCCGGGTGCGCCGGTGAGGATCTCGATGAGCCACGGGTCGTCGACCTGGAGCACGAATCCGGCGTCGACGATGGCGACGTACTCCTCGCGCAGTGCCTCGGCCACCGCCTCGAGGTACTCGTCGTCGGATCCGTAGTGGGTGTTGACGCCGAAGCCCCGAGGTGAGGTCGACGGCATGAAGGCCTCGGTGACCTCCAGCTCATCGGGGAGCGAGTCGATCGCGGCGCGGAGGTTGGCGATGTCGGTGGCCAGTGCGTCGTGGCCGACATAGGCCACCGGGCCGACGCAGGCCATCGCTCTCAGCTCGACCACCACCTCGTCGTACTTGCCGAGATACTGCTCGTAGTATCCGGGGTAGGCGTCGAGCTCGAGTCGCCACGACGGTGGGAGGACCTTCTCGCCGTCGGTGGCCGAGAAGCCGGCGAGCCGATCGGTCACGTAGGTGAAGAAGCTGGGCTTGCCCATCTCGCCGTCGGCGACGACGTCGATGCCCGTCTCGGCCTGGTGACGAACGGTCTCGGTCACGGCGTCGGAGACGGCGGAATCGAAGGCGGCTTCGTCGATCGTCTCGCCACGGAAGCGATGGCGCATCATCTCCAGGAGCGGATGGGGGCGGGCGAGGCTGCCCACGTGGGTGGTGAGGATGCGGTCGGTGCTCGTCTTCACGGGCGTTCCGTTCTCGTCTGCCACGACGCGTCGCGGTCATAGGTGCGGGCGCGATCGAGCAACTGCTCTCGGAGTGTTCGTGGGGGAGGAGGATCGGGGACCTCGACGAAGGCCTCGCCGTCGGTGATCCGAACCTCGAGCTCGTCGAGGCGCACGGTGCTGCCGATGTTGGTGCCGTCGCTCACCCGGTAGCGCCAGAAATGCAACGGACAGCTCAGCACGCCGTCTCGGACCCAGCCGCCGTCGAGCGATGAGTCCTGGTGCAGGCAGCGGTTGCGGAACGCCTTCACGGTGTCGCCGACGCGGACGACGACGGCGGTGCCGTCCCCTACGGCGACGCAGGTGTCCTCGGAGATCTCACCCACCCGCCCGGCCGGCACGAGCATGCTCAGGCTGCTCCGGTGACGCTGCGGTAGCCGAGACGACGGGAGACGGCTGCGGCCGCTTCCACCGTGGCCTGGGCCAGCTGGAGCTCGAAGGGCTCGAGTCGTTCCGCAGGGCCCGCCACGCTGAGAGCGGCCACGGGCCGACCGCTCCCGTTGCGCACCGGAGCGGCGACGGAGATCACGCCCACCTCCGACTCGTACCGGTTGACGGCGTAGCCGCGTCGCCTGGTCTCGGTCAGGTCCTGGCGGAGGTCGTCGAGACGGGTGATCGTGTGCTCGGTCTTGGCGGGGAGCTTCCACCCCTTGAGCACCCGATCGAGCTGGTCGGGGGCGAGGAAGGCCAGCAACGCCTTACCGCAGCCGGTGCAGTGGGCCCAGTTGCGGCGACCGACCTCGAGGAACATGCGGAGGGTGTTGGGGCTGTCGAGTCGTTCGACGTAGACGACCTCGCGGCCGTCGAGCACCGCCATCTGCACCGTCTCTCCCGTGCGGTTGCGGAGGTCGGTCATCGGGGTCAGCGCGGCCTCGTGCAGGTCGAAACTCTGGACGGCGGCCGCCAGATCGAAGATGGCGAGTCCGAGCCGATAGCGGCCCGACTCGAGGTCCTGCTCGAGCAGTCCTTCGTCGGTGAGCGTGGCGAGGAGGCGATGGGCGGTCGACTTGGCGATGTCGAGGTGTCGGGCCAGGTCACTCACGCCCCATTCGCGGTCGTGGGCAGTGAACGACTTCAGCACGCGGGCGGCATTGGCGACCGAACCGAGCGTGGAGGTGCGAGTGATGCCGTCGTTGCTCACCCGATGGACCCTAGCGATGCGTTCCGCCGAGAGGGACAACGTCCCGTTCTGCGGGATGTTCAGCCGTGGGGGTAGACCACCGGAAACCGTTCGGAGCGCATGGCCTGGCCCGGCACGACGTCGGCGGTGAAGGGCAGGGTCATGGCCTTCGGTCTCGGGTCGTACACCACGTCGTCGCCCAGCCAACGAGTGGAGAGACCCCGCCGTCGACGGTTGGTGGACGTGTTGCCCCTGGCACCGTGCAACGTCATCACGTGATGGGCGACCACGTCGCCGGGCACGAGGTCGAAGGTGACGATGCGTTGATCGGGATCGGACTCGATGTCGGGCACCAGGGGCATCGTCGCGTCGCTGTACTTGTCGGAACCGTCGAAGCTCTGGGCGCGGAACCACGTGGTCCACCGATGCGAGCCCGCGACATAACGAACCGCACCGCTCGCCTCGTCGACAGGGTCCATGGCGAACCACAACGAACAGATCTGGTCGCCGAGCACGGGCCAATAGGGGAGGTCTTGATGCCACGGGGTCGGGTTCACGGTGCCCGGCTCCTTCACCAGCAGATGGTCGAAGAAGAACGACACCGATTCGGAGCCCATGAGCCGGGCCGCGATGGCGCCGCCCGGCGAGTCGAATACGAAGGCCCGGAGATCGGGATCGGTCTCCCACTGGAACATGTTGGCGTGGAAGCGTCCGACGTCGCCCGTGTCGTACTCGCGCACATGTCGCCCCGGCGTCGCCATCGATCGATCGACGACGGCCCGTAGCCGATCGATCCAGAGCGGATCGAACAGCCCCGACAGCTTGACCACTCCGTCGTTGCGGTAGGTGTCGACCTCGTCGTCGGTGATCGGCCGCAAGGGCTCGGCGCTCATGGACCGATGATGCCTCGAATCGCGCTGCATTGGTAGAGCGGCTCGGTGTTGCATGTGTCAGTCTGAGAGGGCCGGCGAGCCCACCGGGGGACCAACGATGCAGATGGACAGCGTCGCCGCCAACGTCACCGAGGAACGGGCAGGAGCCCGCGAAGAGCTGAGGCTGGCGTTGTCCATGCGCGGCGGGGTGAGCCTGGCGGTGTGGATCGGTGGTGCAGTCGCCGAGATCGAGGCGCTCCGCACGGCCGTCGGTCCGGGTGACGACGCAACCGGACCGGGGGCGGTGTACCGACGTCTCGCCGGCCTCGCTCGCTACGAGAAGGTCACCGTCGACGTGTTGAGCGGGGCGAGCGCCGGTGGACTCAACGGCGCGATCTACGCCGCCAGCCTGGTGTACGGCTTCGACTTCTCCGAGGTGGCCGATCTCTGGTTGACGTTGGCCGACATCGAGGCGCTGTCGCGACCGACGCCGTGGCGGCCCGGCGAAGGTCGCCGGCCGTCGCTGCTCGAGGGAGATGCGTACTTCCTCGCCGAGCTCGAGCAGAGATTGGCTCGGTTGATGGCGCCGGCAGGGATGGGACCGGCGGCCACTGGTGCCGATCAGCGACTCGACCTGTTCCTCTCGGCGACCCGCAAGGATCCCGTCGAGCGGGTGCTCCGCAACGATCCCTTCGCCGATATCCACGAGTCGCGCAGTGCTGCGTTCTTCCACTTCCGTCACCTCGGTTCGGTCGGGTCGCCCCTGTCGGACTTCCCGGCGGCCGACGTCGCGGCCCGGCGTCTGGCGTTGGCGGGGCGGGCCAGCTCGTCGTTCCCGGTCGCGTTCGAGCCCGCCACCGTGTGGAGCGCTCCGGCGGTCGACGACGGTGTCGTGAACATGCTGGGCATGTTCTCCGAGATCGAGGACCAGCCGGTTCGGGTGATCGACGGCGGCGTGCTCGACAACATCCCCGTGGCTCGGGCGATCCAGGCCATCGCGGCCGCACCGGCCAGCGGACCCGCGTCGCGGTGGCTCCTCTACCTGCACCCGAGCCCGACCGAACCCGAGCCGTCCGATCCGAGTCCTCCACGATCAGCCGACGATTCGCTCACCGGAATCCTCTCGGATCTCGTCACCACCCTCCGGTTGAAGTTCGACGGCGAGTCGTTGGTCGAGGACATGCTCGAGCTCGATCGCCACAACCGCGACGTGGCCGAGCGCTCGGCCATGCGGGCTGCACTCATGGCCGATGCGGCGGTGGCTGAGGACGGCGTCGTCGACACGGCCCCCACCGCATGGGCGGGCATCGACTCGCGGCGGGTCAGGACGGTGCTCATCGACCCCGACCTGGCCATGGCCACCCATCCCTTCGTGCGCGAGGGGTTCGGCTCGGTGCTCGACTCGTGGCCTCCGGGCGTGCGGGCGACGTTCTCCGAAGTGCTCCCCGCCGTGCTCGAGTCCGTTTACGCGGACGGCGGTGCGGCCGATCCCGCTCCGCTGCTCGCGCTGGGTGACACCGTCGAGGTGCTGTTGCGCCTCAGTCAGCAGATCTCGGGCGCCGACACGGCGGCCACCGAGGCCGAGCTCTACCGCGTGCGCCTGCTCGTCGAAGTGCTCCATTCGGTGTGGGAGCAGCGCTGGGCGGCCGCGGCACGACAGCCGCCGACGCCCGATGCCGATGCCGACGCCGTTTCCGAGTGGAGTCGAGAGGTGGCCAGCGCGGCGTTGGCCGCATCCGAGCATGTCTCGGCCGCGGTCCTCGACTCGATCGGCTCCACCGCGCCGACCGCGTTTCACACCGCGCTGGCCGAGCTGTTCGACGCCGCGACGACCACGCCCAACGAGGTTCCGCTCGGGGAGATCTGGGTATTGGTGGCCGCCGATGCTCGTGTCCTGCTCGATGCAGCGACGGCCCAGGGCCTCGACGACCCGCTCGTGGTCTTCTTGAACCAACGCGTCGACCTGCTCGAGGGACTGGTGGCTGCGGCGCGAGCGTCGGCCTCGTTGCATCGACGGGTCATGAGCGGGGAATCGGCCATTCGTTTCCTGCGGGTCTCGGGTGCCAACCGTTCACCGCTCGAGAGCTGGTTCACCGGAGGAGAGCGCTTGAGCGTCACCGACAAGCTCGCCGGCAATCAGTTCGTGAACTTCGGTGCGTTCTTCTCGGCCCGATGGAGGGCCAACGACTGGATGTGGGGGCGCCTCGACGGCGCCAAGAGCCTGGTCGATCTGCTGGCCGACTCGACCCGATGGTTCTCGGGCTCCGGTCACACGGCGGAATCGGTCATCGCCGATGTCGAACGGGCCGTCACGACTCCGTTCGACCCCGCCATCGCCGGAGCGTCCGACTGGGACGCCTTGATGCGCGACGAGTGGGACCAGGCCCGATCCAGGGTGATCACCGAGATCGAGGCGGCGGCGGTCACGCCCGCCGTGGCTGCCGGGCTGACCGAGGCCAAGCGCCTGCTGGTCATGCGACTCCATGCCGAGCACCTCGCCCGGGAGCTTCCATGGGTCGACGGCACACCCCCCGGGGTCACGACCGGCGTCGAACGGGCCAATGGAGTCGATCCGACCGGTGCTCGGGCTCTCGCTTCCGACCTCACCGCAGGCACCGACTCGATCCCCGGCGACCTCGAACCCCGCCGGTGGGCCCGCATCGGCATGCGCCTCGGCCTGAACGCCTGGCGGGCGCTCCGTCCGAACGGGTGGGTGGCCCGGGGGGTCACCGCGTTGCTCAAGCCCGTGTACCTGTTCGTGCTCGGCGCGGTGGTGTATCCGAGCCGAGCCCTGTTGGCAGGAGTGGTGGGGTATGCGGCGCTGACGCTCGGGCGGTGGGAGACGGAGTCCGAGTGGTGGTGGTCGGGCCCGTGGCGAAGCCCCGACGCGGTCGGGTACGGCACCTGGGCGCGCCGCGCCGCCTTCGTCACCACGATGCTCCTCGTCGTGTTGCTGGCGGTGGTCCAGGGACGAGCGTTCGTCCGCCGGCGCGATCCGGCGACGTTGGTCGGGCTCGGTGCCGGCCTGGGCATCGGCGGGCTCGTGTTCGTCGAGTACGCCGTGAACGGCGCGTCGTATGCACCGATCGTGGTGCCGTTGGCGGCGGCGGTCGTCGTCTTCCTCGGTATGTGGTGGATGTCGCCCCCGGCCTTCGTCGGCTGTCTGGTCGTCGCGCTCGCGCCCTACGTGGTCCTGTGGTTTCTGGGCCCCCGGGCCGACGCCTTCAGTGCCGGCTGGTGGGCGCTCACCTCGTTCGCGGCGGCTCTGGCGATCACCACGGCGTACGTGACGCTGGTCGAGGTCTTTCCTCCCCGGCGCCCCGAAGGCTGACGCGGGCTACGGCGCCAGGGCCGTCCGGAGGTCGACCGCCGTCTTCGCCGCGATGCTCGCATCGTCGGCCATCACCGTGAGGTGACCCATCTTGCGGCCGCGACGGGCGCCGCGCTTGCCGTACAGGTGCAGCTTCGCGTCGGGATTCGCCAGCACGACGGGCCAGTGCGGCTCACCCGCCTGCCACAGGTCGCCGAGGAGGTTCACCATCGCCACCGCCGCGGAGGTCATGGTGGTGTCACCGAGACCCAGCCCGCACACCGCACGGATCTGTTGCTCGAACTGGCTCGTGACGCTGGCGTCGAGGGTCCAGTGCCCGCTGTTGTGGGGCCGAGGTGCCAGCTCGTTCACCATCACCTCGCCGGCGACGACGAACAACTCGACCGCCAGCACTCCGACGAAGTCGAGCGCACCGGCAACGGCGACCGCCAGGTCGACCGCATGCTCGATCACCCTCGGCTCGACCCGGGCGGGCACGACTGTGAGATCGAGGATGCCGTTCGCGTGGAGGTTCTCGGCGATGGGCCAGACGGTGGTGTGCCCATCGGCGGTTCGGGCGACGAGCACGCTCAGCTCGCGCTCGAGGTCGAGGAGGGCCTCGACGACACACGGCACGCGACCGAGCTCGGTCCAGGCCGAGTCCAGCTCCGACTCGTTCCCGACGATTCGCTGGCCCTTGCCGTCGTATCCCAGTCGGGCCGTCTTGATGACGGCGCCGCCATGGAGGAGCGCGGCGAGGTCGGCCACGGCCCTGTCGCTTCGGGTCGACGACCAGTCGCTTCCCTCGAGCACCGTGTAGGGGCCCACTGGGAATCCGTTCTTGGTGAGGAACCGTTTTTCGGCAGCGCGGTCCTGGGCGATCCGTACCGCAGCCGCCGCCGGTGCGACCCGCACCCTGGCCGCCAGCTCGGCGAGGGCAGCCGCGGGCGGGTTCTCGAATTCGGTGGTCACGACGGCGCAGTCCGACTCCAGCCGCCTCAGAGCGGCAGGGTCGTCGTAGGCCGCGACGAGGTGCTCGTCGGCAATGCTCCCAGCCGGTGCGGAGGGATCCGGATCGAGCACGATGGTCCGGTAGCCCATCGTTGTCGCAGCCATCAGCGCGTACCGGCCGAGCTGGCCGCCGCCGAGCATCCCGATGGTGGAGGGCGGCGTGATGACCGCGTCGCTCATGTGGGCGCCGAGTCGGGTGTCGCGGGCGGGGGAAGAGTCGAAGCGGCCGCATGGTCGCGTCGTTCGGCCCGATACCGATCGAGCTGGTCGCGCAACGACGGGTCGTCGTTGGCGAGTATCGCAACGGCGAACAACGCCGCATTGGTGGCGCCGGCCTCGCCGATCGCGAAGGTGGCCACGGGCACACCGGCCGGCATCTGGACGATCGAGTAGAGCGAGTCCTGGCCCGAGAGGTGGCGGGAGGCCACCGGCACACCGAGCACCGGGACGGTGGTCTTGGCCGCGAGCATCCCCGGGAGATGCGCCGCGCCGCCGGCACCGGCGATGATCACCCGCAAGCCGCGTGTCGCGGCATCGGTCGCATAGGCGAACATGTGGTCGGGCATCCGGTGGGCGCTGACCACCCGCGCCTCGTGGGCGACACCGAAGTCGGCCAGGATCTCGACGGCTCGGGCCATGGTCGGCCAGTCGCTCGACGAACCCATGACCACACCGACGACAGGGGACTGCTCGGACATGCCCGCAGCGTAGGGCCAAGGAGCCTCGCCGGTCGCCTCGGGTTGGAGGTCGGGGAACTTGTCGCAATGCTGGGTCACCGCCGCTTCGCTCGACCAGGAGACCATCATGACGTGGACCCAACGTGACATCCCGGATCTGACCGGCCGCACTGCGGTCGTGACCGGTGCCAACGGGGGCCTCGGTCTCGAGACCACGCTCGGGCTGGCCGGCGCCGGCGCACACGTGGTGATGGCCGCACGCAACCAGACCAAGGCCGCCGACGCCGAAGCGGCGGTTCGAGCGGCCCACCCCGATGCGTCGCTGGAGATCGTCGAGCTCGATCTGGGCTCGCTCGCGTCGGTGCGAAACGCAGCCGACGAGATCCTCGACCGGCACGCCGCCATCGACATCCTCGTGAACAACGCCGGGTTGATGGCGATGCCCGAGCGCAGGACCGCCGATGGGTTCGAGATGCAGTTCGGCGTGAACCATCTCGGTCACTTCGCGTTCACCGCCCATCTGCTCGCTGCGCTTCTGCGGGCCGACGCCGCGAGGGTCGTGACGGTCACCAGCACCGCGCACCACATGGGCTCGACCGTCGATCCCGACAACGTGAACCTCGAGGGCAAGTACGAGCCGTGGCGCGCCTACGGCCGGGCCAAGCTCGCCAACTACCACTTCGGCATCGGCCTGCAACGGCAGTTCGAGCTGGCCGACGTGGCCGCCATCAGCCTCCTGGCCCATCCCGGGTTGTCGAACACCGATCTCCAGGCCACCACGGTCGCCGAGGGAGGTGGTGGTCGGCTCGGCGGGTTCTTCCACACACTCACCCAGAAGACCGGCATGAGGCCGAGCGACGGCGCTCGGTCCCAGCTCCGCGCGGCCACCGATCCACGCGCGAAGGGAGGGCAGTTCTACGGCCCGCTGTTCGTCACGAACGGCCCACCCGTGGCCAAACCGATCCTACGTCAGCTCGGCCTCGACCAGTCCGTCGAGACGCTCTGGATGGTGTCGGAACGCGAGACCGGGGTCGTGCTCGATGTCGCCGCCGCGAAGGCCGACCTGGGTGCCTAGCTACGGTCAGGTCGGCCACGAGTTCTTCGCCACGGCTCCGGTCAGTGAGATGCTCCGGCAGAGTCTGCCGATCTCGGCCGCCGGCGCGTTCCGCTGCCTCGAGGATGCCGACGCGTGGCCGGTCTGGCTCGAGCCGGTCGACCTCGTCACCTGGACCACGTCACCCCCGTTCGGTGTCGGCACCACACGCGACATCCACATCCGGGCGGGCACGATCTCCGAGACCTTCTACGACTGGGACGACGGCCATCGCATGAGCTTTCACTTCTCGCATGGAGCGATTCCCGGGCTGAGGGCCTTCGCCGAGGACTACGAGCTGGTGCCGACCGGCGACGACACCTGCGAGCTCGTGTGGCGCTATGCCTTCGAGTTCGGTGGAGTCGGTCGGTTGATCCAGCCGTTGTTCGCCTTCGGCTTCGGTCGGGCCGCCCGGCGGTCGGTACGCAACCTTGCCGCTTTCCTCACCGAGAACACCGAGCGGTACGCCTGATCGGGCGAGGCCACGGTCGCGATGACAAGCTGAGACCATGCGTCTGTCTCCCCGTACGGTCGATCTCGTCCATTCGCCCATCGGCGCGGCGCATTCCCTGCTCGCCGACCGCAAGAGCGGCCGGAGGCTTCTCGACCTCTCGCAGGCGGCGCCGTCGTTTCCCCCGGCACCGGTGGTGGCCGATCGAGTGGCCCAGGTGGCGTATGAGCCCGATGGGGGTCGCTACGCCCCGCAACCGGGCCTACCTGCCTTGCGCGAGGCCTTCGCTGCCGATCTCCGATCCGGCTACGACGTCGGGTCGATCGAGGCATCGCACACGCTGATCACCGCCGGGTGCAACCAGGCCTTCTGCCTGGCCATCGGCGCCATCGCCGAGCCGGGCGATCACGTCGTCGTCGTCGAACCGTTCTACTTCAACCACGACATGTGGTTGCGCGTCGAGGGGATCGACGTGACCCACGTGCCGACCGGCGACGACCAGCTCCCCGATGTCGATCGGACGGCGGCGCTGCTCACCGACCGCACTCGCGCCATCGTCGTCGTGTCACCCGGCAATCCCACCGGCGTCACCCTCGAGCCCGAACGCATCACGGTGCTGGCCGAGCTGGCTCGCAGCCGCGGCGTCGCGCTGATCATCGACGAGACCTACCGCAACTTCCGAGGCGTCGACGCGCCACCGCACCCGCTGTTCGCCGACCCCGAGTGGCACGAGACGGTGATCAGCCTCCACAGCTTCTCGAAGGACTTCGCCATTCCCGGCTACCGGGTCGGCGCCATCGTCGGCGGGACGGCGCTGCTCACCGAGGCGCTGAAGCTGCTCGACTGCGTGGCGATAAGCGCCCCCCGCATCGGCATGGAAGCCGCGCTGGCCGGGTTGCTCCACGCCGGGCGCTGGCGACGCGAGCAGGCCGAACGCATCGCCGGACTCCAAATCGGGTTCGAGTCGGTGATGGCGGGGCGGCCCGGCGGCTTCGAGCTGGTGAGCGCAGGCGCGTACTTCGGATGGGTGCGCCATCCGTTCCCCGACGTGCCCACCGCCGAGGTGGTCCGCCGTCTCGTACACGACGCCGACGCGCTCGTGATCCCGGGTACGGCCTTCACCGCCCGCGACGAGGCCATGCTGCGCTTCAGCTTCGCCAACCTCACTCCAGCCGAGATCGACGAGCTCGGCGGCCGCTTGGGTTCTCTCGCCTGACGAAGCAGATATTTCGACCCCGGGGTGTATTTCCGACGCCCCTCGTCCGTCATCTCCTCGTGAACGTTCTGAGGAGGACACCATGAAGCGACCCATCCACTGGATTCCGGCCGTCATGGCCATCACGGCCACGCTGCTCGTCGCCGTACCGGCCGGAGCCGTCGATGACCCCGCGGCCGAGGTGCCCGAGCTGGCCGTCGACGACAGCGCCACTCCGTTGCCGCCTCGATCCGGCGACATCGTCGCGGTGCAGGCCAACGTCGATGCTCTGGTGGACGCCGCAGCTGCGGCGTTCGGGGAGCTTGTCCCGTCCGAAGCCGCCCCGTCCGATGGCAGTATCGGCGCGGCGGCGGTCACCACTCACGTGGTCACCACCGAGCTCGACGTCGTGAATGCCGCCGACGGTGTGTTGTCGCTGCGCGAAGCGGTGAACCTAGCCAACACCGATGGCGCTGATTCGCGCATCGAGCTCACCTCCGGCGTGACGTATCAGTTGACCAACTGCGGACCCGACCCGGCTCAGGAGGACAACAACGTCGACGGCGATCTCGACCACACCGACGTCAACGCGCTCACGATCGACGGCGGCACGGGATTCGACCTCTTCAGCAGCGCCCCGCCCGTTGCCGGCATCGACACGCTGTGCGCGGAGCGACTCATCCAATCGTTCTCGACCGATCAGTTGACGCTCGAGGGGGTCGGGCTGACCAACGGATCGACGCCCAGCTTCGGTGGCGCCGTTCTCGGCCTGGGACCGGTTGTGCTCCGCGGCACCCTCGTCTCGTCGAACGATGCGGCCATCTTCGGCGGGGGCGTCGCCACCTCCACCTCGATCTCGGCCCACAACTCGCTCATCATCAACAACGACGCACCCGTGGGCGGATCGGGGCTCTATGCGGTCGGCGACATCGAGCTGATCAGCTCGATGATGAATGACAACGTGGGAGGTGCAGCCGCGGCGTTGGCATCCGGAGGCAACGTGACCGCAGTGTTCTCCACTGTTGCGAACAACACCACCACCAACGTCGGGGCCGCCGACATCGTCAGCGCGGGAAACCTGACCAGCACCGGATCGCTCCTCGGTGCATCGGCCGGGCCGGCATCGCTGGCCTGCGCCGTGGGCGGTTCGACCACCTCGGGTGGCCACAACTTCGTCACCGACCTCTCGTGCGGGCTCGGCGGGGCGACCGACACCGAGTCGCTGGTGCTCGATCCGGGAGTCATGCTGACCGGGCTCGTCTTCCCGCTGCCCGGCTCGGTGCTCCACGACGCAGTGCCGGCTGCGAGCTGCACGGTTGCCGACGACGTGTTGCTCACACCACGTCCACAGGGTGCGCGTTGTGAGATCGGGGCGGTCGAGAGGCGGCTGGCCGAGGTGCCGAAGCTGACGGCGGCCACCGACGCGGTCACGCCGGTGGTGTTCGCCGACGTGTTGGCCGAGCTCACCGACTTCTTCGGTTCGGCCGATGTGACGTCGCTTCAGGTGCGCACGGCGCCGGCCCATGGCACGGCCGTGCTGGATGGCACCGAGCTCACCTTCGATCCGGTCGGAGAAGCGGCCGGGGTCGAGGTCTTCGAGCTGGAGATCTGTGACACGGCGGGCGTCGACTGCTCGGTGATCGACGTCGAGGTCACGGTCGACCCGTTGACGAGCCGATGGTTCTTCACGAACGTGTTGCAGGGGGGCGCGGCGTCGGCGGAGATCAACTTCGGCAAGGGCGCGGGTGACGAGTTCTTCGTGGGCGACTTCGACGGCAACGGCATCG
>JAHEJN010000015.1:46097-53384 GCA_024638845.1 Acidimicrobiales bacterium | reverse complement strand
CTGAAGGAGCGGCTGAAGATGGGCTCGGTGAGCCTTCGGGAGCTCCTCGACCGGTCGGGAGAAGACGTCGTCGGCAAGACCAAGGTGCTCGCCGTGCTCGAATCGCTGCCTGGTGTCGGGAAGGTGAAGGCCCGCCGGCTCATGGACGAATGCAAGATCAGCGAGAGTCGTCGGTTGCGGGGCCTCGGTGGTCAGCAGCGGGCTGCGCTGCTCGAGGCGGTCGGGAGCTGACCGATCGCCCCAGTCTCGTCGTCGTCCTCTCTGGTCCCGGCGGGGTCGGCAAGGGCACGATCGCCAGACGTCTCGTCGAGTTCGATTCGCGCCTGTGGCTGAGTCGATCGTGGACCACGCGGCCGCCTCGTCCCGACGAGGACGAAACGGCTTACACCTTCGTCGACCGGCCGACCTTCGAAGCCCATCTGGCCAGCGGCGGATTCCTCGAGCATGCCGAGTTCCTCGGCCATCTCTACGGGACGCCGGTGCCCATGCCACCGCCGGGGTTCGACGTGTTGCTGGAGATCGACGTGCAGGGTGCTCGCCAGGTGCGCGAACGCGACGTCGACGCGCTGCTCGTCTTCGTCACCGCCCCCAGCCCCGACGAGCAGGCCGCCCGTCTCCGACATCGCGGCGATACCGACGCGCACGTTCAGAGGCGGCTCGAGGAGGCTCGACGCGAGAACGCAGCCGCCGAGCAGCTGGGCGCCGTCACCGTGGTCAACGACCAGCTCGACCGTGCCGTCGACGAGATCCTCTCGCTGATCAACCGCGCTCGAGCCGAGCAGCGCCGAGGATGAGTCCGGGAAACCGGCCTCCGCGCTGGTAGCGTTGATCCCCGGCACGTGACCCGAACGGAGCACCGATGAGCGAACTGCATGACTCGATGATGACCCCCGCGATCGAGGGTCTGCTCGATCGAGCCGGGTCGAAATTCCGGTTGGTCACGCTGGGTGCAAGCCGGGCTCGCGAGATCAACGCCTACTTCGGCGGTCTGGGTGAGGGGCTCGGCGTCTCGGTGCCTCCCCAGGTCACCTCTGTGTCCCGAAAGCCGCTTTCGATCGCCTTCGAGGAGATCGTCGCCGACAAGATCATCGCCACCATCGAGAACGACGACGACGACTCGGGCATCGCGGTGGTGGCCGGTTCCGAGTCCGCCGGCGACCCTGACGCCGGCTGATCCAACGAGCTCTCGAACCCGGGCGCCCACCATGAGCCTCGACGGTCGCCGAGTCGTCCTCGGAGTCTCCGGTGGTATCGCGGCCTACAAGGCCATCGAGATCTGTCGGCGTCTCGTCGACGCTGGCGCCCACGTGCAACCGGTGCTGACCGAAGCGGCGACCCGTTTCGTCGGTGCCACGACGTTCTCGGCGCTGGCTTCCGAGCCGGCTCGTGTGTCGCTCTTCGACGACGACGACGTCATCCCGCACACCACCCTCGGCCAAGGCGCCGATGTCGTCGTGGTCGCCCCGGCCACCGCTCGCCTCATCGGCTCCTATGCGGCCGGGATCTCCGACGACCTGCTCACCGCCACGCTGTTGGCCACCCGAGCCCCCGTTGTGCTGTGTCCGGCGATGCACACCGAGATGTGGGAGCACCCCGCGGTCCAGGCCAATCTCGCCACACTCGGTGCACGCGGCGTGATCATCGTGCCCCCCGAAGAAGGTCGTTTGGCTGGCGGCGACGTCGGCCACGGCCGACTCGCGGTCCCCGCCGACGTCGTCGCGGCGATCGAGCAGGTGTTCGCCCCCGGCGTGCTCTCGGGCGTTCGCGTGGTCGTCTCCGCGGGCGGCACCCGAGAACCGATCGACCCGGTGCGCTACATCGGCAACCGCTCCACCGGTAGGCAGGGCCATGCGCTGGCCTCGCACGCCGCGGCGCTGGGCGCGCAGGTGACCTTGATTTCGAGCTCGGCGCTGGGCGCGCCCCGCGGTGTCGCCCTCGTGGCGGTCGAGACGGCACGAGAAATGCACGATGCCGTCGTTGCGGCCGCCGCCGACGCCGACGTCGTGATCATGGCGGCTGCGGTCGCCGACTTTCGCCCGGTCGAGACGGCTCGGACGAAGCTCAAGAAGGCCGCTGGCGCCCCCGAGATCGTGCTCGAGCCGACCGACGACACCCTGGCGGCGTTGGGCGCAAGCCGCCGCCCGACCCAGGTGCTCGTCGGTTTCGCAGCCGAAACCGACGACATGATCGCCAACGCCCGGGGCAAGCTCGAGGCGAAGAACGTCGACATCATCGTCGCCAACGACGTGGGCGAACCCGGGGCGGGTTTCGCCCACGAAACCAATCATGTCGTGATCGTCACCGCCGACGCCGAAGTCGACGTCCCGCTCACCACGAAGGATGCGGTTGCCGGCGAAGTGTTGGCTAGGGTCATGCACTGTCTCGCCGCCAAGCGAGCCGTTTCGTGAGTTCGATCAGGAGAAGCCGTGGGTAACTTCACGTTCACGTCCGAATCGGTGACCGAAGGTCACCCCGACAAGATGGCCGACCAGATCAGCGACGCCATCCTCGATGCCTTGCTCGAGCAAGACCCGATGAGCCGGGTCGCCTGCGAGACCCTGGTCACCACCGGTCTGGCCGTCGTTGCCGGCGAGATCACCACCGCCGCCTATGTCGACATCCCCAAGATCGTACGCAGCACGATCAACGGCATCGGCTACGACAACGGCGACGTCGGCTACGACGGGAACACCTGCGGCGTGATGATCTCGATCGACGAGCAATCGAGTGACATCGCCCAGGGCGTCGACGATTCCGAGGAGGTCCGCTCCGGGCAGGCCGGCGAGGAGGACGACCTCGACAAACAGGGTGCCGGCGACCAGGGGATGATGTTCGGGTACGCGTGCGACGACAACGACGAGCTCATGCCGCTGCCCATCCACGTGGCGCACCGCCTGGCCGAGCGTCACGCCGAGGTCCGCAAGGCCGGCACGATTCCGTACCTCCGGCCCGATGCCAAGACTCAGGTCACCTTCGACTACGAGGACGACCGCCCGGTGCGGCTTCGCACGGTTCTGGTGAGCACCCAGCACAACGACGGCATCGACCGCGATCGCATGATCCGCCCCGATCTCGTCGAACACGTCATCCGTCCGGTCATCCCGGCGCAGTTCGCCGACGACGACTATTCGGTGCACGTCAATCCCACTGGTCGCTTCGTCATCGGCGGCCCGGTCGGCGACGCCGGGCTCACCGGTCGCAAGATCATCGTCGACACCTATGGCGGCATGGCCCGGCACGGCGGCGGTGCGTTCTCGGGCAAGGATCCGTCGAAGGTCGATCGGTCGGCCGCATACGCCACCCGCTGGGTGGCCAAGAACGTCGTTGCCGCCGGCGCGGCAACGCGCTGCGAGGTGCAGGTCGCCTACGCCATCGGCATGGCGCGGCCGATCTCGATCCTGGTCGAGACCTTCGGCACCGAGGCCGTCGATCCGGTCAAGATCGCCGAGGCGGTCGACGAGGTCTTCGACCTGCGACCGGGAGCCATCCTCCGTGACCTCGATCTGCGCCGGCCCATCTACCAGCAGACTGCGGCGTACGGCCACTTCGGTCGTACGAGCGAAGACGGCGGCTTCACCTGGGAGCGCACCGATCGCGCCGCTGCGCTGAAGAGCGCCCTCGGCCTCTGACATTGTCGACACCGCAGCGGGTTCGGGTCATCCCCGACCTACCCGCAGTGACGCGTCGCTTCGACTACTCGGTTCCCGCGTCCTGGCACGACGATCGCCGGGCGGATCGACTTGTCGTCGGCTCGATGGTCCGAGTCCCACTTCACGGCCGACGAGTGGCGGCATGGGTGAGCGAGCTCGATCCGGCCAGCCCACCAGGTCTCGAGCTCCTGCCCCTGGCGAAGCTGTCGGGCATCGGCCCCGCCCCGGCCACGATCGATCTGGCCGAGTGGGCCGCGTGGCGGTGGGTTGGGCCCATCTCGTCGTTCCTCGGCACCGCGTCACCGCCGCGAATGGTCGACGCCGCCCGGACCGCGCCGTCGCCTCGCCGACCCGGACCTTCGCCGCGCTTCGACCGACTCTTCACCCGCCCGCGCTCGGTCCTGCGCTGGCCCCCGACGGCCGACCTCGTGGAACTGGTCGCCGCCGCCGTGCGGGCCGGTCCTGCGCTCGTCGTGGCTGCGCAAGCCCCCATGGCACGGCGGTTGGCCGCAGCCGTCCGGCAGGCCGGAGGCCACCTCGTCACCCACCCCGACAACTGGCCGCTCGCCGCCGGCGGGACATCGGTGATCGGAACCCGCTCGACGGTGTGGGCCAGAGTCGACGGCCTGGCCAACATCGTGGTGATCGACGAACACGCCGAGGCCCTCCAGGAGGAGCGATCGCCCACCTGGCACGCTCGCGACGTGGCCATCGAGCGGGCGGCCCGCCTCGGCATTCCGTGCGTGCTCGTCTCGCCCCATCCGAGCGTCGATGCGCAGCACGGTGAGCGGGTACTGGCTCCGTCCCGGCAGGAGGAACGCGAGGGATGGCCCATTCTCGAGATCGTCGACCGCCGAGACGACGCCCCGACCGAGCGCGGGCTCTACACCGGCGCCCTGGTGCGGTTCGTGCGGGCCGACGGTCGCCGGGTGTGCGTGCTCAATCGCACCGGTCGCTCGCAGCTGTTGGCCTGTCGCAACTGCGACGACCTGGCGTGTTGTGACCGCTGCGGCGCGGTGGTCCGCCAGGCCGACGAGGGTTCACTGGAATGCCGATCGTGCGGAGCCGCGCGTCCGGTGGTCTGCCAGAACTGCTCGTCGACCAGTTTCAAGAACCTCCGGCAGGGCGTCGATCGCGCCAGGGAAGAGCTCGAGGCGCTCGTCAACGAGCCGGTGGCAGAGGTCACGGCCAAGGGATGGCAGGGCGATGAGCGCGCCCGGGTGGTGATCGGGACCGAGGCGGCGCTGCACCAGGTGTCGGCGGCGACCGGTGTGGCGTTCCTCGACTTCGATCAGGAGTTGCTGGCACCAAGGTTCCGTGCCCGCGAACAGGCACTGGCCAAGCTGTCGGCTGCGGCGCGATTGGTCGGGCCTCGGGCGGGGGGAGGTCGCCTGCTCGTCCAGACCCGCCAACCCGACAACGTCGTGCTCGATGCGGTGCTGCACGCCGACCCGGCCCGGGTGGCGAGTCACGACACCGAGCTGCGCCGTTCCCTGGGATTGCCGCCCTTCGGTGGCCTCGCATCGGTGTCGGGCCGGGCGGCGTCGGCCTTCATCGAGAACCTGGGCAGCCCTCTGGGCCTCACCATCGTGGCTCTGGCCGACGACCGCTACCTGGTGCAGAGCTCCGATCTCGCCACGATGCTCGACGCGTTCGCGTCGACGCCTCGCCCGTCGGGGCGACTGAGGATCGAGGTGGATCCGCCGGGCGCTTGAGCGCCGCGTCGGTCACTGCCGCCGGACGGGTCGAATCATTGCTGCGGCACCGCCATCCAGTGTTGCCGACGCACCTCGTACAGGGCGATCCCGGCCGCAGTGGCCACGTTGAGCGACCCGACCTTGCCCAACTGCGGCACGAAACCCACGTGGTCACACAGATCGAGCAGTCCCGCACGGATTCCTCGGTCCTCGTGGCCGACGACGACGCAGGTGTCGGCGCTGAGATCGAGCTCGTGCAGGGGAGTGGCGGGATCGGCCAATTCGACGCCGACCAAGGAGTACCCGGCGGTGTGAACCTGCTCGGCCAGATCCTCAGGGGTGTCGACGCGGCTCCAGCTCAGGTACCTGTGGGTTCCGAGCGCGGTCTTGCCCACCTTGTCGCTGTCGAGCTCGGGGGCTTCGCCGAGCAACCAGACGTGTTCGACCCGCATGGCCGCGGCGGTGCGGACGATGGCGCCGACGTTGAACGGGCCCTGCACTGCGTCGAGAGCCAGGGCGAGACGCGGGGACGTCCGGCGCCGCCACTCTCGGTGGAGCCGTTTGAGTCCGGTCGAGTCGAGGGAGCAGGTCATGGTGTGGCCTCGGGAACGGCGTCGATCTCGAGAATGCGGAACGTGGCGCGGGCCCGGTGGCGTCGGCTGGGCCAACCCTGGGATTCGCACCATCGATGCAGTGAGTCGGCGCCGAGGTGTTTCTGCACCACGAGCACCATCCGTCCGCCTGGCTCGAGACGCGCGTGCCACGACACAAGGAGCTCGTGCAGCGCACGCTTGCCGATTCGGATGGGTGGGTTCGACCACACCTCGTCGACGACGAGGTCGCTCGGGAGCTCGTCGGCGAGCAACGCAGTCGCGTTCGGGTACGGCCGCAGGTTCTCGCGGGCCAGCTCGACCGCTCGGCGATTGACGTCGACCGCCCACACCTGGGCCGTCGGTGCCCGGTGAGCGAGCGCGACGGCGATCGGGCCGTACCCGCAGCCGAGATCGACCAGCCGGGTCGACGCCGGTCGGAGGGGAGGCCCATCGATCAACAGCAGCCGGGTTCCGACGTCGAGCCGGTCATGAGCGAACACGCCTCGGTCGGTGACCAGCTCGGTGGTCAGGTCGGGGAGCACCAGCGGCACCGTGGCGCGGGCCGAGGCAACATCTGGTTCGCGAGCGAAGTACTGGCTACCGGTGGGCGGGGTGTCGGGGGCATCGGTGGCCATCGCGCCGACGCTAGCCTTGAGGCCATGTCGTCCCACGCAATCCGCATCTTCGGCGACCCGGTGCTGCGTACACCTGCCGACGTCGTCACCGAGCTCGACGGTCGACTGGCGCGTCTGGCCGACGACATGTTCGACACGATGTACGACGCCAATGGACTCGGCCTGGCCGCTCCCCAGATCGGGGTCCGGAAGCGCTTCTTCGTCTACGACCACGGCGACGGCCCCGAGGTGCTCGTCAACCCTGTGCTCGAGGAAGGCGACGGCGAATGGGTGTACGAGGAGGGCTGTCTGTCGGTGCCGGGTCTGTCGTGGGAGATCACCCGCCCGAAGACAGTGCACGTCGTGGGCTTCGACCTCGACGGCAACGAGGTCAGCATCGAGGCCGATGAGCTGGTGGCCCGTCTGTTCCAACACGAGCTCGACCACCTCAACGGGGTGCTTCTCGTCGATCATCTCGATGACGAACAGCGACGGGACGCGATGCGCGTCATTCGCGAGATGGGCATGGGTCGGTCGCAGAAGCCTTCGAGTACGGCCGGCGGTCTGTCGCTTCCGTGACCGGCGCCTCGCCGATCCGTCGGCTGGTCTACATGGGTACCCCGGAGATGTCGGTACCTCCCCTCGTCGGGCTCGTCGATGCGGGCTTCGACATCGCCCTCGTGGTGACCGGCGGCGATCGCCGAAGGGGCCGGGGCGGCGCCATGTCGCCCAC
>JAHEJN010000015.1:0-45997 GCA_024638845.1 Acidimicrobiales bacterium | reverse complement strand
TGGGTACCCCGGAGATGTCGGTACCTCCCCTCGTCGGGCTCGTCGATGCGGGCTTCGACATCGCCCTCGTGGTGACCGGCGGCGATCGCCGAAGGGGCCGGGGCGGCGCCATGTCGCCCACGCCAGTGAAGACGACCGCCCTCGAGCTCGGACTGCCGGTGTCCCACACCGTCGACGATGCGCTCGAAGTCGACGCCGACCTGGGGGTCGTCGTCGCCTTCGGCCGGATCATCCCCGAAGGCGTCCTCGCCCACCTCGATGTGGTCAACGTCCACTACTCGCTGCTGCCACGATGGCGCGGTGCCGCGCCCGTCGAGCGAGCGATCCTGGCCGGCGACACCGAGACCGGCGTGTGCCTCATGAAGCTCGAGCCCACCCTCGACACCGGTCCGGTGTACCGCCGGGCCGTCGTGCCCATCTCATCGGTGGCCACCGCCGACGAGCTCCGGGCCGATCTGACCGCGGCTGCGGTTCCCCTGCTCGTCGACACGCTCACCGAGGGTCTCGGAGACCCCGAACCCCAGGTGGGAGAGCCCGTCTATGCCCACAAGCTCGGTCCCGCGGATTTCGCGCTCGACTTCAGCTCTCGGGCCGAAGACCTGCTTCGAGTCATTCGAATCGGTGGGGCGACGGCGGCGTTCCGCGGAAAGCGATTGAAAGTGTGGCGGGCGTCGCTGGTCGTCGGGCACCAGGGTGAGCCCGGCTCGATTCGTGGAGACGTTGTCGCGACCGGCCACGACGGCCTGCGACTCGTCGAAGTCCAGCCCGAGGGCAAGCCCCGCCTCGCTGCTGCGGACTGGCTCAATGGTGCCCGACCCACCGCCCGCGACCGTCTCGGACCTCCGTGAGCGGCGTCGCCGGTGTCGCCGCTCGCCAACTGGCGATCGAGGCGGTCGACCGCATCATGTCGAAGGGCGCCTACGCGAACATCGTGCTGGCGCCGATGCTCGACCGCAGCGACCTCGACGAGCGCGACCGGGGCCTGGTCACCGAACTGGTCTACGGCACGGTGCGCAATCGTCGTGCGTGCGACTGGCTGGTCGACCGGTTCCTCTACGACCAGGTCGAGCTGCCGGTTCGTGCCGCCCTGGAAGTGGGTGCCTACCAGCTGGTCTTCTTGCGCCAGCCACCTCACGCTGCGGTGAGCTCGACGGTGGGAGCAGTCCCGAAGAAGGTGCGCGGCCTGGTGAATGCGGTTCTCCGCAGAGTGGCCGACGATGTCGCCGACGGGCCTGTCGACTGGCCCGACCTCGGCACCGAGCTGAGCTATCCCGACTGGCTCCTGCAGCTGTTCATCGACGAGCACGGTACCGACGACGCCGTTGCGTCGCTGCGCAAGATGAACGAGCCGCCGACCGTCACGGTGCGAGCCGACGGCTACGTCCAGAACGAGGGTTCCCAGCTGGTCACCACCGCCGTGGGCGTCTCGCCCGGCGACCGGGTGCTCGATGTGTGCGCCGCACCGGGAGGCAAGGCCACGGCCATGGCGGCAACTGGCGCGTGGGTGGTCGGTGCCGACCGGCGACGATCCCGCTGTCGACTGGTCGCGGCGAACGCGGCCGACCTCGGTTCGGATGTGGCCGTGGTCGTCGCTGACGGCACTGCGCCGCCGTTTCGGCCGGGTGGCTTCGACAAGGTGCTCGTCGATGCACCGTGTTCGGGCCTCGGAACGCTGCGACGACGCGCCGATGCCCGTTGGCGGGTCGAGCCCGAGACGGCCGATCGTCTGGCTCGGCTTCAGCTCGACCTGGTGGTCGCGTCGTTGCCGATGGTGCGTGACGCCGGCGAGATCGTCTACAGCGTCTGCACGGTCACCCGAGCAGAGACCATCGGTGTCGCCGACGCGCTCACGGCGCTCGAACCGTCGCTGGAACCCTTGCCCGTGAGCCTGCCGTGGAGACCGTGGGGGACCGGCGGCCTGGTGCTGCCCCACGACCACGACACCGACGGCATGGCCGTGTTCCGCTGGCGGGTCCACCGCTAGGGTCCTTCCATGCCAGACAACGACGTCAGCGGCCTCGAGGCCAAGGTGCTCACGGTCTCCGACGGTGTCGTGCACGGCACACGCGAGGACCGCTCGGGCGAGGCCCTGGCCGAACTGCTCGCCGGCGCCGGCTACACGGTGGTCGAGCGCCGCGTCGTGGCCGATGGCGTCGACAGCGTCGCCGCCGCTCTCACCGAGCTGGCGGAGAACTTCAACGGTCTGATCGTCACCACCGGGGGAACCGGCTTCGGGCCACGTGATCTCACTCCCGAGGCCACCCGCAGCGTCGTCGAGCGCGAAGCTCCGGGGCTGGCCGAGGCCATGCGGCTGGTCAATCCACTGGGAAGGTTGTCGAGAGGTGTGGCGGGCACGCTCGGTCACGCCCTGGTCCTCAACACACCCGGCTCGCCCAAGGGGTGCGTCGAGTGCACCGAGGCGGTGCTCGACGTGGTGCCCCACGCCGTGCGCCTGATGAGCGATGCCCCCACCGACCACTGATCCCGCCGACAGCTCGTGGATGCGCCAGGCGCTGGCGCTCGGACAGCGCGCCCGCCTCCACACGACGCCGAACCCCTGGGTGGGTGCGGTCGTCGTCACGACCACCGGCGATGTCTTCGAGGGCTTCACCGCTCCCCCTGGTGGCCTCCATGCCGAGCGCCGAGCCCTCGAGGCGGCGGGCCATGCCGCCGCCGGAGCGACCGTCTACACCACCCTGGAACCGTGCGCCCACCATGGCCGCACGAGCCCGTGCACCGACGCCCTCGTCGCGGCTGGGGTGGCCCGAGTGGTGGTGGGGGTCGCCGATCCCGATCCGAACGTGGCCGGCACCGGGCTGGCGCAGCTCGCAGCGGCGGGTATCGAGGTCACGATGGCCGCCGACGCCGTCGCCGCCGATGTCGAACGCTCGCTCCAGCCGTACCTGCACCACCGGCGCACCGGGCGACCCTACGTCGTGCTCAAGCTGGCGATGACCCTCGACGGCCGCACCGCTGCTCCCGACGGCACCAGCCAATGGATCACCGGCCCCGAGGCGCGCGCCGACGTGCACCGGCTCCGAGCCGAGAGCGACGCCATCGTCGTGGGCGCCGGCACGGTACGAGCCGACGACCCGTCGCTCACCGTGCGGAGCTTCCACCCCGCCCACCCGCCCGAGCGCGCTCCTCTCGATCCCCGCCGCATCGTCCTCGGGACCCTCCCCCCGGGTGCGCGTGTCGAGCCGGCCGAGACGCACACGGGGACCATCCGCGAGCTCGTGCAGCGGCTCGGGTCCGAACACCTCGTCCAGCTCCTGGTCGAGGGCGGCGCATCCGTGGCCGGCGACTTCCATCGCAGCGGGCTGGTCGACCGATACGTGTTCTACATGGCGCCGGCGATGCTCGGCGGCGGCGACGGTGTGCCCGTCTTCAGCGGCCAGGGTGCGCCAACCATGGACGACGTCTGGCGCGGCGTGATCGACGGGCTCCGACGACTCGGCGACGACATCCGGATCGACGTGGTCCCGCGAGACGCCTCGCCGTAGATTCCGTGTCGGCATCGGAGCACGTGGGTGCCGCCGATAAGTTGGCCGGCATGCTCCGACTGGTGTTGCCGAAAGGGTCCCTCGAGAAGGCGACTCTCGAACTGTTCGATGCCGCCGATCTGCCGGTTCTCCGCAACTCGTCGGTGCAGTACAAGGCCACAGTGGCCGACCCCCGTATCGGAGAGGTGCGAATCCTGCGGCCGCAGGAGATCCCGGTGTATGTGGCCGACGGCCTCTTCGACCTGGGCATCACGGGTCGTGACTGGATCGAGGAGACCGACTCCGACGTCGTCAGCGTCGGCGAGCTCGCCTACTCGAAGGCCACCTCGAATCCGATACGTGTCGTGCTTGCCGTGCCAGGCGACTCACCGTACGGGAGTGTCGACGACCTCCCCGACGGGGTGCGGGTGTCAAGTGAATACCCCGAGATGACCCGCCGGTACTTCGCCGCCGCCGGCGTCGAAGCCGACATCCGACTGAGTTACGGCGCCACCGAGGCAAAGGTGCCCGACATCGTCGACGTGGTGGTGGACATCACCGAGACCGGGCGGGCGCTGAAGGCCGCCGGCCTCAAGATCATCGACACGATCGCCACGTCCTACACCGAGCTCATCGCCAATCCGGCCGCCCACCAGGATCCGGTCAAACGTCATGCCATGCACCAGCTGTACACGCTGTTGCAGGGTGTGCTCGAGGCTCGGGGCAAGGTGCTGGTCAAGCTCAACGTGCCCGTCGACGCGCTCGACGCGGCCATCGATCTCCTGCCGTCGATGAAGGCGCCGACCGTGAACGAGCTGTTCGGCGGGCAGGGCTACGCCGTGGAGACGGTCGTGGCGAAGTCCGACATCAACGTCTTGATTCCTGCACTGAGCGACGTCGGCGCCACCGACATCATCGAGATGCCGATCTCCAAGATCGTGCACTGAGCCCCGGTCATGCTCCGAGGCATTGTCGCCACCTTCCACCCCGAGCGCGGTGTGGGCGTCATCGAGACCTCGACGGGTGAGCGGCTGGCGTTCCATTGCACTGCGATCTCCGACGGGTCGAGGCGAATCGACGAGGGGGCGACAGTGACCCTGACCGTCGGTCCGGGTCGCCATGGGCGCTGGGAGGCGGTCGAGGTTGCCCGAATCTGAGTCGTTTCACTCACATCGTCTCATCGTGAGCCGACGGAAGACGATGCGTCGAGTCTCGCCCGCGTCCCCCGGCATTGCTCTCGTGCCCTTCGGGCTGGACGGCGTCGTCGGCCAGACCACAGCGTCCGATGGACCGATGTCCTTGGTGATCGGCGGTGCGGTCGTTGCGATCCTCGCCACCATCGGGGTGGCCGTGATCAGCTGGTGGATCGACCGCACCGGCAGCCCACGCCGTCTCGCGGCGATCGCCACGACCGACAGCCTCACCGGGCTGGGAAATCGGCGGAAGTTCGATCGAGACGTCGCTGCGCACCGACGCCAGGCCGCGGCCGAACCGGTGGGGCTGCTCATGATCGACGTGGACCATTTCACCCGCTTCGCCGACGATCACGGTGACGATGTCGGCGACGAGGTGCTCCAGAAGGTCGGCGCGCTTCTGGCCGACAACGTCCGGCTCGGTGATGTGGTGTACCGCTACGGGCCCGCGGAGTTCTGTGTGCTCCTACCGGGCGCGACGAGACTCCAGGCCTTCGCCGTGGCCGAACGACTACGGCTCCGGGTGATCACCCTCGAGCTCACCGTCGCGGCGACGGTCACGCTCTCGGTCGGCCTGGCCGTCGGCGAAGGAGTCGGATTGTCGGAACTGACGACGAGCGCCGACGCTGCGCTGTGCGTCGCCAAGAACGGTGGACGCAACCGCACGGCAGTCGCCGGCGGCTGACGCCGCTCAGTCTTCTTCGTCGACCGGTTGTTCAGCGGCGGTCTCGGAGGAGCTGGGGGTGGGCGGGGTGGTACCGGCCTGATTCGACACCTCGACGTAGGCCAGCCGCAACTGCTGGATGGCGTCGCGAAGGACCGACTCGTTCTCGCCCAGCCGACCGGGTAGCGCTTCGAGCACTGCGCCCATGGCATCGATCGCCACCGCTGCTTCGCTGAGCTTCGGTGGCTGGTTGCTCAGATGGATGGCCGCCAGCTCGTACAGGCCCATCACGTGGTTGGCCACGATGAGCGATGCCGGCGTCTCGGCGATCTGTTGCCGGGCTTCGGCCATCTCGGCGGCCATCTGCGCGGCCTGGGCTTGTTCCTCGGTCGACAGATCGTCGAAACCGGGTGCCTCTTCCACGACATCGGCGGCGGCGGGCGGCGGCTCGGGCTCGCGTCGGATCGGGCGTTCTCCGTCTGGTGTCCACAGACTCACGGTTGGTCCTCGTTGTCGGGGGCGATGGTGACCGCATGGTCAAGGCGCCGAACGGCGCCGTTGCGTGTAGCCTAGGGCCCTGACAACTGAGCCAAGCGAGGTGGTGGTCCGGGTCTCCGGGTCACGGCGAGGCCTCCACCCGGCCACCGTGGTGCGTCCGGGTTCTCCGAGAGCAGATCGACCAACCGGTCGAGCTTGCCTGACGACGGGTGCCTCGCGGCACCCGTTCGGCGTTTTTCGCTGTCATCCGACAGTGAGCACCTACAGAGAGGACACGAACACGTGTTGAGGAGTGATCGGTCATAGCTACGGCACAGGAGCCCCGGATCAACGATCGAATCCGGGCCCGCGAAGTTCGTCTGGTAGCTCCCGATGGGGAGCAGATCGGCATCCGTCCACTGCCCGAGGCGCTGCGCATGGCGCGCGAGCTCGATCTCGACCTGGTGGAGGTGGCCGACAAGGCGAATCCACCGGTGTGTCGCATCATGGACTACGGCAAGTACAAGTACGAAGCCGCCCAGCGAGCGAAAGAGTCTCGCAAGAAGACCGCCCAGCACGGCACCAAAGAGATGAAGTACCGGCCCAAGATCGGCATCGGCGACTTCGACACGAAGACCAGAAAGGTCCATCACTTCCTCGACGAGGGCAACAAGGTGAAGGTCACCATCATGTTTCGCGGCCGAGAGGTGCAGCATCCCGAACTGGGACGCAAGATCCTCGATCAGGTGGCCGAGGTGGTCGACGACGTGGGCAAGGTCGAGGTCTATCCGAAGCTCGACGGCCGCAACATGGTGATGGTGCTCGCGCCCGACAAACGCAACAAACCCAAGAAGAAGAAGCCAGACGAGAATCCTGCTGCGAGCCCCGACGCCGGCGTCGACGCCGAGGCGCCAGCATCCGAAGCCGCTCCTGCCGACTGACGGCACTGCGGCCGATCCCGAATTTCGAGAGGTATCCCATGCCGAAGATGAAAACCCACCGCGGCGCTGCCAAGCGGTTCGAGAAGACCGGCACCGGCAAGATCAAACGTCGCCGGGCCAACAAGAGCCACATCCTCGAGAAGAAGGCGCCCAAGCGCAAGCGCCAGCTCCGAGCCCCGGGTCAGGTGTCCGAAGCCGACACGCCCATCATCCGTCAGATGCTCGGCGGCAAGTAGCCCCGACCTCCTCGAGCTGTTCGAAAGGAGCAATCATGGCAAGAATCAAGCGCGCCGTGAGCGCCAAGAAGCACCGCAAGGCGGTTCTGGCCAGGGCCAAGGGCTACTACGGCAACAAGAGCCGGTCCTACCGGGCCGCCAACGAGCAGGTCATGCACTCGGGCAACTATGCCTTCCGTGACCGCCGGGCTCGCAAGGGCGAGTTCCGCAAACTGTGGATCCAGCGCATCAACGCCGCGTGTCGGCTCAACGGCACCACCTACAGCCGGTTCATCGCCGGCCTGAAGGCGGCCGATGTCGGCGTCGACCGCAAGATGCTGGCCGACCTGGCCGTCAACGAGCCCGCCGCCTTCGCTGCGCTCGTCGAGGTCGCCAATTCGGCGCCCGCCCCCGAGGCCGCTGCTTCCTGATCACACGATCAGTGGCGTCGAAGCGTCCAACCGTCGATACGCGGGCCAAACGCCTTCGGGCGCTCGCCCGTAATCGTGCCGAGCGCGACTCCCAGAATCTCGTGCTCGTCGAGAGCGCCGTGGTTCTCGGCGTCGCCCTCGAGGCGCGTGTGCCCATCGAAACCGTGGTCGTCGAGGCCGATCGCCTGGGCCTCGACGACGCCACCGTCGTCGAGACAGCCCGAGCAACCGGGGCCGAGGTGGTCGAGGTCGGCCCGGGAGCTCTCGCGTCGCTCGTCGACACGAAGAACCCTCAGGCGGTTGCTGCGGTCGCCCGCCGACCGAAGAACGGGCTCGACATGGCGCTGGCCGACGCGACCCTGGTGGTCGTCGTGGTCGATCTCGGCGACCCTGGCAATCTGGGTACCATCGTGCGGTCCGCCGAGGCGGCCGGCGCCGACGCGGTGATCGTGGCCGGTGCCAGTGTCGATCCGTGGTCGCCGAAGGTCGTGCGCTCCTCGGCCGGCGGAGTGTTCCTCTTGCCCGTCGTCACCGCGCCCACCGACGTGGCGTTGCGCGTGGCCGGCGATGTGGGTCTCGCCAGACTGGCGGCCGATGCCGCCGGCGGGCGACCCTACGACCAGGTCGACCTCACTGTTCCGGTGGCGTTCGTGATCGGCAACGAGGCCCATGGCCTTCCTGCTGGTATCGACGCGTTGATCGATGGCTGGGTTCACATTCCGGTGGCGGGGCGGGCCGAGTCGCTCAACGCGGCCATGGCGGCCTCGATCCTCGTGTTCGAAGCCGCGGGTCAACGCCGCAAATCGATTCGATCGGCACCGTGATGTCGACCAAGCTCGTAGCCACTCCCACTGAGGTCCGATGCTTCCGATGACACGTTTCCAGACCCTCGTCGACGACGCGGTTGCCGCCATCGACGCGGCGGGCGACCTTGCGGCGCTCAACGCGCTACGTCCGAACTTGGTGGGCAAGAAGGCGCCGTTGGCCGAGGCCAGCCGGTCGCTGGGGGCCATGGACGAAGCGGAACGAAAGCTGGCTGGCCAGGAGCTCAACGCCGCCCGGCAGGCGGTCCAGAGCCATCTCGACGCCCGCACCGAGACCCTTCGTACCGAAGCTCGCCGGGCGCAGTACGAAGCCGAGCGCATGGATCTCACCGAGGTCCGGGGCGAGCTTCGTCGGGGTCACCATCACCTCGTGACCCAGGCCAGGGACCGGTTGGAGGATCTCTTCGTCGGCATGGGCTACACGATCGCCGAGGGGCCCGAGGTCGAGACGGCCTGGTACAACTTCGAGGCGCTCAACATTCCCGAGTGGCACCCGGCTCGCGGCGAGTTCGACACCATCTTCGTGAACCTGGGTGAATCCGAAGAGGTGATGCTGCGCAGCCACACCTCCCCGGTGCAGATTCGCACCATGGAGAACACCGAGCCGCCGATCTACGTCGTGGCCCCCGGTCGTACGTTTCGCACCGACGCGGCCGATGCCACGCATCTGCCGGCGTTCAACCAGATCGAAGGTCTCGTGGTCGACAAGGGGATCACCTTCGGCGACATGGCCGGAACCATCGACTCGTTCGTGAAGGCGTTCTTCGGCGCCGAGGTCAACACTCGCTTGCGGCCGAGCTACTTCCCGTTCACCGAGCCGTCGGCCGAGGTCGACATCTCCCGTGCCGACGGCAGCTGGCTCGAGTTGGCCGGTTGCGGCATGGTGAACCCTCAGGTACTGCGCAACTGCGGCATCGACCCCGAGGTCTGGCAGGGCTTTGCCTTCGGATTCGGCATCGACCGCTTGGCCGCCATGCGCTACCAGCTCGACGACATCCGTGAGCTGGTCAACAACGACGTCCGCTTCCTGCGGCAGTTCTAGGGGAGGCACGCATGAAGGTTCTGCTCTCCTGGCTCCGTGAGTTCGCTCCCGACATCGCCGGCGACCCCGTCGAACTGGGCGAGCGGCTCTCGGGTCTGGGCCTGGCCGTGGAAGCCATGACCATCACCGGCGAGGCGATCCGCGACATCGTGTTGGCCAGAGTGCTCGAACTGTCGCCTCACCCCGACGCCGACAAGATCCAGATCGTGCAGGTCGACGCCGGCGACGGCGAAGCGCTCCAGGTGTGCTGCGGCGCCTTCAACATGGCCGTGGGTGATCTCGTCCCGTTCGCCCCGATCGGCTCCACCATGCCCGACGGCATGGAGATCGGTCGTCGGAAGATGCGCGGCCAGTGGTCGAACGGCATGTGTTGCTCGGCCCGCGAGCTCGAGCTCGGCGACGATCACGAGGGCATCATGATCCTCACCGCATCGGCCCATGGCTTCGCTCCCGGCACGCCGATCGCCGAGGTGCTCGGCATCGAGGCCGACGTCTTGTGGGATCTCGAGGTGAACGCCAACCGGCCCGACGCCATGTCGGTGGCCGGCGTCGCCCGTGACCTCGCGGCGTCGCTCGGCGTGCCCTTCTCGTTTCCCGACTACACCGCTACCGAGTCGGCCGAATCGGTGGGCGCCTTGGCGTCGGTCGAGATCGTCGACCCCACCCTCTGCGGCCGATTCCTGGCGCGGGTCATCAGGAACGTCACCGTCGGCGCGTCGCCCGCGTGGTTGGCCAATCGCCTCACGGCGCTGGGCATGCGTCCGATCAACAGCGTGGTCGACATCTCCAACTTCGTCATGCTCGAGCTGGGCCAACCCAACCACGCCTACGATCTCGCCACAGTGCCAGGAGGAGCCCTGCGCGTACGCCGGGCGGTCGAGGGCGAGACCCTCACCACGCTCGACGGCGTCGAGCGCACGCTGACCGGCATCGACGGCGTCATCGCCGACCGAACCGACCGCGCCATCGGCATCGCCGGAGTGATGGGCGGCGCCGACACCGAGATCTCCGACGTCACCACCGACGTGCTGCTGGAGATGGCTTGGTGGGACCCACCATCGATCTCGCGCACGGTCAAACGACTGAACCTGCCGAGCGAGGCTTCAGTGCGGTACCGCCGTGGCGTCGACTACGGCGACAACATGGATCGCGCCATGCGCCGATTCCTGCAGCTCATCGTCCAGACCGGTGCAGTGGGTACCGGGGGACAGATCGACGAGATCGGCGCGCTCCCGTCCCGCGAGCCGGTTCACATACGGCCCACCAAGGTCAACGGTCTGCTGGGGACGAGGCTCAGTGCCGAGGAGATCACGGGGTATCTCAGTGCCCTCGGTTTCGAGGTGTCGGCCGAGCCCGCCGCCGACGACTTGGCGGTAGTGGTACCCACCTGGCGCTGGGACACCACCACCGAGACCGACGTGACCGAAGAGATCGCCCGCATGCACGGCTACGAGAACATCGCTCACACCGTGCCCAAGGGCGATCAGGTCGGCCATCTCACCGCGTATCAGGCCGATCGCCGCACGGTTCGACAAGTGCTGGTCGGAGTCGGCTGCGACGAAACTCAGCCCATGCCGTTCCTCGCTCCTGGCGACCTGGAACGTTGCGGCCTGGCGGAGGACGCGATAACCCTCACCAACCCTCTGGTCGCCGAGGAGTCGGTGCTGCGCACGTCGCTGCTGCCCGGCCAGCTCAAGGCCGTGGCCTACAACCAGTCCCATCGGGTGGGCGACGTCCGTCTGTTCGAGTTGGGCCACATCTATCCACCTTCAACCGGCGACCAGCTTCTGCCCGACGAACACGAGGCGATGGCGGTGTGCCTCTCGGGCCGTGACGCCACCGCCGCCGTCGAGGTGCTCACCGTGTTGGGCGACGCGCTCGCCTTCCCCGACATCGAACTTCGCCACACCGCGATCGCCGGCTTGCACCCGACACGGTCGGCCGAGGTGGTCATTGTCGGTCAGGTGCGCGGCGCGGTCGGCGAGGTCGACCCGGCTGTGCTCGAGGCGTACGGCATCGAAGGCCGGGTCGCGTGGCTCGAGCTGAACCTCGAGGCCGTGCTCGAGGGTCCCCACGGTTCGCGCACCTACACGCCTGTGAGCAAGTTCCCCAGCAGCGACATCGACCTGGCCTTCGTGGTTCCCGATTCGGTGCGCGCCCTCGACGTGCGCGGGGCTCTCGTCGAGGCCGGTGGCCCATTGTTGGTCGAGCTCCAGCTGTTCGACGTGTACCGCGGTACCGGCGTCGATCAGGGCTTTCGCAGCCTGGCCTACCGCCTGCGCTTCCAGGCCACCGACCGGACCCTCACCGACGCCGAGGTCGGCGAAGCCCGGGCGGCGTGCATCGCAGCCGTCGAGACCGCCCACGGCGCGACCCTGCGGAGTTGACGCGAGCAGGGCCTCAGCGACCGAGACCGACCGAGGCGGGTATCGGCTCGCTCTGGTCGGTTGGTTGCGCAGACACCAACGGGTCGGCGAGGTCGGGGAGCAGTCGAGGCGTCCGTGGTTGACGCCGCCGCGCCGTCATCACCCTGGCGGCTGTGAGCAGCGCCAGCACCACGATCACGCCGACGCCGATGCGCACGGCAGTGCGACCGACGTCGGTACCGGCCTGGACGCTGTGGATGCTGGCGGTGACGAACAGCACCGGAGCGCTCCAATGCACGGTCCGCCACCACCGTCGCGGCAGGTAGCGCATGGCCCACGAGGTGATCTGGATGGCGAGCAGGACGTACAGGCTCACCACTCCCCAGGCAACGGCACCGGGGCGCCACGGTGATGAGCCGGGGATGAGCAGATCGCCGATGCTGAACTGCACGTAGTCGTCGGCGAGCAGGCCGAGCAGATGGATCACGGTGAAGACCAGACCCATGGCGCCGAGGAAGCGATGGACGGCCAGGGTCCATGCCGGGTTGGTACGGCGGCCGAAGGCACGGGAGGACAGGACGAGACCGAACGCAATCGAGAGCGCCAGCATGGCCCAGGCGACCAGACCCGCCGAACGGGCGACGTACCACCAGAACTTGGCGTTGACGATCAGCACAGGAACGGCTCCAGGTCGTGGGCGTCATGGCGGACCCCGTGGCGGTCGACCACCATCCCGGTCGCACCCGACGCGCGGAGCAGCTCGAGAGCCTGGTCGACCCCGGCCACCACCGCCGCGGTCGCGAGTGCCTCGGCCCACCAGGCCTCGGTGGCGATCACCGTGGCGGTGCTCACGTCCGATGTCGACGATGTGCCCGTCGCCGGATCGAGGAGGTGGTGCCTCGGCCCCGCGGCGGTCGACCATCGCCGTCGCGTCGAGCTGCTGGTGGCCACGCCCCCCGCATCGGTACGCAGGGTGACCAACGGTGTGACGGGGTTGTCGGGATCTTCGACATCGACCCGCCACCCTCCGGCCGGCGGGCTGCCGGCCAGCCGGAGATCGCCACCGATGTCGACGAGCACGCTCGTTGCGCCGCATTCGAGTGCCCGGCGGGCCACCAGATCGGCCGCCCGACCCTTGCCGATGCCACCGGGATCGAAGGCCACGCCGTCAGGGATCGTCACCGTCGCCTCGGCCACGTTCACATCGATGGTCGCGCACCGGCCGCGCCACGGGCGCACTCCGGTCAGGGTTCGGGTGTCGGCGTCGACGGTCATGACGAAGCCCTCGTGCAGCGGTGCGAGCCGAGCGAAGTCGCAGTCGTAGCCTGCCGCGGCGACCTCGAGCCCCAGCGTGGGATCGAACCATCCCGCGGTCTCCCAGGAGGCGAGCAGCGCATGGCGGACCAGGTCAACGGTGTCGTCGCCGACATGGGTGGGCGCGTGGGATGCGTTCATGCGGCTCACGTCGCTGTCGTCGCGAAACCGGCTCCAGGCCGCTTCGAGCTCCTCGACCCGGGCCTCGAGGCGCGGGGCGAGGTCGTCGGGCCCACCGTGGACCCACACGCGGGCGCTGGTGCCCATGGCGTCGAAGCGGTGGTCAGCTGGCACCGGTGGTCGGCGTCGGGTCGGGGGTCGGGGGAGGAGGCGTCGGCGTCGGTTCCGGCGCCGGCGTCGGGTCGGCGGGCGGGGGCGTGGCGGTCGGCTCCGGAGTCGGTGCGGCGGTGGGGACGGGAGTCGCGGCCGGGGCCGGCGACGGCGTCGGCTGTGGCTGGGCCGGCATCGGTGTCGGTGTCGGGGTCGGGGCCGGAGCCGGAGCCACAGGTGCCGGCGACTGCTCGGTGGTCGGCGCATCGCTGGGGGTGGACGGTGCGGCCGGCGGTTGGGCGGGAGCCGAGACAGGTGGCGGGACCGTCGGCGTGTCGGCGGAGGGGGCGGCACCGAAATCGAACTGCAGGTCGACCACCACCGTCGGACGGGGTTGTTTCGGGGCCTGAGCGCCACGGCTGCCCGTCGACACTGATGGCGTCGCAGCCGCCGGCGGTTCGATCGCGGCCGAGTCGGGCCGGTCGCTTTCGCGCGGCGTGAGACGGCCGATGGCGCCGAGGGCGACCTCGGACGCCGGAGCCGGGCTCGGTCCAGCGTCACCTGCGGCCTGGAGAGAACTGGTTGCCTCCTGATCGGCCATCACCCCCATGAGGGCGAGAAAGGCGGAGCTGGCGCCACCAGCGGCGAGGGTTCGGGTCGACAGGGCGTGGCGTCGCTTGGGCCGCTTCACTGGCTGTTTCCCTCCGAGGTGGCGTCCCGTGTCACCGTGTAGTCGGGATCGATGAGGCCGGTCTGGACGCCGTACGCGATGGCGAGCGCGATCAGCAACACGCTGGCGAACACGGCGAGCAACAGTCGGCGGCTGGCCATCATGGTCCCTTGGTCGTACGGCGCTGGGCCTCGAGATCGGCCGAGTCTTGGTGCCCTCATCGGCTCGATGGGCCCGAACCTTGGGCAATTCTGCGGCGATGGGCCAGGCGGCCCAGCCCGCTGCGTGAGCGGCATGTATCAGCAACGCCGGTCGCCGCTCATGTCCGGTGAGTGACAACCCCCGACAAGGAGCAGAAATGGCGGACTTCTTCACCCCCAATCCCGTGGATCCGGACTTCCCCCCGGTTCCCCGATTCCCCGAGTTGCCCAAGCGGGTCGACTGGCGACCCGAAGACCTCGAGCTGAACCGGTTGTGGTGGAAGCGACCACAGAAGGTGCGGATCCTCATGTACATGGACGGCGCGTCGTTCGACGGCGGGTCGTTCCACGGCCTCCAACATGTGATCGGCGCCGTCACCTCGGACCCGTGGCCGTGGGCCCAGTTCGTGGTGACCACTGCGAACCGCTACAGCGACCTGGCGGCCGATCAGGACAACGTGACGCTGACGGATCTGAACCTCGACACCTTCGACGAGGTCTGGCTGTTCGGCATCTCGAGCGATGTCGGTCTCTTGAGCGCGGCAGAAGTCACAACGCTCGAGGCGTTCATGGACGGTGGGGGAGGGGTCCTGACGACGGGCGATCACGCGAGTCTCGGGCGGGGCCTGTCGGGCGCGGTGAAACGCGTCAAGGATCTGCGCATGTATCCGGCGCCGGCTGCGGCCCACCCCGTGTGGAACACCACGATTCGCGATGCCAATGCCGACGGCGATTTCGCGTTCGGCGAACAGTCGGACTCGACTCCGCAGGTGATTCGGCCGAGGTACACGAACCACTACTCCCTCGGTGGCGGATTCGTCCAGCTGAAGCGGTCGCCGCACCCACTTCTGTGCGCCGAGCACGGGGTGTTGAAGAAGCTTCCCGACCATCAACACGAAGGCCAGGTGACGATCCCCACCACCTTCCCGGTGAGCGACTGGCCCAAAGCCGGCTCGTATCAGGCCCAGCCCCAGGTGGTGGCATGGGGTCGGATCATCGATCCCTCGGCAGACAACGCCGGCACGGAGTTCCCGGTGATCGGCGCCTACGACGGCCACGGCGTCGCCACCGGTCGGATCGTGGCCGACTCCACCTGGCATCACTGGTTCGACATCAACCTGACCGGCTTCAACCCGGCGGGCACCGACTACCGCGACATCACGTCGTACTACCAGAACGTGGCGGCGTGGCTGGCTCCGGCGGCCAAACAAGCCGGCATGCGCAATGGTGTGTTCTGGCTGGCCCTGCACGAGAACATCATCTTCGAGCACCGCTTGGCCGAGTTGCCTCTCCGCACGCTGGTACCGATCGTTCGTGATGCTCTCGGGCGTTGGGCTCCACAGTGTCTGGTGCGGGCCTGGTTGTTCGAGCACCTGCCCATTGCGGTACGTACGGCGGTGGTCGGCGAGGCGGGCCCGCCGCGGTCGGAGCTGCCACTCGAGGACGTCGTCATCGCCGAGGCCATGGCCGATCTTCAGGACCGATTCGACATCCGGTCGGGGGTACTGCGTGCGGCGGACAAGCTCGAGGTCATCGACGAGGCGATCGCCGCTGCGGTGCCGCGGGCGGCCAAGCGGCTGTTGGCCGATTGCGAGGCGTCGCTGGAGTCGGCGCAAGCGATCGCGGGCAAGCTCGGAGCCGTATCACCCGGCAAGGCCGGTCGGTCGAAGAACGGCGCCGCGAAGACGCGAGGCGCCAAGCGAGCCGGGATCCGCACGTCGAGGGAGACGGCCGACGTGTCGTGAGCTCGACCCACTGCCCGGCCGACGTGGCCGGGCAGTGGGATCCTGCGGCGTCGCGGTGGCTCCATTGGATACACAGCGTTGAATAAACATGCAGAGCGGGTAGAGTGCCCAGATGAGAATCGGAATCGTCGGCGCTTCGGGCTACACGGGGGCCGAGCTCATGCGGCTGTGTGCCGACCATCCGGGGCTCGACGTGGCGGTTGCCACCGGCGAGACTCAGGCTGGGCGGCCGGTAGCGGACCTGTACCCGAGCCTGGCCGGCGCCTACGGCAACCTGAAGTACACGCCCTTCGAGCCGAGCGATTGCGACGGCCTCGATCTGATCTTCCTCGGCCTGCCGCACGGTGCGGCGGCCGAGGCCGCCGTTGCAGTACGAGGCACCGTGGGTCACATCGTCGACCTGAGCGCCGACTTCCGGCTCCACGATCCCCGCCTCTATCCGACGTGGTACGGCACCGAGCACCCCCATCCCGAGCTGCTCGACGACTTCGTCTTCGGACTCCCCGAGCTCTTCCGTGACGATCTGGCCGGTGCCGAGCTCATCGCTTCGCCCGGCTGCTATGTCACCACGGCCGTCCTCGCGTTGGCCCCCCTGCTCGAGGCCGGAGTGATCGAGCCGACGGGGATCATCGTCGACGCCGTCAGCGGGGTCTCCGGCGCCGGGCGGTCGCTCAAGGAGAACACGGCGTTCTGTGCGGTCGACGAGGACTTTGCCGCCTACGGGCTGCTCGACCACCGTCACACCCCCGAGATCGAGCAGGCGCTGGCCGATCACGTCGGTGAGGAGGTCGAAGTGCTGTTCACCCCTCACCTGGCGCCGATGAATCGCGGCATCCTGGCGACCTGCTACGGGCGAGCGATCGGCCAGGTCACCGGCGATGCGTTGTTCGCGCTCCTCGACGAGTCCTACGCAGACGAACCCTTCGTGGTCGTCACCGACGATCCACCCCACACCAAAGCCACTCTCGGATCGAACACCGCTCACGTGACCGCCCGGGTCGACGATCGCACCGGTTGGGTGGTGGCCATCGGCGCTCTCGACAACCTGGTCAAGGGCGCGAGCGGCCAGGCCATACAGAACGCGAACCTTGCGCTCGGCCTCGACGAGACCATGGGTCTGCCGTTGGCGGGACTGTGGCCATGAGCGCCGTCTCGCCGCTTGCCCCCGAGAAGTTTCCGGAGCTCCCGGCGGTTGCCGGGGTGCGGCTCGCCGCGCACGCGGCCGGCCTGCGGTATCACAAGAGGGCCGATCTGTTCCTGGCCGAGGTGGTCGAAGGCACGACAACGGCGGGTGTGTTCACCCAGTCGCTGTGCGCCAGTGCTCCCGTCGAATGGTGCCAACGCGTCCTGCCGAACGGAACGGCACGCGCCATCGTCTGCAACTCCGGGAACGCCAACGCCTTCACCGGGCGGGCCGGCGAGACGTCGGCACAGCTGACGGCGGAGACCGTCGCATCGGAGCTGAATGTCCGGCCCGACGACGTCTTCCTCGCCTCCACCGGCGTGATCGGCGAGACGCTGCCCGACGCCACCCTCGCCGCCGCCCTCCCGGCACTTGTCGCCGGCCTGACAGCATCGGGCCCCGACACCTGGCACGCAGCTGCCGACGCGATACGCACCACCGACACCTTCGCCAAGGGAGCCGTCGCCGCCATAGCCGGCACCGATGCGGTCGTGGTCGGCATCGCCAAGGGCAGCGGCATGATCGCGCCCGACATGGCCACGATGTTGGCGTTCGTCTTCACCGATCTCGAGGTGCCGGCGCCGTTGTTGCAGGCGGCGCTGAACGCATCGGTCGAACGCAGCTTCAACCGCATCACCGTCGATTCCGACACCTCGACCAGCGACACCGTGCTCGCCTTCGCCACCGGGGCCGACGGTGCCCACGCAGGGGTCGTCGACTCTCCGGGTTACACGGCGTTTCGCGCCGCGCTCGACACCGTCCTGGTCGATCTTGCCCATCAGGTCGTGCGCGACGGCGAGGGCGCCACCAAGTTCGTGACCGTCACGGTGACCGGCGCCGAGCACGAGATGGCGGCGAAGCGGATCGCGTTGTCGATCGCCAACTCCCCGCTCGTGAAGACGGCGCTCGCCGCCGAGGACGCCAACTGGGGGCGCATCGTGATGGCCGTCGGCAAGGCCGGTCAGCGAGCCGACCGCGATGCGCTCACCATCCACATCGGCCCGCAGCTGGTCGCCAGCCAGGGCGTGGTCCACCCCGACTACTCCGAGGCCCACGCCACGGTGCACCTGCAAGGCGACGAGGTCGACATCACCGTCGACGTCGCCATCGGCGACGGGGCCGCAACCGTCTGGACGTGCGATCTGACTCACGGCTACATCGACATCAACGCGGGGTATCGCTCATGATCGGAATCGCCGACGGCCGCGGCTTCAAGCCCGAACAACGGGCCCACGCGCTCATCGAGGCGCTGCCCTACATCCAGCGCTTCCGCGGCGCGGTCGTCGTCGTCAAACTCGGCGGCAACGCCATGGTCGATCCCGAGCTGTCGGCCACCTTCGCCGAGGACATCGTCTTGTTGCGCTCCGTCGGCCTCAAACCCGTTGTCGTTCACGGCGGCGGGCCCCAGATCGGTGGGCTCCTCGCCCGGCTCGGGAAGGAGTCGCAGTTCATCGACGGCCTCCGCGTCACCGACGCCGAGACGCTCGACGTGGCTCGCATGGTGCTGGTGGGCAAGGTCGGCCGCGACATCGTCGGCTCGATCAACGTGCACGGTGCACTTGCCGTGGGCCTGAGCGGGGAGGACGGGGGCCTGATCAAGGCCGTCGCCCGCGACCCCGAGCTCGGTTTCGTCGGCGACGTCGAGTCGGTGAACCCGGGCATCGTCGAACGGTTGCTCACCGAGGATCTCATCCCGGTGGTGAGCACGATCGGTTCCGGCGGTGACGGCCAGGCCTACAACATCAACGCCGACACGGTTGCGGGCGCGCTCGCGGGGGCCCTCGACGCCGAGAAGGTCGTCTACCTCACCGACGTACCGGGGCTCCTGTTCGATGTCGACGATCCTGCGAGCATCGTCGCCAGGGCCACGGTCGCAGAGCTCGAGGCCTACATCGCCGAAGGCACCATCGCCGGGGGCATGATCCCCAAGGTCGGTGCGGCCATCGAGGCGGTGAAGGCCGGGGCCCACAGCGCGCACCTGCTCGACGGTCGGGTACCGCACGTGCTGCTGCTCGAGCTGTTCACCGATGCAGGAATCGGAACCATGATCACCCAGGAGCCCGTGACATGACCCACGCCGACGCCATGGCGGCTCCGTCGAGTCTCGACCACTGCCCGCTCATGCCCAACTACGGCGCGCCGTCGATCCTGCTCGTCGAAGGCAGTGGCACCGAGGTGTGGGACAACACCGGCAAGCGCTACCTCGACTTCGTCGGCGGCCTCGCCGTGCAGTCGCTGGGGCACGCGAACCCCGAGGTGGCCGAGGCCATCACCGTCCAGGCCAACAAGCTCGTGCAGGTCTCGAACCTGTGGGCCACCGAACACGCCGCTCCCGTGGCCATGACCATCGATCGCCATCTCGGGGGCGGAGGACAGGTCTTCTTCTGCAACTCGGGGGCCGAAGCCAACGAGTTCGCCTTCAAGCTCGCCCGCAAGTGGGCGGGTCACGGCCGGTTCGGCGTGGTCACGACCTTCGGTTCCTTCCACGGACGCACTCTCGCGGCGCTCGCCGCCTGTGGCCAGCCCGACAAGCACGAGCCCTTCGCCCCCATGCCCGAGGGCTTCTCCCACGTCGCCCGCGACGACGCCGACGCGCTCGCCGTTGCCCTCACGGATTCCACCGCAGCCATCCATCTCGAACCCGTCCAGGGCGAAGGTGGCGTCTGGCCCAGCTCGCTCGCCTTCATGGCTGCCGCCCGCGCCCTGGCCGACGAGCGCGACCTGCTGTTCATGGTCGACGAGGTGCAGACCGGCCTGTGCCGCACCGGCGAATGGTTCGCCTACCAGCACTACGACGTCCAGCCCGATGTGGTGTGCCTGGCCAAGGCCCTCGGCAACGGCTTTCCGATCGCGGCGGTCTGGGCGAAACGCGAGGTCGCAGCCTGTCTCGAAGCAGGTGATCACGGCAGCACCTTCGGGGGGAACCCGCTCGCCACCGCCGCCGCCCGCAAGGTGCTCGAGATCATGGAGCGCGACGACATCGTCGGCCGGGCCCGTTCCCTCGGCAACCAGCTCGCCGGCGCGCTCGCCGAGCTCCCGCACGCGGAGAGCGTGCGGGGGATGGGTGGGATGCTGGCCGTCGAGCTCGACGGTCCCATCGCCAAGGCGGTCGCCACCCGAGCGGCCACCAGCGGGCTGCTCGTGAATCCCATCACGCCCACCGCATTGCGATTGACCCCGCCCCTCACCACCAGCGCCGACGAAGTCGAGGAAGCCATGGCGCTGCTCGGCGACGTGCTGGACACCACGGAGGTACCCGCATGACCCGACACGTGCTCGAGATCGACGATCTCGCCCCCGAGGAACTGGCCGACGTGCTGGCGAGGGCGGCCGATGCGTCTCCGCCGCCGGTCCTGGCCGGCAAGGGCGTCGCGCTGCTGTTCGAGAAGCCGTCGGCGCGGACCCGCAACTCGATGGAGATGGCGGTGGTGCAGCTCGGCGGCCACCCCGTGTACATCCAACCCAGCGAGGTGGGGCTCGACCAGCGCGAGAGCATCGAGGATGTCGCTCGCGTGTTCGCCGGCTACTACGCCGTGATCGGTGCGAGGGTGTTCCGCCACAGCAGCTGCGAGCGGATGGCGGCGGCCATCGACGGTCACGGTGTTGCTACCGGCGTGGTGAACATGCTGTCGGATGCCTCCCATCCGTTGCAGGCTCTGGCCGACCTGCTCACGGTTCGTCAGGAGTTCGGCGACCTCGAGGGGCGTTCGGTCGCCTACGTCGGCGACCCGAACAACGTGGCGCGGTCGCTCGGCATCGCCTGCGGAATGGCGGGTATGGGTTTCCGTATCGCCAGTCCGGCCGGCTACGCCTTCGCCGACGAAGACCTCGATCGCATCCGAGCCAGCGGCGTCGAGCCGTTCGTCACCACCGATCCGGGTGCCGCGGTGAGCGGGGCCGACGCCGTGTACACCGACGTGTGGGTGAGCATGGGCGAAGAGGCCGAGACGAAACAGAAGCTCGACGCCTTCGCCGGCTACACCGTCGACTCGGCGCTGATGGGCCGGGCCGCCACCGGTGCCATCCTCATGCACTGCCTCCCGGCCCACGACGGCCAGGAAGTGAGCCGGGAGGCGCTCGAGGCGCCGTTCAGCCGCGTGTTCCCCCAGGCCGAGAACCGGATGCACTCTGCCCGTGGCCTGCTGTGGTGGTTGATGGAGCAGAACCATGGGTAAGCCGCAGCGGCAGCACCTGGTGGGCCGGCTGCTCGCCGATCATCCCGTCAGCAGTCAGGCTCAGCTGGTCGACCTGCTCGAGCACGAGGGCATCGACGCCACCCAGGCAACAGTGTCGCGAGACCTCGAGGACCTCGGTGCGGTGAAGGTGCGAATCGCAGGCGGCGACACCGTGTACGCCATCCCCGAGCTCCCCATCGATCATCATGCCCCGGCCGATCACCTCCACCGCGTCCTCGGCGACTGGGTGGTCGAGGTGGGCCGCTCCGGCGACCTCGTGGTCCTGCGAACACCGCCGGGCTCGGCCCATGTGGTGGCATCGGCCATCGACCGCACCGGCCTCGACGGGGTCCTCGGTACCGTGGCCGGTGACGACACCCTGCTGTTGGTCGCGACCGAAGGCAACGGCCAGGCCGTGGCTGCCTCCGTCGCCGATCTCGCCGGCATCTGATCCTCGACCAAGAAGGCTCACGCCATGACATTCCCCCCGATGAAGGTCGACAAGGTCGTACTGGCCTACAGCGGCGGCCTCGACACCTCGGTGATCCTCGCCTGGCTCCAGGACGTCTACGACTGCGAGGTGGTCACCTTCACCGCCGACCTGGGCCAGGGAGAAGAGGTCGAACCGGCGAGGGCCAAGGCGCGCGCTCGTGGCGTCGAGGAGATCTTCATCGACGACCTCCGCGAGGAGTTCGTCCGCGACTACGTGTACCCCATGTTTCGCGCCAACGCGATCTACGAGGGTGAGTACCTGCTCGGCACCTCGATCGCCCGGCCGCTCATCGCCAAGCGTCTGGTCGAGATCGCCCACGAGACCGGCGCCGACGCCATCAGCCATGGTGCCACCGGCAAGGGGAACGACCAGGTCCGCTTCGAGCTCGGCGCCTACGCCCTCGACCCCGACATCAAGGTCATCGCCCCGTGGCGTGAATGGGATCTCACCAGCCGCGAGCGGCTGCTGGCCTACGCGGCCGACAAGGGCATCCCCATCGAGCAGAAGCGAGGCACCAAGTCGCCGTACTCGATGGACGCGAATCTCCTGCACATCTCCTTCGAAGGCGGCCCTCTGGAAGACCCGTGGACCGAGCCCGCGAGTGAGATGTGGCGCTGGTCGGTGTCGCCCGAGCTGGCCCCGGCCGAGGGCGCCTACGTCGACCTCACCTACGAGAAGGGCGACATCGTCGCCATCGACGGTCGGGAGATGAGCCCGGCGCGGGTACTGGCCGAGCTCAACCGGATCGGCGGTGAGCACGGCATCGGCCGTCTCGACATCGTCGAGAACCGGTATGTGGGCATCAAGTCGCGCGGCGCGTACGAGACTCCGGGGGGCACCATCATGTTGCGCGCGCACCGCGCCATCGAGTCCATCACCCTCGATCGAGGGTCGGCTCACCTGAAGGACGACCTCATGCCGCGCTACGCCGAGCTCATCTACAACGGCTACTGGTTCAGCCCCGAACGCGAACTGCTGCAGGGGCTCATCGACGCCAGCCAGGAGTTCGTGAACGGCGTGGTTCGACTGAAGGTCTACAAGGGCAACGTCACGACGGTGGGGCGCAAGAGCAGCGACTCGTTGTTCGACGAGCGGATAGCCACCTTCGAAGAGGACGACGGCGTCTATGACCAGGCCGACGCCGAAGGCTTCGTCAAGCTGAACGCACTGCGCTTGCGCACGATCGCCAAGCGGAGGCTGCGGTCGTGACCCTCTGGCATGGTCGGTTCTCGGGCGGGCCCGACGAGGCGCTCCAGGCGCTGAACGACTCGCTGCCCTTCGACCAGCGGATGTACCGGGAGGACATCGCCGGGTCACGGGCGCACGTCTCGATGCTGGCATCGGTCGGCATCCTCACCGCTGACGAGACCGATCAGATCCTCGCGGCGCTCGACACCGTCGAATCCGAGCTCGCCGACGGCACAGTTGTCTTCGTTCCCAGCGACGAGGACATCCACACGGTCGTCGAGCGTCGTGTCACCGAGCTCGCCGGCGCGGTGGGCGCCAAGTTGCACGCCGGCCGCTCACGGAACGATCAGGTGGCCACCGATCTGCGGCTGTGGACCAAGGAGGCGCTCACCGACGTGGCCCGACGCGTGATCGACCTCCAGCAGACGCTGCTCGCCAGGGCCGAGTCCGTCGGCGAGGCCTACCTGCCCGGGTACACGCACCTCCAGCAGGCCCAGCCGGTCGGTCTGGCCCACCACCTGCTGGCTCACGGCTGGGCGCTGGGACGCGACGTCGACCGGTTGCTCGAGGCCCGCCGCCGCACCGATGTGTCGGTCCTCGGTGCCGGTGCCCTGGCCGGGAGCAGCCTGCCGCTCGACCCGGCCCACACCGCCGAGCTGCTCGGCTTCGGTGCCGTCTTCGACAACAGTCTCGACGCCGTCGGCGATCGCGACTTCGTCGCCGACTCGCTCTATGCGCTGGCCATGACGGCCATGCACCTCAGTCGCATCGGCGAAGAGCTCATCCTGTGGGCCAGCACCGAGTTCGGCTTCGTCACGCTCGACGACGCGTACTCGACGGGCTCGTCGATGATGCCCCAGAAGAAGAACCCCGACATCGCCGAGCTGGCTCGGGGAAAGGCGGGTCGCGTTCTCGGTCACCTGACGGGCTTGTTGGCCACCCTCAAGGGACTCCCGCTCGCCTACAACAAGGACCTCCAGGGCGACAAGGAGCCCCTGTTCGACGCCGTCGACACGGTGGCGCTCACGTTGGCCGCGCTCGACGGGATGATTGCCACGGTCGTGTTCGACACCGATGCCATGGCGGTCCAGGCCGACTCGCCGTATGCCGCGGCCACCGATCTCGCCGAGCTCCTCGTGGCGAGAGGCGTCCCCTTCCGCGAGGCGCACGGGATCGTCGGCGCGATGGTACGCGACGCGCTGGTCGGCGCCGGCGAGCTCACCGATCTGGTCGCCGCCGACCCGCGCCTCGGCCCCGAGGCGGCCGCACTGCTGGAGCCGGGCGCATCGGTGCGGAACCGCATCACCCACGGATCGGGTGGGCCCGCAGCGGTGGCGGCACAGCTCGAGGCCTTCCGCTCCCGGCTCGCCGCCGACGAGGTCCGAGTCGGCTGATGGGGTACCGCCACGAGGTCCGCGTCCGCTACGTCGACTGCGACATGCAGCAAGTGGTGTACAACGCCCACTACCTCACCTTCGTCGACGACACCGTCGACTGCTGGCTGCGCTCGCGGTGGCCCGACTTCGAGAGCCTGGGGTTCGACGTGATGCTCAAGACGGCCAGCGTGACCTGGCACGGCTCGGCGCGTCTCGCCGAGCGCCTCGTGATCGACGCCGCCGTCGATCGATGGGGAACGACGTCGTTCGACATCGATTTCCGCGGCGCGGTCGACCAACGCCGGGTCTTCGACTCGACGGTCACCTATGTGTGCGTCGACCCCACCGGCCTGGCTCCGATGCCGGTTCCCGACGAGCTGCGCAGCTTCCTCTCGGCCTGACGTCGTGTCGCAGCTGACGAGGGACTTCTTCGACCGAGACGCCCTCGACGTCGCGCCGGAGCTGGTGAACAAGGTGCTCGTCAGCCCGGTCGGCTCGGGACGAATCGTGGAGGTCGAGGCGTACCGGGGCGCCGAGGACCCCGCCAGTCATGGTCATCGGGGTCCCACACCTCGTACCGAGGTGATGTTCGGTCCGCCGGGCCACCTCTACGTGTACTTCAGCTACGGCATGCACTGGTGTGCCAACGTCGTGACCGGCCCGACCGGCGAGTGCGGGGCCGTCCTCATCCGCGCGCTCGAGCCGCTGACCGGCGTCGAGGAGATGTACCGCCGTCGGCCCCGGGCTCGTCGTGATCGGGACCTGTGTTCGGGGCCGGCCAAGCTCTGCGCCGCGCTGGGGATCAACGATGCGCACGGCGGGAGCGACCTGTGCCGCGGCACCGACGGCCTGGCGGTGGTGGACGACGGCACACCGGCGCCCCATCCACCGACGGCAACGACCCGAATCGGCATCACCAAGGCCGCTGACCTGCCCTGGCGCTTCGTGGCGCCGGACAGCGTGCACCTGTCGCAGCCAGTTCGGCCATGAGGGAGCTCGACCGCGCCGTACACCACGTGCAGGCCGTGGTCACCGGCGATCCCGAGGTCGACGCCTTCCGGCGGCGGATGCTGCGCTTCGCGGTCGACCACGACGACGCCCTCCTCCGGAGCTGTCTCGACGGCCACTTCACGGCGTCGGCGATGATCGTCGACCACACCGGCGCCCGGGTGCTGCTGCTGCACCACACCAAGCTCGAGCGGTGGCTCCAACCCGGAGGTCACGTCGACGGCAAGGGTGATCTGGCCGACGCGGCGCGCCGGGAGGCGACCGAGGAGACCGGCATCAACGACCTCGAAGTGATCGGCCCCGCGATCGACCTCGACATCCACACCATCCCCGAGCGCGGGAACGAGCCGGAGCACGAGCACCTCGACGTGCGGTTCCTCGTGCGCGCACCCGACGGCGCTGTGCTCGACGCCAACCACGAGTCGACCGACCTGCGGTGGTTCGGCTTCGCTGAGGTGGCCGATCTGGATGTCGACCCCGGACTGATACGACTCGTTGCCTCGGCCCGGGCCCGCATCGTCGACGGCTAGTACCGACCACCGTCGACGAGAAACCGCTGCGCCGTACACGCTGCGCCGTCGTCGGCCGCGAGGAACAGCACCATCTGCGCGAACTCCTTGGGGTAGATGCGCCGCTTGATGGCCTGGTCGTGCATCGTCTGCTCTTCGGCTTCGGGGCTCCACCACTTCTCCAGTTGTCGATCGGTGGGCACCCAGCCGGGCATGACCGTGTTCACCCGCACCCCGTGCGGGCCGAAGGTGCGGGCCATGGTGCGGGTGATGCCGTCGACCGCCGACTTGGCGATGGCGTATCCGGGAAAGCCGTCCTCCTGCATCAGGTAGCTCGAGCTGCCGATGTTCACGATCGACCCTCGGCCGGCGGCGATCATGGCCGGTGCGAGCGACTGGATGGCGAAGAAGTAGTGGCGGAGGTTCGTGTTCAGACGGTCGTCCCAGTACTCGGGGGTCATGTCGCGCCAGCTGTGCCGATCGTCGTTGGCGGCGTTGTTGACGAGCACGTCGATCGTGCCGCCCAGGTCGAGCAGCGCCTGGTCGAGGGCCCGTTTCAGGGCCGCGATGTCGACCAGATCGACCTCGTAGAACCGCGGAGCATGCGCGGCTCCGGCATCGACACACTCGGCGATGTTCGAGTGGGCCTTGGCGGCGTTGCGGTCGGCGAAGCCCACCCGCGCCCCTTGGTTGACGAACTCCTGGACGATGGCGCGTCCGATGCCGTCGGCTCCGCCGGTGACGAACACCGTGCGGTCGACGAGAGATGGGTACGAGGCATAGGTCATGGGCCGATCCTAGGGCTCGGCGACGTCATCGATTGGCGGTCCACCACGCCCGGAGGCGGCCGATCGCGTTGGGATCGACCAGTCTCGGGGGGAGGTCACCCGCCAGGATCGCTGCGATCTGCTCGACACTGCTCGCGGCCTGCGCATCGGCGTTCTCCGGCGTCAGACCACCGAGATGAGGGGTGGCCACCACTCCGGCCCGGGAGGCCAGCCAGGGCGACGGTCGCTGATCGGGGGCCCGTCCGACATCCATGGCCAGGCCGCCGAGCGTGCCGTCGTCGAGCGATGCGGCGACAGCGTCCTCGTTGACGAGCTCACCCCGTGACACGTTCACCAACGAGGCGCCGCGCTTCATGCCGGCCAACGCCTCGGCGTCGATGAGGTCGACATTGGCCGGTGACGCTGGAGCCAGGGGGAAGACGTAGTCGGCGCGGGCGAGGAGCTCATTCAGGCTCACCCGCTCGAGTGGCGTTGGCACATGGTCGACGAAGGGATCGTGGACGAGCACCCTCATTCCGATTCCGGTCAGCAGGTCGGCGAGGTGGGAACCGATGGCCCCGTACCCGATGATCCCTGCGACCTGTCCGGCCAGTTGCCGACCCGGCCGCGGCGGGGGTGACTGGCCCGTCCTGTAGTCGATGGTCGACTCGGCGATGTTGCGGGCGAGGTCGAGCGTCAGCCCGAGGGCCAGCTCGGCCGTCGCGGTCACGAAGCTCTTGTCGGCGTGACCCACGGCGATGCCGAGCCGTGACGCCGTGTCCGTGTCGACGTTGCGGAGGTCCACGGCGCAGCGCAGGAACGCCACCAGGCCCGGTGACCGCTCGAACAGGGCCGTCTCGCCAGGAGTCGACCGGTGCGAGACGATCACGTCGCAGTCCGCGGCCGCTGCGATGAGCTCTGGTGTGGTGAGGTCCCGATCGAGGGGATTGCGAACCACCTCGGCCAGGTCGAGCAGATCGGGAAGCGACCGGCGGTAGTACGCGTCGAGGTCTTCGGGCGAGTGGGTGAGAAGGACGCGCACTGTGGGTGGTTATCCGCTGGTGAGCCACGTGGCAAGTCGCACCGCGTCATGGGCGCGGGCCACTTACGCGGGTAGCGTCGTGGTCGGTATGTACTCGATGCGCAGATTCGGCAGCTCCGACGACCCCTGGTTCCGGGTCGGCAGCGTCGATGTCTCGACCACGATTCTCGTCACGGCCCTGGGTGTGCTGTCGATGGTCGTCTGGGCGATCGAAGGCGAGAGCGGCCCCATCTTCCGCAACCTCATCCTCATCTCCCAGAACTCGGTCACCGGCAGCGTTCTCGACGGCCAGATCTGGCGTCTGATCACCTGGCCGATCCCCAACGAGCCCGATTTCTGGACGATCGTCCTGTTGTTCGTGTTCTTCCAGCTGGGCACCCAGGTCGAGAACCTCATGGGTCGGAAGCCCTTCGCCTGGTTCCTCGTCGCGCTGACCCTCATACCTGCGATCATGGTCACCCTCCTCGAGGTCGTCGCGGGGGTCACCGGCATCGCGGCGGGCCTGCGGTTCGTCGAGCTCGGCGTCCTGATCGCGTTCGCCATGCAGTACCCGAAGGCCCCGTTCTTCTTCGGCATTCCCGCGTGGGGCATCACCGCCGCCATCGTGGCGCTCGAAGCCCTCCAGATCGTCGGGCTGCGCGACGACTACTCGTTGGTGATGTTCTTCTGCCTCATCGTCACCACGGTGGTGGGCTTCCGGTCGTTCGGCTACGCCGAATCGCTCCCGCAGATTCCCAAGGTGCCGCTGCCCGCTTCGATCACGGGTTCGGTCACCACGTCGCGCGCCTCCCGGCCGCCTCGCCGTGCGACGCGACGTCGAGGTCGCAAGAACCTCCGCATCGTCCCGCCGCCCAGTCCTGCCGGCGATCGCCTGGCCGAGATGGAGATCGACGCCCTGCTCGATCAGGTGGCCAGCGACGGCCTCGACAGCCTCACCAAGCAACAACGGAAGCGGCTCGAGGACCACTCGAAGGAGCTTCGCCGCCGGCGCGAGCAGGGCTGAATCGAAAGAGGGGGTTCGCCGTCGTCGGTGGCCGGCTCTAGCCTCGTGCCGACGAGCGCGATCCTTGGGGGCACACGATGGCAGGAGTGGGTATCGGCGAGCTGTTCGCTGTCGAGGGCTACGGAGTGGTGGTCACCGGCGGCGCCAGCGGACTCGGCCTCGGATACGGCGAAGCGCTGGCGCGCAACGGCGCCCGGGTCACGCTGCTCGACCTCAACCGGGCGATGCTCGACGACGAAGTAGCGCGCCTCGGCGCCGACGGGCTCGACGTACGAGGAGCAGTGGTCGACGTGACCGATCACGCCACCCTCGATGCCGAGATCGATGCGGCCGCAGTCCACTACGGCCGTCTCGATGCGGTGTTCGCCAACGCGGGCATCGACCCGGGTCCGGGCTTCCTCGGCGCCTGGGCCGGAGACGAGCGGCCTCGCAACCCCGAGGGGGTGCTCGAGAACTACACCGACGAGCGCTGGAACCAGGTGATCGACATCAACCTCAACGGCGTGTTCGCGACCGTACGGGCGGCGGCCCGCCACATGAAGAAACAGGGAAGCGGAGCGATCATCATCACCACCTCGGTCGCTTCGACCCAGAACGAGCCGGCCATCGGTGCCGCCTACATGGCCGCCAAGGCTGCGTGTCGGCACCTCACTCACTCGGTGGCCCACGAGATGGCGGCCCACGGCGTGAGGGTCAACGCCATTGCCCCCGGGTTCTTCGCGACCAACATCGGGGGTGGGCACGCCAAGACGCCCGAGATGGCCGAGGCGATGGGCAAGGTGATCCCCATGCATCGGATCGGCGATCCGTATCTCGATGTAGCTGGGTTGGCGTTGTTCCTCGCCTCGCCGGCGTCGCGCTATCTCACCGGCCAGGAGATCCAGATCGACGGCGGCTGGGCTCTCGGCGCCGCCGACTGACGCAACGACCGGGCCCGATACGGTCGCAGACGTGAGCTCTTCCTTCTCGGCGCTGGTCGACAGCCAGATCGACTCGCTGGCCGAACGGCCCGATTCGAGCGCACGCGTGCTCCTCGTGTCGGTGTTCGGCGACTCGTTGCATCCCCGAGGAGGTGCCGTGTGGCTGACGAGTCTCGCCGCGCTGGTGGCCCCCTTCGGGGTGAGCGATCGGCTCGTCCGAACCTCGGTACAGCGACTGGTGGCCGAGGGCATCCTCGAACGAACCGCGGTCGGCCGCCGTAGCTTCTACTCCGTTGCCGCAGCGGCGACCGCCGACTTCGACCTGGCCGAGAGCCGGATCTACCACCGTCGGGCATCGACATGGGACCGACGGTGGACCCTGGTCGTCGTCCCGCCCGAGGGCCTCGACGGGTCGAAGCGGGCGCGCCTGCGTGAGCGCCTCGGCTGGATCGGCTTCGATGCGGTGACGCCGACGGTCTTCGCCAGTCCCACGCTCGGGGCCGCCGACGCTCGCGACGTCATCGCCGGCCTCGATCTGGCGGGCGAGGTCGTGGTGCTCTCCGCCGAGACCGACGACGACACAGGCGGCCGGCTGCTCACCGGGATGTCCGGGGCGCTCGACACCGCAGGCAGGCTGTTTCGCGCTTTCACCGAGCGCTACCGCGAGATCGCGTCACAGATCGACGCAGCCGGCGAGCTCACGGACCAGCAGGCGTTCTGCCTGCGGACCCTGATCGTGCACGACTACCGCCGAGCCGTGCTCGTCGACCCCGGGCTCCCGACCACGCTCGTGCCCGAACACTGGATGGGTGAGCGCGCCTACACCGTGGCCCGGACCATCCATTCGGAAGTCAGTGCGGCGGCCGACCGGCACGTGCAGGCGAGCTGTGTCGGCATCGAGGGCACCCTCGGACCACCCGACGCTCGAGCGGCACAGCGGTTCGTCGATGATCAGGCGTCGTAGTCGACCGTGACCGCGTCGGTGGTGGGTCGCGCCTGACACGTGAGGACGTAGCCGGCATCGACCTCGTCGGCTTCGAGGCCGTAGCAGACGTCCATCGCGACGGCTCCGCTCGTGAGCCTGGCCCGACAGGTCGAGCACGCCCCGGCCCGACACGAATACGGGACATCCGAGCGGTTTCGCAGCGCAGCATCGAGAACCGTGTCGGTCGGTCCGACCACGACCGTCGACGATCGCCCGTTGAGCACCACGGTGCATTCGGCTCCGATCACCGAAGGGGCCGATGTCACGGAACGAACAGGCGAGGGCACGCCGAAGAGCTCCGATCGCACCCGTTCGGTCTCGACGCCGTGGTCGGCGAGACCGCCGAGCACGGTCTCGGCCATGGCTTGGGGCCCGCACACGAAGTAGGTGTCGGCGGTCGTGTCGATCACGCCGGCGGCGACCAGGGCATCGAAGCGCGCTTCGTCGATGCGGCCCGAGAGCAACGCACTCGGCCCCGGCTCTCGAGTGAAGAGATGGGTGATCCGGAGTCGTTGCAGGTGTCGGTTCTTCAACGCTTCGAGCTCTTCGACGAACATGGTCGAGGAGTGCGATCGGTTCACATAGAGAAGGCTCACGGTGCTGTTCGGCTCGGTCTCGAGCAGCGTGCCGACGATCGACAGGATGGGAGTGATCCCGCTGCCGGCGGCAATGGCCACATGACGCCGGGCGACAGTGGCGTCGGTGTCGCAGGTGAAGCTCCCCGTCGGAGTCATGACCTCGATCTCGTCGCCTACGGCCACGTCGCGGGCGAGCCAGCCCGACATGGCGCCGTCGGGTACCTGGCGGACACCGATTCGGAGCGGCCCACCGGCGGGTGCGCACACCGAGTAGCTCCGCCGGATCTCCTCCCCGTTCGGAGCCGCCCGGAGGGTGAGGTGTTGGCCGTGACGGTGGCGATATGCGTCGTACAGCGCCTCGGGAACGGCGAAGGTCAGCACCACCGAGTCGTCGGTGTCGGGTCGCTTCTCGGCCACGCGAAGGCGGTGGAACACCGGGGTCGCGCGGGCCACGTCAGATCGGCTTGAACAGCTCGAAGGGCTCGCCGCAGGCCTGGCACACGTGGGGCGCCTTGCATGCGGTCGCGCCGAAGTCGCCGAGTCGGCGGGTGCGGCGGGAGTGGCAACGCGGGCACGGAGCAGGAAGATCGATCACGGCCTCGAGGTCCCCCGCGATCTCCGGGGGTGGTGCGATTCCGGCCTTTCGCAGCTTCTCGCGACCCTGCTCGGTGATGTCGTCGGTGGTCCATGGTGGGTCGAGAACCATCTCGACCGAAGCGGGACCGTAGCCGGCCTCACCGATGGCGGCGCGAACCGCGTCGACGATCGCTTCGGTGGCGGGGCAACCCGTGTATGTCGGGGTGATCTCCACGACGATGCCGAACGACGACGATCGAACGGAGCGAACCATGCCCAGGTCGCCGATCGTCACGTGCGGGAGCTCGGGATCGGGTACGGCATCGACCAGTCGGCGCACCCGGTCGACCGACATCGCGGCTACCACGAGACCCCCGGATGGGCTCGATGCAGCGACTGCATCTCGGCGAGGAGTTCGACCAGGAGCGGCGACGGTTCGGTCGCCGGTGTGAACGCCTCGGCGCCGGCGGGAACCGACACCGTCGCGTCGGCGAAGCCCGCTGCTACCCGATCGTCGAAGCCGGGACGCAGGGCGGCATCGGACGGTGCGAAGAGGTCGCCGACGAAGGGCCACAGCGCATCGACCGCGGCGGAAGTGCGTCGGTGGCTCTCGTCGGTGCCGTCGCCCAGCCGGACCAGCCAGCCCCGGCTGTAGCGGAGGTGATAGGTGGTCTCCTTGACGACTTTGGCGGCCAGGGCGCCGACGTCGGGATCGGGGCCGTCGACTCGTGCGGTCCACCATTCGATGGCGTAGGCGTCGTGCAGGAACTGTCGCACGATAGTGGCGGCGAAGTCGCCGTTGGGCTGCTCGACCAATGCCGGATTGCGGAATTCCCGGGCCTCGCGAAGGTAGGCGAAGTCGTCTTCGGTGCGGCCGGCACCCTCGCGTGCCCCGGCAAGTGTGTAGAGCGAGCGGGCCTGCCCCAGCAGATCGAGCCCGAGGTTCGCCAGCGCCATGTCCTCCTCGAGGTCGGGAGCGTGGGCGATCCATTCGGTGAGTCGCTGCGCCAGGACCATGGCCCGGTCGGCGTGCCGGAGCAGCTCGTCGTTCGACAACACCGTGGCGCCCATCACATGTTGGCGACTTCGTCGGGCAACTCGTAGTGCGTGGGGTAGCGGTAGTCCTTGCCGTCGGCCGGATCGAACAGCTCGCCGGCGTCGCCGGGATCCGACGCCACGATGTCGGCCGATCTCACCACCCAGAGACTCACCCCTTCGCCTCGCCGGGTGAACAGGTCCCGCGCATGTTGGAGGGCGATCTCGGCATCGGGGGCGTGGACGGAACCGGCGTGCACGTGGTCGAGGCCACGACGAGGGCGCACGAAGACCTCCCAGAGGTTCCAGTTGTCGCTCATGCGGCGATCTCGGCGGTGCGGGCTGCGACCTTCTCGGCGTGGGCCACGGCCGCCTCGCGAACCCATGCACCGTCGTCGTGGGCGCCCTTCCGGGTGGCCATGCGTTCGGCGTTGCACGGACCGTCGCCGGCCACCACCCGGCGGAGCTCGTCCCAGTCGGGTTCACCGAAGTCGTAGTGGCCGCGTTCGTCGTTCCACGCCAGTTCGGGATCGGGAACGGTGAGGCCGATCAGGTCGGCCTGGGGAACGGTGGCATCGACGAACTTCTGGCGGAGCTCGTCGTTGGTGAATCGCTTGATCTTCCACTGCATCGACTTCTGGCTGTGGGCCGACTCGGTGTCGGGCGGCCCGAACATCATCAGCGTGGGCCACCACCACCGGTTCAGCGCTTCCTGGGCCATCGCCTTCTGCTCGACGGTGCCGTTGCACAGGGTGACCATGATCTCGAAGCCCTGACGCTGATGGAAGCTCTCCTCCTTGCAGATGCGGACCATCGCACGTGCGTAGGGGCCGAACGAGCACCGACACAGTGGGATCTGGTTGGTGATCGCCGCGCCGTCGACCAGCCATCCGATGGCGCCCATGTCGGCCCAGGTGGGAGTGGGGTAGTTGAAGATGTTGGCGTACTTCTGCCGCCCCGTGTGGAGCAGATCGAGCAGTTCGTGGCGCGTGATGCCCAGCGTCTCGGCCGCGCCGTAGAGGTACAGCCCGTGGCCTGCTTCGTCCTGCACCTTGGCCAGCAGGATCGACTTGCGACGCAGGCTCGGTGCCCGGGTGAGCCAGTTGCCCTCGGGTTGCATGCCGATGATCTCGGAGTGCGCGTGCTGTGCGATCTGGCGGATGAGGTTCTTGCGATAGTCCTCGGGCATCCAGTCGTCGGGCTCGATGCGCTGGTCGGCGGCGATGACGCGGTCGAAGCGATTCTGCCGTGTCTCGCTGGCAGGTGCGGGCATGGCGACTCCCCTGAAGTGATACACGAAAAGTATCGATGATCCACGCATGTGTGTCAATTATTGGAGGCGACAATCGACGGCACTGTTGGGCCACACTGGTGCCATGGGCCACCCGGGACCGGTTGCGGTCGACGACCTGTCGATGCTCGAGCTGTTCGACGGTGTGTCCGGGGTCGGTCGGCTGGCCGGACTGCTCGAGGTCCGGGAGCTCGTCGCCGGCGCCGAAGTGGTTCGCAAGGGCGATGCCTCGACATCTTTCGCCCTGGTCGGCATGGGCACGATCGAGATCTTCGACACGGACGGGACCGTGCTGGCCGTGGCCGAGCGCGGCTCGATCGTCGGTGAGCTCGGCATCGCTTCGGGCCGGCCACGGCGGGCCACGGCGGTGGCGGCCTCACCGACCGTGCTCTATGTCGGTGGTCGTGATGCGTTCGAGGAGATGCTGGCCCTCCCCGGTCTGCGTCGCAGACTGCAGCGCATCGCAGCCGCTCGACTCGCAATGGCTGCGCCCGAAGTCCCGGCCACGCTCCGCGACGGCTCCGACGTGTACCTGCGACCACTGCTCGCCAGCGACAAGCTCGCCTACACCAATCAGCTCCGGCGCTGGTCGGCGGAGTCTCTGCGTCGCCGCTTCTTCAGCGCCGCGGCACCCTCGGCCGACTTGATCGATTATCTGGTCGAGATCGACTACGTCGACCACTTCGCGTGGGTGGTCGTCGATCGGGTCCGACCCGATGTCGGTCTGGGTCTGGCCCGCTATGTCCGGTCGGCCGGGGACCCTCGACGCGCCGAGGTCGCCTTCGGGGTCGACGAGGAGAGTCGTGGGCGGGGTGTCGCCACGATGCTGCTCGGTGCCCTCGCGGCGGCGGCAGACTGCGCAGGCATCGCGACCTTCACCGCCGAGATGCTCGCCGACAACGACGCAATGCGAGCGGTGCTCGGCAAGGCCGACGCGCGGTTCCACGCGGTCGACGGCTCGTCGGTGTCGGCCGAGCTCGAAGTGGAGGCCGCCTGCGCCCTGCTCCCGGCCCATCTCGGCGACGACCTCGCAGCCGCGGCCAACGACGTGGTGAGCGCGGCCGGCATCGCGCTGGTCGTGCCCCACCCTCGGGCGACGTGATGCCCGTTCTGCCCGGTGTCTACCGAGCTCGCGAAATGGGGGCGTTGCTTCGTCGGCCCGCCGAGCTCGCCGATCTCGTGCCCCAGCTGGCCGACAGAACGAGGCTGGTGCTGCCGCGCCGGGGTCACGGTCGGGTCCGCGACATGGTCGGACAACTCGTCGAGGACGGCGTCGCCGTTCTGCCCGACGCGGTATCCGCCGAGTTCCTCGAAGCCGCACGGGCCGACCTCGACCACTTCGTCGGCGAGATCCCCGGTCTGCTCGGTACGACTCGGGTCAAACCGGCCTCGACCGGTGGACTCCGCGAGTACGAGGTCCACGAGTGGCAGCGCGACCTCGGTATCCACCGAACCCATGACCCGCTCATGGTTCTGCCCGGCTACGTCGAGTTCCTCCTGCTCCCCGAGCTGAGAGAAGTCGCCGCGGGATACCTCGGACGGCGGTGGCTCTACCAGGCCATGATCGCCACCCGCACCGGCCCGACGACCCTCACCGACCGACGCGGCTTCGCCGGCTGGCATCACGACGCACGGGGCCAGAAGCTGAACGCCATCCTGCTGATGGACGATGTCGGTGCCGACGGATCGGCCACCGTCGTGATCCGCGGCTCGCATCGCCTCGTGTACTCGAGGGCGCGTCGACTCCGGAACTTCCTTCCCGACGGCGAGATCGAACAGCTCTGCCGGCAGCCGGCATACGACGAGATCGTCGCCTGTGCTCGTGCCGGTTCCATCGTCTTCTTCGACTCCCAGGCCTTGCACCGTGGCCGTCGGTCGCCGCATCCGCGCGATGCCTACCAGGTGAACCTCATGACCAAGCGCTCGCACCTCTGGCGCCACGAGATCCGACAAGATCGGTGGACTGCGTTGCCGCCGCAGTCCCGTCGGCTGCTCCGGCGCCGGTCCGACCTCACCGTCGTCGCCTGAGCCGACAACCCGTGGGCATCGTCGAGACGGGCATGGAGCTGGCATGGTGAAGATGCTCCAAACGACGAAACCGAGGTTCCGATGAAGATCGCCATGCCCCTGCGCTACACGGGTGACCCGCGAGCGGCTGCCGACGAGGCTCGCAGTCTCGAAGCCGCAGGAGTCGGCCTCGTCTGGGTGGCCGAGCTCTACAGCTACGACTCGGTGAGCATTCTGGGCTACTTGGCGGCCAAGACCGAACATCTGGAGCTCATGTCGGGGATCTTGCCGATCTACTCGCGCACCCCGGCCCTGATCGCCATGACCGCCGCAGGGCTCGATGCGGTCTCCGGCGGCCGCTTCATCCTCGGTCTCGGCGTCTCGGGCCCTCAGGTGATCGAAGGCTGGCACGGAGTCGCGTTCGACAATCCCCTCGGACGGACGCGTGAGATCGTCGACATCTGTCGGAAGGTCTGGCGCCGTGAACGGCTCGAGCATCCCGGACCGCACTACCCGCTGCCTCTGCCGCCCGACCAGGGAACGGGGTTGGGCAAGCCGCTCAAGCTCATCAACACGCCCGTGCGGCCCGAGATCCCGATATACCTGGCGAGCCTCGGTCCGAAGAACGTCGAGCTCACCGCTGAGATCGCCACCGGATGGCTTCCGGTGTTGTTCCACCCCGAGAAGGCGGCCGACGTGTGGGGCGAAGATCTGGCCCGAGGCCTCGCCGTGCGTTCCCCCGAGCTCGGACCGCTCGAGATCGTGGCCGGCGCGGCATTCGCCATCTGCGACGAGCCAACCGCGGCGACGATCCGAGACGCGGTGCGACCGCAAATCGCCTTGTACGTGGGCGGTATGGGTGCGAGGGGCAAGAACTTCTACAACAACATCTTCCGGCGGTACGGGTACGAGAACCAGGCCGACCAGATCCAGGAGCTGTTCCTGTCCGGTCGAAAGGACGAGGCCGCCGCGGCCATCCCGCAGGAGTTCCTGACCGCGACGCAGTTGGTCGGCCCCGAGGGCCATGTGCGTGATCGCGTCGAGGCATATCGGGAGGCCGGGGTCACGTGGCTGCAGATCAACCCCGCCGGTCCCGACGCGCCGGGCCAGATAGCCCGCCTCGCCGAGTGGCTGGCGTGACCGCATCGGGCAGATCCACCGGGGCGCCTCACCTTCTGCGCCCCGTCCACCTTTCCGATCAGCGTCACCCAATCGGGCCTCAGCTACCTCGTACGCCGGTCTGGGTCCCAGATGTCGAGCCGCCGAGCTGATCAGCTCCACTCCAGTAGTATTGAGAACCATTCTCATGAGCTGGCTCACCGACCCCTGGACGTGGTGGATCGCACCGTTCGTCGACAACGCGTTCATGCGCGATGCGCTCGTCGCCAGCCTGCTCGCCGTCGTCGCCACCTCGCTGGTGGGAACGTGGGTCGTGCTTCGCGGGCTGACGTTCCTCGGGGACGCACTGGCCCACGGTGTCCTTCCCGGAGTGGCGATCGCGTTCGTCATCGGAACGAGCCCAACCGTCGGCGCGCTGCTGGCTGCCCTGGTCATGGTCGGCGCCCTCAACGTGTTGCGCTCTCGCTCACCGCTGCCCGACGACACGTCGATCGGTGTCCTGTTCGTCGGGTTTCTCGCCCTGGCGGTGGTGGTGATGTCGAGTCAGTCCGCCTCCTACGCGGGCGATCTCAACCGGTTCCTGTTCGGTTCGGTCACCGGGGTGACCGACGGCGACCTGGTCCGACAGGCCGTCGCCGCAGCTCTGGCGCTGGTGGGCGTGATCGTGTTCCACCGCTCGTTCCTCGTCCTGAGCTTCGACGAGGTGCAGGCCGAACTGCTCGGCCTCCGCCCGCGACTCGCCAACGGCGTGTTGCTGGCCCTCGTGGCCATCGCGGTCGTGGCCACGTTCGAGACCGTCGGGAACCTGTTGGTCTTCGCGTTCCTCGTCGCGCCTCCGGCCACGGCCTCCCTGCTCGTCCGTCGGGTGCCGCACATCATGGCTGCGGCGGTGGCCTTCGGTGCGCTGGCGGTGGTGATCGGCCTCCTTGTGAGCTTTCACCAGGGCAGCGTGGCTCCGAGCGCCACGATGGCTCTGGTGGCCACAGCCATGTTCGTGCTCGCCGTCGTCGCCCGATCGGTGATCGAGGCCACAGGTCGGCACTCGGCGGTTCGCTTCGGCGCCGAATCCCACCAGCACTGAACCGAGCCCTTTCGGCCGGGAGCGATCGATCAGTCGGTGTGGCCGTGGTCGTCGAGGATGATCGCCGTGCCCGACTCGGCGGTGATGACCCGGCCGCCATAGGCCTGCCGGAGATGCTCGGCGGTGAGAACCTCACCCGGCGTTCCGTCGGCCACAACCTGGCCGTCGAGCAACACGACCCTGCTGCATCGCCGGGCCTCGTCGAGGTGATGGGTCGACAAGACGACGAGCGCCCCTCGGGCCGCCTCCTCGTCGACGATGTCGAGTATCCGTTCCTGGCTGGCGAGATCGAGACCGGTGATGGGCTCGTCGAGCAGCAGGACGCTGCTGCGCTGGGCGAGGGCGCGGGCCACCAGCACCCGTTGTTGTTGTCCACCGGAGAGGTCGCCGAATTGCCTCTTCACCAGGCCGGCAACCTCTGTGCGGTCCATGGCCTCGGCGATGGCGGCGCGATCGACCGCCTCCATCCGCCCGACGAGGCCCTTGCCCACGAAACGCCCCATCTCGATGATCTCGCCGACGGTGAGCGGCATCCACGGACGGTGGTGGCCATGCTGGGTGACGAACGCCGGCGGCGGGTCGGCGACCAGCTCAGCTTGCCCCGCGGTCGGCTTCACCAGGCCGGCGATGACCTTGAGCATCGTGGTCTTTCCCGAACCGTTGGCACCGACGAGCGCTACCGACTCCGATCCTCGGGCGACGAAGGTGACCTCGCGCAGGGCCAGATGGCGTCCATAGGCGACGGTCACGTCGCTCAGACGCAGCGTCGGAACACGGTTCATGCGGTCATCGTAGGATCGAAGCCGTGGCGACCACCGACTGGAACCCGATCCTGCGCGACGAGTTCGACGAGGCGTACTGGAAGGATCTCCAGGAGTTCGTCCACGACGAGCGTACGAAGCATGCGGTGTTCCCGCCCCACGACGAGGTCTTCACGGCGTTGAGGCTCACGCCCTACGCCGACACCAAGGTGCTCGTGCTCGGCCAGGATCCCTATCACGGTCCCGGGCAGGCCCATGGCCTGTGCTTCAGCGTGCGCCGCGGCGTGGCGGTTCCGCCGTCGTTGCAGAACATCTACCAGGAGCTGCACGCCGATCTCGGAGTCGCCGTTCCTCGACACGGCAACCTCGAGGCCTGGGCCCGGCAAGGGGTCCTGTTGTTGAACGCCGTCCTCACGGTGCGCGCCCATGCGGCGGCCTCCCATCGGGGGAAGGGGTGGGAGATCTTCACCGATCGGGTGATCGCGGCGGTCAACGCCAAACCCGAGCGAGTCGTCTTCATCCTGTGGGGCGGCTACGCGCGGAAGAAGAAGCCCCTGATCGACACGGCCCGTCACGTGATCATCGAGTCGGCGCATCCGTCTCCGCTCTCGGCCCACAACGGCTTCTTCGGCACCAGGCCCTTCTCCCGCGCGAATGCGGCGCTGGTGGAGGCGGGCAGGAGCCCGGTCGACTGGTCGCTCCCCGACTGAACGATCGCTCAGCGGAACTCGGCCAGGATGAGGTCGGCCTGCTCGGCCAGGCCGAGAACCGCTTCGCCATTGGGACCGATGAAGTCGAACACGGGAAGCTCCACCGATTCGGGATCGAGCCCTTTCAGCCCACGACCGAACCTGACGGCCTCGAGGAAGCCCCAACTGTCGTCGATGCGGACGTTGCCGACCAGAGAGTCGGCCGCGCGGTAGAGGGTGAGAGGATTGCGGGTGCCGCCCACCTCGTCGAACACGGCCTCGAGGAACACCTGCTGGCGCTGGACCCGGCCGAAGTCCGACGACGGATCGAGCACGTTCTGGCCGTCGATGACCTCGATGTAGTTGCGCGTACGCACGTACGCGAGCGCCTGCTCGGCTTCGAGATGTACCGGACCGGCCTGGGGGATGTTCAAGCCGGTCTTGGGGTCGAAGGCCGGATGGGCGACCTCGACATCGATCCCGCCGATCGTGTCGACCAGGCCGAGGAAGCCGGCGAAGTCGACTTCCATGTAGTGATGGACGGGAATGCCGAGGCTGTCCTGGATCGTGTCGACCAGCTGCTGGGGGCCACCGGAGAAAGCGGTGTTGATGCGTTGTTCCCCACCCGTGCCCACGATGGGAACCCACAGATCTCGGTTGAGAGCGAGGAAGCTGTTCCCCTCCGGAGCGACCCGCAGGATGACGATGGTGTCGGTGCGTTCGCCGGCGAAGGACTCGGTTCCGTCGCCGAAGATCCCGCCGGCCGTCGACAGATTCTCGTCGACGCCGTCGCGTGAGTCGGTACCGACGATGAGGTAGTTCGTGCCGCGAGTGGTGTCGGTGGCCAGGCCGTCGACAGCAACGCGGTCGACGCGGTTCCAGGTGATCCATGCGAGGGCGATGCCGCCGCCGACGAACACCGCCACGAGGACGACCAGCGCGATGACGGTGCGAAGCGGCCATCGCCGGCGTCGACCCCGGGGCTCGGCGGAGGGGACACGAGTCACCGGTTCACCTCGTGGAACCGCCGCGGCCGGCGGGGCCGACTGGGTGGGCCGGGCCGCGGTCGAGGGATCAGGAGCAGGGACGTGGTACTGGCCGGCGGGAGCGTAGACCGACGTCGAGGGGGCGTCGGAGGACGACGGTTGTCGCGCCGCCCACGCGTCGTCGATCGGCTCGTCGTGGATCGATGGCAGGCGCGCCAGCTTGTCCCACACGTCACCGGGTTCTTCTGGGGGGCGATTGTCTGACACTTCGGCTCTCTTCGCAGTGGCCCGCAGTAAACCACGACCGAGGTCGGTCGGGGTGTCGCGAGGTCGGGAGCGGGCAAACCAGTGTGCCGCCGGTCATCGACGACGCCACCCCGGTGGTGCCCTTGCCGCCGACCTTTCCGATCGTCGACGCAGCCGCTACCATCGAACGCTGGTCCAAGGGGCAATGAGCGGGCCTGGAGAACTTCCCGCGCTCGATGGCACCCCACCGCATCACCCTTCGCCGAACGATTGCCGGCATCGTCGCGCTCGGAGTGGCGGCCGCCTTGGCGCCGGCGGCGGCCCAGACCGACGTCGACCGCTCCACCGTCGCCGACAGCATCGAGGACGCCCGAGCCGAACGAGACGAGGCTCGGCGCCAACAGCTCATCGCCGAGACGACCCTCAGCCTGCTCGAGGCCGAGGACGAGGACATCAAGGCCGCACTCGACGCCGCCAACGAGCTTGTCGCCTCCCAACAAGCCCGCGTCGATGCTGCCCGCACCCGGCTCGACCTGGCCGAGCTCGATCGGTATCGAGCCGATACCGATCTGGCCTGGGCCAGCCAGGACATCGAGGTTCTCCGTGCGGCGGCGCGCTTCTTTGCCGTCGAGTCGTATGTCCGGCTCCCAGCGAACAGCTCGAACTTCCTCATCGAGAGCGGCGACCCGAACCGTTCGGCCCGTCGAGCGGCGCTGTTGGCGTCGGTCGGACGCAGCGCCATCGACGCCCTCGACGATCTGCGCGTCGCGGAAGAGGATCGAGCGGGGCTCGCGGTCGTCGCCGCCGATGCCGCGAGCCGCGCGGCCGAGCTCGAAGCCGAATTGACCCAACGGTTGGTGGTGCTCGAGGAGGCACAGGCGACCCAGGCGTCCATCGCCGCCGAGATGGAAGCACGCATTGCTCATTGGGAGCAGGAACTGGCGGGGTTCGAGCAGGACGAGCGCGACCTGACCGAGCTGATCCGGCGCAAGCAACTCGAAGCTGCGGGCATCGGAGGGCCTTCGCAGCCGGGGATCGAGTCATCCGAAGGGTTCGTCTGGCCCACTGCGGGCAAGGTGGGCAGTGGTTTCGGTCCCCGGTTGCATCCGATCCTCGGGTACACCCGAATGCACAATGGGCTCGACATCGGTGGGGCACAGGGCCAACCGATCTGGGCGTCGAAGGCGGGCACCGTGCTCATCGCCGGTTGGCAGGGCGGCTACGGAAATGCCGTAGTGGTCGCCCACGAGGGAGGGCTCACCACGTTGTACGCCCACATGTCACAGATCTCGGTCTCGGTGGGCACGCAATTGGCCACCGGAGACTTCGTCGGTCAGGTGGGCAGTACGGGGCTATCGACGGGGCCGCACCTGCACTTCGAGATGCGGGTGAACGGGAATCTCGTGGATCCGCGTCCCTTCCTGGTCTGAGCACTTCTGTCGCCGAGCCCCTGCCTCAAGCGTTCAGGAGAAGCAGGAGCCCCACGACGGTGTAGGCCACCATGGCTGCGAGCATGGGGTACTGGGAGCGGATGGCCAGAGCGGCGTCGTGGCGCTCGACGGCTCGGTCATGGGCAACCGTCACGCCGGCGATATGCCCGACCACGATCGAGACCACCTGGACCCAGGCGATCAGGGCGGTCGACACCAGCAGGAAGTCGACGGTGTTGTCCTGGGTGCCGAAGAGGTTCCAGCCCTCCCCGTAGGGATCGGAGGCCTGGATGATGAAGTTCTGGCCCTCGAACACGAACAGCGAGAAATAGTGCGCGATGGCATAGGCGAACATGATCGGAACCAACGAGGCCACGAAGTCCTCGGCCACATCGGGTTGGGCCCGCTGGGTGAGACGGGCCGTGAACCACGAGGCAGTGTGGTACACGGCGGCAACTGCGGCCACGACCCAGGCCATGCCGATGGTGTTCACCACGGTGAGCTCCCATCCGCTGCGACCGGCGATGATCTCGGCCCAGACATCGACTCCCTCGATGCCGTCGAAGGTGGTCGAACCGAGAACGACGAGTACGAACCCCACCGTCCAACGATCGGGCTCCAGGCGGCTGAGCCCGGTGAAGGGGAGCCGGAGACCGACACGGCCGTCAGGGCGCCGATACAGCGGCGCCATGGCGCCCAGGAGCGACGCCAGCACCACGAATCCGTCGTTGAGCCTCAGCCAGTCGCGACCGTAGCGGACACCCCCGCCGATCATGACGGCGGAATGGATCGACAGCCACAGTGCGAGCACTCGAGGATCAGCCGGGGAGTGGTAGGCCAGTTCCAACCAGAGGAATGCGCCGATCGAGATGACGGCGAGCGGGGCCGCCCGACCGGCAGGGACCGCCGATGGCTGCTCGAAGCGCTCGCGTCGAACGGCGGCCGCGATGGTGTCGAAGGGGTTGACGCGCGTCCAGAACCCGCCGACCACCGCTGAGGCGACCTGTAGGCCGACCCAGAAGATCACGAACACGGCAATCGGTGAGATGTTGACGGCGGCGTTGTCGGTGCCGAACCACGCAGCCGTGACGATGACCGCCGATGCGCCCAGCACGAAGACCCGGGTCGCCAGCTCGAGCCAGTCGATGGTTCTCGTCGCACGAGCTCCGAGCGATACGCCAGTGCTCGCATCGACCAATCGGGGGGTGACCCACAGCAGACCGAGTGCGGCGAAGGACACCACGACGGCGATGGCGGCACCCCACACGACCTGCCAAACGGGCAGCGGGAGATCGCCGCGAGAACCCACCCCATGGGCTCCCGCCGCACCGGCGAAAAGGGTGACACCAGCCGCCGCGACTGCGAGGCCTCCGATGACGATCGCACGCCGGAGCCGCATCAGCTGACGACGATCTCCGCAAGGGCCAGGCCGGAGTTCTCGAGCTCGATCTCCCACACGCCGGGAAGCTCGGCGACGAACACGATCTCGGAGGCCATGTCGGGAACGAGCTCGGCGAAGAGGTCGTATCCGTGCACGTGCACCTCGTCGGCGGTGTCGGATACGACCCGAACCGTGAGCTCGGTGCCCAGGTCGACGTCCTGGCGGCCACCGCCGGTGACCGACCCGCCGGCCACGGTGATGACGATCTCCTGCGTTGCGCTCATGTCGCCCACGTCGCCCATGTCGTCCGTGCCGTCCATGTCGTCCATGTCGTCCATGTCGTCCATGTCGTTCACGTCGTCCATGGGAACGAGCTCACCGGCGGTCTCGGTGACCGTCGTAGTGGCATCGATCATCGTACCGTCGACGGCGAGGACGGAATGGTTGTTGGCCGACAGTTCGACGCGAAGCTCGTGATCGCCGGGTTCGAGAGCCGGCAGGTGGAACCACTCGCCGTAGAGCCGGGCCACCTTGACCCCGTCGACGTAGAGATGCATGTGCCCTTCGCCGTCGATCGGCTCGGTCGATGCGTGTTCGGGAGCAAAGCGGTGCCCCGTCGGAACAGCGTGGATGTTCCAACCCGAGATCGGGTCGGCACTCACGTCGAGGGTCACGGTCGGCACGGGCGACCAGGTGACCTCGAGCATCTCGCCGTGTTGGTGCTGGTGGCCGTCGGTGGCGACTGGGTCGGCGGTCGTGTCGTCGGTGGTGGTGACCGTCGCCGTGGGATCGGCTCCCGCCTCGACGGCGGCGGGCTCGGTGCTCGATGAGCACGCTGCCCCGAACAGGGCGATTCCAACGGCAAACGCGCCAAGACGCGCAAGGAATGATCGGTGTTTCATGTGGAGCTCCTCGGTGAGAATGACGGTGAACGAGAGGGATCGTTCAGCGAGGAGGAGCCCGCGACCCGAAGCGACGGCCGTTGTCGACCCGGAGGGGCACAGGAGACGAAATGGGGCGCCAGAGCTGAGCATGCCCGGTAGCAGGTTTCGGAGCAGTGCGGGCGGCGATGCCCGCACCGAGACGCTCGGCATGGCGAACCAGCACCAACAACGCGAGCGCGACGAGTGGTTGGACGAGGATCCCGACGAGCACCGGGGTGGCGGTCAGGGCGTGGGTGAGGGACTCGCCGGAACCGATGCCCTCGAACACCTCCTGGGCGATGAACAACCCGGCTTGGAGAAGGGCCAGCGGACCGACGGTGATGGTCACGACCGAACCGCTGCCCACGGCGGCCCGCACGATGGCAACGCCGACGAGGGCGAACAGGAGCGACATCACTGTGGCGAACACGGTGTCGGTGGCGCCATGGCCCGTGAATCCGACACCGGTCGCCAGCAGGCCATAGGCCACGGCATGGGACAGCATCGAACCGGTGATGGCGAGCACGCCATGGGCCAGTCGACGGTCGGCAATCACGGCCTCAGGGTAGCGGCGGACGGGTCTGGAGCCCGGTCACGATTCGACGTCGGCCGGCCTCACCCGCTCAACTCGACCAGGACCACCAACCCGGCCTCACACGCTCAACACGATCAGGACCACCAACCCGGCCTCACACGCTCAACACGATCAGGACCACCAACCCGGCCACCACCAGCACACCGATACCGAGACTGATGATCGCCGCCCAATTGGTCCGAGGCAGCGGCTGGACGGCATCGACGATGGGTGCGGCAGGAGCGACCGGGAGTTCGGCCTCGGGTCGAGTCTCGATGACCGGCGGATCGATCCCGATGGTGGCACCGTCGCGCACGCGACCGGTCCACTCGGCTCCGTCCCACCAGCGGGCCTGATGTCGCTGGAAGGGGTCGGGATGCCACGCAGGTCCCTTCGGGCGCACATCCTGATCTCGTCGCCCCGATGCCATGGCCCGAGACTAGGTGCAGGCGCGACCGGCCCGCTGACGTCGGCCACTACCCTCGCGTCTCGTGGAGCCCACGCCTGCCAAAACGATGCCGCGTTGGCAGCATCCGTTGATTGCCATCGGCGTCACGCTGTTCGTGGTGGTCACGGTCGTCGCTGCCATCTCCTTCGGTACGTCGTCGCCCGACTCCGGAGCGTCGAGCGCAGGCCCGTCGGAGGACCCGAGTCCGTCGATCGAACCCGCAGATCCCACGCCGCTCCCGTTGGTGCCACTCGAGCCGCCCGTGGCCCCGGCTCCGGTGTCGAGGATCGAGGCCGAGCGTCCGCCGCGCTCGATCCTCATCGAGGCCGTCGACTCCTATCTCGGTGCGTGGCGCACCGATGATCCGACCCGCCTGGCCGAGCTGACCT
>JAHEJN010000069.1:8451-16755 GCA_024638845.1 Acidimicrobiales bacterium | reverse complement strand
ACGCTGCTGGTTCAGCAGCGCACCAACCCGCAGATGCGCAGCCGGGTGCTGGCCCTCACCACGGTGCTCTTCCTCGGGTCGACCCCGATCGGCGGGCCCATCACCGGAGCCATCGGCGACACCGCTGGTGCGGTATGGGCCAATCTCTACGGTGCGCTGATCACCTTCGCCGCCGTTGCCGTCGGTGTGCCGGTCAGACGACATCTTCTCCAACGCAAGCCGGACCACCCGTCGCTGGCCGAGGCCGAACACCGCTGACCGACAGGGCCGGCCCTCAGAGCACGCCCTTTCGCGCTCGACTCCACGGGACGTCCCGATCGAGCCGGGGCTCGCCGGGGAGGCCGAGCACGCGCTCGCCGATGATGTTGCGCTGGATCTCGTCGGTGCCCCCTCGGATCGACATCGACGGACCGGTGAGGAACTCGACGTGGCCCGGCGTGGTCGTCAGCATCCCGGCCGCTCCGGCCAGGTCCTTCACCAGCTCTGCCCGGGCGACGTAGACCTCCACGTTGCGGACCTTGGCCCCCGAACCGCTGGGGCCCGGCGTTGCCGCCCCTTCGGCCTCGGCGGCGGCCCGAGCAGCCGTGAGGGCGCTCACCTGCTCGAGCACGAACGCACGCATGGCCCGATCGCGGGCCACGGCGTCGCTCAGCTTCGCCTCGTCGCGGAGATCGGCCAGCCAGCGGGGCAGGGGCCCGCCCAGGCCCACCTGGTCGACACCTGCGGTGATCACTCCCCCGCTGCGCTCGTGGGCCAGCACGGTGAGCGACACCCGCCATCCCTCGCCGACAGCACCTATGCGATCGGAATCGTGGACCCGAACACCGTCCATGAAGACCTCGCTGAAGTGCGTGTCCCCGTTCATCTGGTGCAGCGTGCGTACCTCGATGCCCTCCTGGTCCATCGGGACCGCGAACATGGTGAGACCCTTGTGCTTGGGCAGCTCCGGATCGGTTCGCGCCACACAGATCGCCCACTGCGAGTAGCTGCCCCGGCTCGTCCAGACCTTCTGGCCCGAGAGCACCCATTCGTCACCGTCGCGCTCGGCCCGCATGGCCACGTTGGCGAGGTCGGACCCTGCGTCGGGCTCGGAGAACATCTGACACCAGATCTCGGAGCCATCGGCCATCGTCGGCATCCACCGGCCCTGTTGTTCGGGCGTGCCGTACTCGAGCAGGGTCGGCCCGACCATGACCAGGCCGATGAGCCAGGGATAGAGATCAGGCACGGCGTAGTCGGCGCGCACCTGACTGATCGCCTCGGCTTCGGTGGCTGTTGCTCCTCGCCCGCCGAGGCCCGCAGGCCACGTCGGAACGTGCCACCCACCTGCCGCGGTCGCCGACAGGTACGCCCGGCCCGTGTCGAGGTCGTCGGAGCCGGCACCCATCACGCCGGTGCGGGTCTGGTCGGTACGACGGGGAAGCACCTGGTCGAGCAGCGCCCGGAGGTCGTCGAGATCAGCCATCGACCAATCTTGCCAGCAGCGACGGTGCTCGACGGCATCGACTCCCGAGACGGGCTCGCCGCCGACTACCCTCCTCGGTGTTCTCGACCAGGTCTCCGGAGTGTTCATGGACAGCGCCTTCACCGACGCATGGCAGCAGTTGACGAGCGAGGGCGCACCGTTCTCGTGGAGCGTGCAGGACATCCGCGGCGTTCCCACCCGAACCTATGACCACGCTCCGCCGCACATGCGGTTCATGTGGGAGCTGTCGGCGGGTTACGGCGATCGCCCCTACCTGCAGTTCGGCGACGAGACCCTCACCTACTCCCAGGCCCACGACGTCGTCTCGTCACTGGCCACCTACCTGATCGAGCGGGGGGTGGGGCATGGCGACCGCGTGGCCATCGCCATGCGCAACTACCCCGAGTGGGTGCTCTCGTACTGGGCCATCATCTCCATCGGTGCGGCCGCGGTCGGGATGAACGCCTGGTGGACGGGACCCGAGATGGACTACGGCCTCGGCGACTCGGCCCCCAAGGTCGTGATCGTCGACGACAAACGGCTGGCCACGATCGTCCCCCATCTCGACGACCTGCGTGGGGCCAATCCCTTCCATCTCGTCGCGGTCCGTACCGATCACGATCTCCCCGATGACACCGTCACCTGGGCCGAGGCCATCGCAACCCCCCACAGTGGACTGCCGCCGGCCGTCATCGACCCCGAAGACGACTGCGCCATCTTCTACACGTCGGGCACGACGGGATTTCCCAAGGGTGCCGCCCTCACCCACCGGGGCTGCGTGAGCAACATCATGAACTTCAGCTTCTGGAACGCGGTCACGACGGCGGCCCGCCCGCAAGCCGACTCGCTGATCGAATCCCACGAGGCAGTCACCGAGACGACGGCGTTGCTGGCTGTGCCGCTGTTCCACGTCACCGGCTGCAACTGCTGCATGCACCTCATCACGGGCGTGGGCGGCAAGATCATCCTGCTCTACAGATGGGACCCGTCGGAGGCGCTCGAGATCATCGAGCGCGAGAGGGTCACGGCCTTCACCGGGGTACCCGTCATGTCGCGCGAGCTGGTCGAGCATCCCCACTTCGCCGATCGCGACACCAGCAGCCTCGCGACCCTCGGCGGAGGCGGTGCTGCGGTCCAGCCCGATCTGGTCGACAAGATCGAGAAGTCCCTCACCAAAGGGCGGCCATCGACGGGGTACGGCCTCACCGAGGTCTGCGGGGTCATCTCGATCAACTCGTCGGACTGGTTCGTCGAGAAGCCCACGACGGTGGGCCCACCGATGCCCACCATCGAGGCGAAGGTGGTCGACGACGAGGGTCACGAGGTGGCCCAGGGCGAGATCGGCGAGCTGCTCGTGCTCGGCCCCAACAATGTTCGGGGCTACCTCAACCAGCCCGAGGCGACGGCCGAGACCTTTCCCGGCGGTTGGTTTCGCACGGGTGATCTGGCCACCCTCGACGAGGACGGCTTCATCTCGATCGTCGATCGAGCCAAGGACATGGTCCTCCGCGGCGGCGAGAACGTGTATTGCGCCGAGGTCGAAGCGGCCGTGTTCGCGCACGACGACATCCGGGAGTGTGCGGCCTTTGCGGTGCCCGACGATCGCCTGGGCGAGGTCGTCGGCCTTGCCGTGGTGATGAAGGACGGTCACTCGATGACCGCCGAGGAGGTGCAGGCCTACGCCGCGGTGAAGATCGCGAAGTTCAAGGTGCCCGAGCACGTCTGGTTCCTCGAGGACGAGCTCCCCCGCAACGCCAACGGCAAGTTCCTGAAGCGAGCTCTGCGTGAACAGCTGCTCGGCGTCTAGCGGGACTATCGTGGGCCGCCATGTCTTCTGAGCTGGTCTCGCCGGCGACTCTCGACACCCTGCCCCCACTCATCCCGGCCCCAGTCGGACGTCGAGTACTGGGGGCGATCATCGACGCCACCATCGCCGGCCTGGCGGGTGTCCTCTTCTGGGCGGCGACCGGCAGCGAGGTCGCTGGTCTCGTGGCCACACTGGTGGTCTCGGTCGCGTATCCCTGGTACTACGTCGCCCGCGATGGCCAGACCATCGGCAAGCGAGCCATGGCGACCCGCGTCGTCATGACCGGCTGCGGCTCACAGCCGTCGGGCACCACCTCGCTCGTGCGGGCGTCGGTGGCACAGCTCCCCGGGTTCGTGATCCCGCTCTACGCGCTTCTCTGGGCCGGGATGACCCTCGGGACCCGCGACCGCCGTGGCCCTCACGATCGGATCGGCAGGACCATCGTCATCTCTGCCTAGGCGGCTGGGCTCACCTCTTGCGGCCGATCTCGTTGCCGAGGTACTGCCAGCCGAAGCGGCCCTTCACACACAGGTTCCCGAGGGTGACGTCGTGGTCCATGGGCGAGGTGACCTTCACGATCCGCTGATCCTGCACGTGCAGCTCGAGGTTGCAGCCGACACCGCAGTAACTGCACACCGTCTGGGTCGAGGTCTGCTCCTCGGGCCTCCAGTCACCCGCAGTGCGCAGATCGAACTCGATCAGGCCCGTGAGCGCTCCTGTGGGGCACACCGCGATGCAGTTGCCGCAGTAGACGCATGCGGACTCGTCGAGTCGAGTGTCGAACTCGGTGCTGATCTGCGCGGCGAAGCCCCGACCCGACACGGCGATGGCGAAGGTGTTCTGGGCGTCCTCACCGCAGGCCTCGACGCACTTGTAGCAGAGGATGCACCGCGAGTAGTCCCGCACGTAGAGGTTGTCGTGGATCTTGGGGTCCTGGGCCACCGTGGCCGTCTCGCCGTGGGGGAACCGCCGGGTGTCGGCACCGTAGCGCTCGATCCATCCGCGAAGCGCGTCGTCGGCCCATTCGAGGTCGACCGACGAGGCGAGCAGCTCGAGCACCATCCGGCGACTGCGATCGACACGGCCGGTCCGAGTGCTCACGACCATGCCGGCCTCGGCGCCCCGGGAGCACGAGGGAACCAGAGGGCCCGATCCTTCGACCTCGACCACGCACACACGGCAGGCGTTCACCGGCGTGACCGTCTCGCCGTAACACAGCGTGGGGGTATCGATGCCGGCCCGGCTGCATGCGTCGAGGATCGTCTCGCCCGCATTCACCTGTACGGCGATCCCGTCGACGGTGAGATCGACTGCGGCCACCCCAGGCTCGACCATGCTCATGTCAACAGCCCCAATCGGACCGCCGACCCGATGGCCGACGCGGCGGTGTGGCCCAGACCGCAGATCGATGCGTCCTTCATCACTGCGGCGAGGTCGTCGAACAACTCGGCGTCGAATGAACCCGAGCCGAAGGTGTGGGCCAGCAGCTCGTGCTGGCGTTGGGTTCCCACCCGACACGGCACGCATTGTCCGCACGACTCGTGGCGGAAGAACTCGGCGATCCTCGCCGCGGTGTCGCGCAGGTCGTGGGTCTCGTCGAAGGCCATCACGACGCCGGATCCGAGAGTGATACCTGCGGCTCGAGTGTCCTCGAAGGTCAGTGGCACGTCGAGCGAGGTCGCGTCGACGAACACGCCGGCGGCTCCGCCCAGGAGTGTGGCCCTCATCTCCCGCCGATCCACGAGGCCGCCGGCGGCCCCCAGCACCTGACGCAGCGTCACTCCCATGGGGTGCTCGTACAGACCGGGTCGGGCCACCGCACCCGAGAGACAGAACAGGCGCGTACCCGGGCTGTCGGCGGTGCCGAGCTCACGGTAGACCTCGACGCCGTCGGTGACTATGTCGAGAACGTTGACGAGGGTCTCGACGTTGTTGATGGCCGTCGGCTGGCCGAACAGACCGTGGGTGGTCGGAAACGGCGGCTTCTGGCGAGGTTCGCCCCGGAAGCCCTCGATCGAGTTGAACAACGCGGTCTCCTCACCGCAGATGTAGGCCCCGGCACCGACCCGGAGGTCGATGTCGAAGACGATCCCCGCCCCGAGCACGTCGGTGCCGAGAAGGTCGGCCGCCCGGGCCTCGGCGATGGCCGCACGGAGACGGTCGACGGCCACGGGATACTCACCGCGCACATAGATCCATCCGTTGGTGGAACCCGTGGCGAGACCGGCCACGGTCAGCGCCTCGACCAGGGCGAAGGGGTCGTTCTCCATCAGGACACGATCCTTGAACGTCCCCGGCTCGGACTCGTCGGCGTTGGCGATCACGTGCTTGGTGGGGCCGGTTTGATCGGCGACGGCCCGCCACTTCACGCCGGTGGGAAAAGCGGCGCCGCCGCGACCGCGGAGACCGGCGGCCGAGACGGCGTCGATGACGGCGTCCGCGCCGAGCTCGACGGCCGACCGAAGCGCCCGGTAGCCGCCGGCATCGAGATAGGCGTCGAGGGAGGCCACGTCGCTGCCGACGATCCGTCGAAGCAGCCGCGGCCCCGAGGGGAGGTGTGATTCGATGACCGGTTCGGCCGGCCCCGCGACGACCCGGACGCCGCGAAGATCGGTGCCGACCCTCTGCACGACCGCAGCGCCGCCGAAGTCGCAGAGGCCGAGGCACGGGCTGTCCAGCCGAGACGTGTCGGCCAGTCCGGCATCGCCGAGTGCGGCCTCGATGGCGTCGTGACCGTTGATGCGGCACGCGATGTCGTCACAGACGCGCACGACCGTGTCGGGTGCTTCCTCCACCGAGAACAGGTCGTAGAACGAGGCCACGCCGTAGGCGTCGGCCGGCGGCACCCCGAGGCTCTCGCAGAGGTGATTCAGGCCACCGGCGCTGATGAATCCCCGACTGCGCTGCAACGCATGCAACCCCGGCAACAACAGGTGACGTCGTTCGGCGGCCCGACGCACGCCTCCGAGGACGAGGCGCTCGCCGTTGGCGATCGTGGCGCCACCGTGGGCACCGATCAGGTCGTCGACGGCCTGGCGCTCGGCGTCGGTCGCCTCGTCGGGTCCGATCTTCAGGTCCACGTCAGATCGTCTCGGCGCCGGCGCCGAGACGCTCGATTCGGATGGCGGTGGCCTTGAACTCGGCGGTGCCGGATTTCGGGTCCCACGCGTCATTCGTGAGCTGGTTCACGTCGATGCGTTCGGGGAAGTGCATCGTCGCGAAGGCGGTACCGGCCGGCAGTCCCGAGACGATCCGAACCGGCATGTCGATGGCGCCCCGTCGTGACGAGACTCGCACCCATTGGCCGTCGGTCACCTCGTGGATCGAAGCGTCGGCGGCCGACAGATCGAGGGTGTCTCCCGAGCGAATGGGCGAGTCGTAGCCACTCGACTGGACGCCTGTGTTGTAGGAATCGAGCATGCGACCGGTGGTGAGCCGGAGCGGGAAGTCGTCGTCGAGCGCATCGGCCGCAGGCACCCATTCGACCGGGGTGAACGGTGCCCGCGGTCCCTCGACCGGGTCGGCCCACAGCCGAGCATGGAGGAACGGAGACCCCGGATGGGTTTCGTCGGGGCAGGGCCACTGCAGGCCGTTCTCGCGCTCGAGGCGCTCGTAGCTCATGCCCGTGTGCAGGGGTGACAGCGTGCGGAGCTCGTCCCACAGCGCTTCCGCCGACGCGTCGGCCCAGTCGTGACCCATCGCCCGCGCCATCGCGACGATGATCTCGATGTCGTCCCTCGCCTGGCCGGGGGGTGGAACGGCCGCCCGCACCCGCTGGACACGTCGCTCGCTGCTGGTGACCGTGCCGTCGGTCTCGGCCCACCCTGCCGCCGCCGGCAGCACGACATCGGCCATCTCGGCGGTCCGGGTCATCACGATGTCGCTCACCACGAGCGTGTCGAGTCCCTCGAGCGCGGCGCGGGCGTGGGCGATGTTGGCCTCGGAGTCGGCCGGGTTCTCGCCGATGACCCAGAGGGCGCGTAGCTCCTTGCGTTCCATGGCCTCGAACATGAGCGTGAGATGCAAGCCGGGTTCGGGCGGCACCGGCACCCCCCAAACGGCTTCGTACCGCGCTCGGGCGTCGGTGTCGGTGAGGTCGGCGAAGCCGGGCAGCTTGTTCGGCAGCGCGCCCATGTCGCCACCGCCCTGCACGTTGTTCTGACCACGGAGCGGCACCAGACCCGAACCCCATCGACCCACGTGACCGGTGAGCAGTGCCAGGTTGCAGAGTGCGAACACGTTGTCGCTGGCGTTGTGGTGCTCGGTGATACCGAGGGTCCACAGCAGCTGGGCGGTGGGCGCCTCGGCGTAGGCATGGGCCAGGCTCGCAATGGCATCGGCGGGAACGCCGGTGATCGACTCGGCGTACTCGAGGGTGTAGGGCTCCACCTGGGCGGCGAACTCGGCGAACCCGATGGTGGCGCGCTCGATGAACGCGAGATCGTGCAGTCCCTGGTGGATGATCTCGCGTGCGACGGCGTTGGCGAGCGCGATGTCGGAGCCGACCTCGATCCCCAACCACACATCGGCCCACTTCGCCGACGACGTGCGACGCGGGTCGACCGCGAACATGCGGGCACCGTTGCGCACACCCTTGATGAGGTGATGGAAGAAGATCGGGTGGGCTTCACGGGCGTTGGATCCCCACAGCACGACGAGATCGGTCTGCTCGATCTCCTCGTAGGAGCTGGTGCCTCCTCCGGCACCGAACACTGCCGCCAGACCGACGACGCTGGGAGCGTGTCAAGTTCGATTGCAGGAGTCGATGTTGTTCGAACCGATCACCGTGCGGGCGAACTTCTGCGCGGCATAGTTCATCTCGTTGGTGGCCTTGGAGCAGCTGAACATACCGAAGGCGCTCGGCCCCGACTCGTCGAGTACGCGATCGAAGCCCGAGGCGGCACGGGTGAGGGCTTCGTCCCAGGTGGCGGGGCGCAGCTCGCCGCCATCGCGGACGAACGGGGTGGTCAGACGTGCACGCGCCATGGCGTCTTCTCCTCGGTGTTCAACGCTTCAGGGTGTTCAACGCTTC
>JAHEJN010000069.1:0-8351 GCA_024638845.1 Acidimicrobiales bacterium | reverse complement strand
TCAACGCTTCAGGGTGTTCAACGCTTCTGCCATTGTGGACGACAACGCAACCGAACGCATCGTCAGGCCGAATTCCGCTCGCTACGGTTCAGCCATGGATCTCGACACCGCCCTCGCCTACGCCTCCGGTCACAAGAACGGCGTGCTCATCACGATTCGCAAGGACGGCCGGCCGCAATCGTCCGACATCGTGTACGCCATCGACGACTCGACGATCAAGATCTCGGTCACCGACGGTCGGGCCAAGACCGCCAATCTCCGGCGCGATCCGCGTTGCGTGTTGCACCTCACCAATCCGGCCGGTTGGAGCTACCTCTCCTTCGACTGCACGGCCGAGCTCACTCCGGTTGCCGCCGCCGGCGACGATGCCACCGTCGACGAGCTGGTCGAGGTCTATCGCAAGGTGATCGGCGACCATGACGACTGGGACGAGTTTCGCCGAGCCATGGTCGACGACAATCGTCTCGTCCTGCGGCTCATGCCGAACCAGGTGGTCGGACAGATCAACGGCTGAGGCCGGGCTTCACCGCTCCTCGAGCAGATCTCCCGCCGTGGCCAGAGCGGTCGCCAGCGCAACCGCCCGGTCGTACACGGCGGTGAAGTACTGATCGGCCATGTGGGTCTGGCCCGGCAACGGCGGCGTTCCGAGCGATCGGACGATCGCAGACGGATCGGCCGATGGCCGGACCACCGGCGGCTCGGGCAACTCGCCTGCGTGACCACCCCAGTAGGTGCGGGCGGTGATCTTCTGGCCACGGCGGCCGCCGTTCTTCTTCGACTGCTGCCGCTGGCCTTGTTTCTGTGCTCCGCCGCTCTGCCCACCACGCTTGCGGCCCCGTGATCGTGCCATCAGCCGACGACTCCGTTGAGGACATCGTCGTCGATCAACACGGCGTCGACATCGAGGCCGAGCGCCGCCCTGAGCTGGTCGTCGTCGAGATCGGCGATCGAGCTCGACTTCGGCAGAACCATGTCGGCGATGCGGCGCTTGCCGGCCACGACCTCTTCGACGCGCTCGTCGACGGTACCCGGACACACCAATCGGTGGGCGATGACCTTCTTGGTCTGGCCGATTCGCCACACCCGGTCCCGGGCCTGGTCTTCGACGGCAGGATTCCACCAGCGGTCATAGAGCACCACATGGCTCGCTGCAGTGAGGTTGAGTCCGGTACCGCCCGCCTTGAGCGACAGCACCATTGCACCGGCCTCCTCCGACGATTGGAAGCGGTCGACCATGTCGTCGCGGGCACCTCGGCTGAGCCCGCCGTGATAGCAGTCGATCTTCTTGTCGAATCGGTCGCTCAGGTAGACGGCCAGCTTCTCGCCCCATGACGCGAAGTGGGTGAAGACGAGTACCTTCTCGTCGCTGGCGAACACCTGATCGATGATCTCGTTGAGGCGGATCAGCTTGCCGGACCGCCCTTCGAGTGGCTTGTCGTCGTCGCGGTAGTTCACCGGGTGATTGCAGATCTGCTTGAGCGCGGTGATCGCGGCGAGGATCTGGCCCTTCTTCTGGTTGGCATCGTCGGCCGCGTTGTTCACCACGATCTCGTCGAGCACCGCCTGGTACAGCCCGATCTGTTCGGGGGTCATCGAGCAGTGGTCGAGCTCGTCGATGCGGTCGGGCAGTTCGGCCGCGATCGCCGGCTCGGCCTTCGTGCGGCGGAACACGAGAATGCCGTTCAGTGCCTTCAGGGCCGACTCGGCGCCGGCCTTGGCGTCGCCGGACACCGACAACGCGGCGATGAAGGGAGCCCGCGGCCCGACCAGACCGGGGTTGACGAAGTCCATGATGGCCCAGAGGTCGCCCAGGCCGTTCTCGATCGGCGTGCCGGTGAGCGCCACGCGCATCTTGGCTTCGATGCGGCGCAGCTGCTGGGCCGTCTCGCTTGCAGGGTTCTTGATCACCTGGGCCTCGTCGAGAACGAGCTGGCGCCAGGTGATGGCGCTGAGCTCCTCGACGTCACGGACGGCGGTGCCGTAGGTGGTGAGCACCACGTCGACCTTGGCCGCGGCCTTGGCGATGGCCTTGCCCTGAGCACGGTTCGGACCGTGATGGACGAGCACCTTGAGGCCGGGCGTGAACTTCTTGGCCTCTTCCGCCCAGTTCCCGAGCACCGCTGGAGGGAGCACGGCCAGTGCCGGCTCGTCGCCCCTGGTCTCGCGCAGCATGGCGAGCATCGTGGGCGTCTTGCCGAGCCCCATGTCGAGGGCGAGACAACCACCGAGACCGGCTTGGTCGAGGAAGCTGAGCCACGCGAGCGCCTCGGCCTGATAGCTGCGCAACTCACCTCGGAACCCCTCGGGCTTGGTCGGCAGTTCCTCGGGCATGTCGGCGGCGCTGGCCAACAGATCGGCCGCCCAGCCGTTTCCGTCGAGGGAGATGCCTCCGCCGAGTGGCGAGCCCTCGAGCCCGAGCGCATGGCGCAGCATCTCGGCTCCGGTGAGTCGAGTGGTGTCGGCCCGGTCGGCGAGCGCGGCTGCCGCCTCCGCGAGGTCGGCGTGATCGAGCTCGACCCAACGACCGCGTGACTGCACGAGTGGTTTCGCCTGTGCGGCGAGGTTGCGGATGTCCTCGGCCGTGAGCTCGACGTCGTCGAAGACGGCCGACCACCGCACGTTGGCCAGTTGTTGAGCGCCGACGACCGACTCGTTGTCGTCGGAACTGAGCCGCAGCGATGCCGTGGCCTTGCGCCGGGAGAGATCGGGCACACGCACGTCGAAACCGGCCGACTGGAGGGTCTGGCCGGTGACGGTCATGACCTCCCACGCCTCCTCCTGGCTGAGGAGCACTTCCCCTCGACGCTGACTCCCCGGCCGCAACAACACGGGCAGCAGCTCTTCGAGTCGCTTGAGGTTGTCTCGCACCTCCTTGCGACGGGTGTTCGACGCGGTCACCCGCGCCACCTCGACCGGCTCGAGCTCGCCGTCGGAGCTCGGAGCGAACACCGAAAGCAGCCACGCATTCGACTCGTCGGGCTCGGCGAGAGTGACCACCAACGTCGACTTGGTGGGGGTCGTGACCGGGCGAGCCCACTGCTCGAGGCGACGGGCGATCTCCCCACCTGCGCGTGGGGGTGCTTCGAAGGTGCTGCCGTCGAGACGGGCGAGCACCGACTCGGCGACGTCGGAGACGTTCTTCACCACCGGTGGTGGAGCCGGAACCGTGACCTGGAGCGCGGCTGCGTTGCAGATGGCGTCGACCAGGTCGGCCAGTGCCCCCTGGGCGACGTCACGGCGATCGGCCTGGCGATCGTAGGCCGTCGCCGCTCCGGGAAGCGCGGTGGCCAGTCGTTCGAGCTCGCGCGGGTCGGCCAGACCCGGTACCCATCGCACGGCGTAGGTGGCCTTGTTGCCCGAGCCCTGGCCCCTGGGTGTGGCAACCTGCGCCAACTGCGGGACGACGGCGCCGCGGGCGGTGAGGTCGACGGCGAGGACGGCGACGCGACCGATCCACCCGAGGCTGGCCGTGATGGCCTCGGCCTCGGCTTCGGCTTTGCCTCCGATGGCGACGAGCCACCCGAGCACATCGCGGATGTTGGCGATCAACGCATCGGCCTTCCCGCCACCGGGGAGCGGTACGGGTTCGTGCTCGGTCCAGCCCGATGCGGGGGCTCCGGTCTCGCCGAGCAGGACGCGGATCTCGGCATGGTTGCCGCTGTGGGTGCGTGGGCCACCGGTCCAGGCGACGACGTGCTCCTCGATCCAGGAGAGCTGGAGGCCGCTGGTGACGAGCTCGTCGTCGCTGCCGTCGTCTCCGATCGTTCGGTCGTCGCCGACGACGCGCCGACGAACCGCGCGCAGGCGATCACGGATCACCCCTCGCTCGGCTTCGAAGTCGGCGACCACCAACGGCCGCTCGTCGCTGCGCTCTACCCGCACCCGCTCGAGGGTGTCGTCGACGTCGTCGAGCAGGTCGCCGAGAGTGTCGAGCCACGCCCGTTCGTTGGCTTCGAGCAGGGCGACGTCGGCCGGCGAGGCGAGGCCGTCGAGCTCTCGCTGCACGAGGACCACGAAACCCTCGGAGAACGCCGACGGCACCACGCCGGTTGTGGAAGCCACTGCGGCCGGCCCGTCGGACGCCACGATCGACCCCGCTGGTGCGGGTGGCGGCGACGCGTCGATCGGAGGATCGGCAGTCGCATCGTGTTCGAGCGTGTCGGTGATGATCGAGTACTCCGTTGTGCCACCGAAGCGGTGGTCGTGAGCCAAGGGACGTCCAGATGGGAGGATCCGCGGAAACCCCGGTGGTGTAGCCCCGAGCGCCGGATGCGACTCACCGTGAGGCGAGGCGAACATCGGCGCCGTATGAGCATCTTAGCGCTCCGGCCGCCATACGACGACCACCGGGGGTTCCTCGCCGACAACCGACGCAACGCATCGAGAGCCGACGCGCTACCGTCAGCCTCGTCGGGCAGCGCCTCATCGCCCGATCCCTGGCCCTGCCGCCGTCCGTTCAGCAAGGAGCTGTCACGTGAACCTCAAGAACCTCGTTTCCCGAGTGAACCCCACCCGCCGAGTGCCCGAGGCCGAGGCCCACTGCGATGGCCCGTGCGGGGTCTATGACCCGGCCTCGGCCCGCATCGCCGCCGAAGCGGTTCGGTCGATGACCAAGAAGCTGCTCGATCTCCACGAGCACGACGGCGACGCCCCGGCGATCATGCTCAACACCGCCGCTCGTTACGTGGCGATCAAGGAAGAACAGGCCGAGCTGGCCAAGCGCGAGCTCCTCATCCTGTGGACCGACTTCTTCAAGCCCGATCACCTCGATGCCTATCCCGATCTCCACGAGACGTTCTGGAATGCCGCCAAGCTCTGCTCGACGTGCAAGCAGAACGTCGACGTCGACGCCTGCGACCAGCTCATCGCCGCCATCGAGAACATCCACAACATGTTCTGGGGTGCCAAGAGCCGCGACGTCGACTTCTACCTCGCCGGCTGAGTCGTCGGCTGCGCCGTGATCGGCGAACTGCTGAGCTGGGCCCGACGGCGACGGCGGATCTTCCGCGTTCGGGGCGCGAGCATGGAGCCGCTGTTGGGTGACGGTGAGTACGTGCTCGTCGATGCGACGGCGGTTGTTCGAGTCGGCGACATCGTGGTGAGCCGGCATCCGTTCAAGGACGTCGATGTCGTGAAGCAGGTGGCCGCCGTCGACGGCGGACTGGTCACGCTCTGGAGCCCGCACGGTACCCACAGCCGTCAGTTCGGACGCGTGCCCACATCGTCGATCCGTGGCCGGGTCACCGCGAGCGTGAGTCGGCGACGACGCCTGGGTCAGGCCGACATCTCGGCCACGGCCTCGAGCGGCTCGATGTAGTCGTAGCCGAGAGCGTGGGCGACGGCCGCTTCGGTGACCGCCCCTGCGCTCACGTTCAGGCCGTTGCGGAGATGGACGTCGTCGATCAGCGCTCGGCCGACGCCTTTGTCGGCCAGTGCGAGAACGAAGGGCAAGGTCGCGTTGTTGAGGGCAGAGGTCGAGGTCCGGGGTACCGCACCGGGCATGTTCGCGACGCAGTAGTGCACCACGTCGTCGACCACGTAGGTGGGGTCGTGAAGGGTCGTGGGGTGAGAGGTCTCGAAGCACCCACCCTGGTCGATGGCCACGTCGACGACGACCGACCCTGCGTTCATCACGCCGATCATCTCGGCCGTCACCAGCTTCGGAGCCGCTGCGCCCTTGACCAGCACCGCCCCGATGACGAGGTCGGCGGCGGTCACCAGGTCTTCCACTGCCGCCTGGGTCGAGTAGACGGTTTCGAGCGCCGCCCCGTAACGGTGGCCGAGCCGATCGAGGACAGCGAGGTTTCGATCGAGCACCGTCACCGAGGCCTGGAGACCGATCGCCATCTCGATGGCGTTCTCGCCGACGACACCACCGCCGAGCACCACCAGGTTGGCCGAGGCGACGCCGGGCACACCACCGAGGAGCAGTCCGGCACCGCCGTTGGGGCTCTCGAGGGCATGGGCACCGGCCTGGATCGACATGCGGCCCGCCACTTGCGACATGGGCGCGAGCAACGGCAGGCCGCCGGACGCATCGGTGACGGTCTCGTAGGCAATGCAGATGGAGCCGCTGGCCACGAGGTCGGCGGTCTGGGCTGCGTCGGGCGCGAGGTGCAGGTACGTGAACAGGATCTGACCCGGACGAAGCATCGCCCGCTCGGCCGCCTGCGGCTCCTTGACCTTCACGACCATCTCCGACGACGCGAAGAGCTCGTCGGCGGAATCGACGAGACGGGCCCCGGCCGCCTCGTAGTCGGCGTCGGAGGCACCGATCCCGATTCCCGCGCCGCGCTGGACGAGGACCGAGTGGTCGTGGCTGACGATCTCCCGCACGCTGGCCGGCGTGAGTCCGACGCGCCGCTCGTTGTTCTTCACCTCGGTCGGGGTTCCGACGATCATCTCCAGCTCCTTGCCTCACGACGTGGCTGTCGCCACGCTAGGCGCCCGGATCGACGTGCGCCCTACTCCGGTCGATCGGTCTCAGCGATCGAGGTGGGCGATCAGACCGTCGAGGGCCATCGTGTAGCTGGTCCGGCCGAATCCGCACACGACCCCGACGCACACCGCGCTGAGCACCGACGTGTGGCGAAAGGCCTCCCGAGCGTGAACGTTCGAGAGATGGGCCTCGACGACGGGTAGCTCGGCGGCCGACACGGCGTCGCGCAGGGCGATGCTGTAGTGGGTGAAGGCACCCGGATTGAAGATCACCCCGTCGGCCCAGGTGCGGGCATCGTGCAAGGCGTCGATCAGCTCGCCCTCGCTGTTCGACTGCACGTGACGGAGACTCACGTCGTGATCGGCGGCATGGGCGCCGAGGATGCCGATGATGTCGTCGAGCGTCTCGGTGCCGTACACCTCGGGCTCACGAATACCGAGGAGGTTGAGGTTCGGTCCGTTGAGAACGAGGATCTCGCGTGCCACGAACGCCGATGGTATGCGAGAACCCGCGACCTCGGCGGCTACTACCGTGTGGCCCGATGCTCGAAAGGGTTACCGATCCGAACCAGAACGTTGTGCTCACCGGCTTCATGGGCTCCGGCAAGTCGACAGGCGGTCGACGTCTGGCCCGACGACTGGGCTTCGATTTCGTCGACACCGACGATCTCATCGAGTCGGAGCACGGTCCCATCGCCGACCTGTTCGCCGTTCATGGGGAACCGCGATTCCGCGAGCTCGAACGGGAGACGGTCGCGGGCCTGGCCCGTACGCACCGCCACGTGATCGCCACGGGCGGGGGCACCATGCTCGATCGTGACACCGAACGCCTCCTCGGGGGATCAGGGCGGGTCTTCTGTCTGGCCGCTTCGCCCGAAGCCATTCTCGATCGGGTGCTGCACTCACGATCGAGCAAGACACGGCCGCTGCTCGAGGAGGCGGATCCGGCCGCTCGTGTGCACGAGCTGTTGTCCGACCGCATGGCCCGGTATCGACGGTTCCCCCAGGTGAGCACCGACGCCGGCGACCCCGACACCGTGGCCGGCCGGCTCGAGACGCTCGTTCGGACGCGTCCGACCGTTCACGATTGTGGTGGGCGACCCCTCGTCGTCGGGATCGGTATCGCCGCCCGAGCGGCGGCTCTGCTCACCGGAACCGATGCCACCATCGTCGATGTCGGACGCATCCAGCCGGCCCGTCGCCTCGATGCGCGGGCCCTCGTCGCCATCCAGCACGATCTCAGCTCGTACCTGACATCTGTCTGACCCATCGGAGGACCTCATGCCCACATTCACCACCGGTGACACCACCATCAACTATCTCGAGCGCGGGAGCGGATTCCCGCTGCTGTTGATTGCGCCAGGTGGTGTGCGTTCGTCGATCGAATGGTGGGACAACGCGCCGTGGAACCCGATCGATCATCTGGGCGAGCACTATCGGGTGATCGCGATGGACCAACGAAACGCCGGCGCATCCACCGGTCCGGTCACCGCCGATTCGGGCTGGAGCACCTACACGGACGATCAGCTGGCGCTGCTCGATCACCTGGGCGTCGACCGGTTCCTGGTCGAGGGCATGTGCATCGGAGGGTCCTACATCTTGGGCCTGATCCAGGCGGCGCCCGAACGGGTGGTTGCCGCCGTCCTGAAGCAGCCGATCGGCCTCGACGACAACCGCGACGCCTTCCACGAGATGTTCGACACGTGGGCCGACGAGCAGCGCGCCGCCCATCCCGAAGCCGGCCCGACCGACTGGGCGGGCTTTCGCGAGGCGATGTTCGGCGGAGACTTCGTGTTCAGCGCCACGCCCGAGTTCGTCTCGTCGTGCCCGACCCCGATGCTGGTGCTGATGGGCAACGATCGGTACCATCCCGAGAGCGTGTCACGCCGGGTGGCCGATCTGGCCCCGAACGC
>JAHEJN010000159.1 GCA_024638845.1 Acidimicrobiales bacterium | reverse complement strand
GAGAAGAATCGAACCACGAAAGGAGGCGCAATGACGATCCTCGAAGAACGAGAAACTACTCAGGTACTGTCTCCCGAACGGGAACCGTTGGTCGAAGAGGAACGGCCGCCGATGCCACCACGGCAACAGCCGCGGCGGGTCACCCGGTGGCTGTCTTGGATGGCAGCGATCTTCCTGATGGCCGGATTTGCCGCCGTTGTGGCGGTGATCGTGGCTACCAACGATGAGATCAGCGATACGCCGTCGCTGAGCGACATCGATCCCCACGTGAGCCCGGAGATCCTCACGACCCAACCGGTCGTGTTGGTCGCACCGTCGCTGACCACCATCGACCCCCACGTGAGCCCCGAGATCCTCACGACCCAACCGGTCGTTCTCGTCGCCCCGCAACTGAGCGACATCGACCCCCACGTGAGCCCCGAGATCCTCACGACCAGCCGATAGTGCGCTGAGTCGGTCGGACTGACCGGGACTTGTTGCACTTCACCCCGCCGGTCAACATGCCGGCGGGGTATTCGAGCAGCGTCAGTCGTTGACGGCGAGCAGATCGCGGCCGCGTCGGAGGAAGTCGATGGCCGCACCCAGGGCATGGTCGCTGCTGCTCAGCTTGCTGGCCCGAAGCGCCGAGCCGACGTAGCCCTCGGCGTTCCAGTACGGGTCGGGAGCAACATCGTCGGGTGACCACGGCGCGACGTAGAAGTACGGCTCGGCGATGGTGCCGTCGCCGGGTGAGCCGCCGTAGCTCGCCCTGTGGTTGTCGGCGAGCAGCTCTATCGACGGGTCGAAGTGATGCGACCAGATCACGATGTCGGTGGCGTCGGTGCTGGCTTCGTCCTCGAGGAGCGCGGCCAGAACCGCCGACGAGAAGGCGAACCACCGGGCCAGATACGCGGCCGCATCGGTGTCGACGGTCAACGTCTCGTCGATGTCACCCATCTGCGGGATGTCGGGCTTGGCCGTGTGGTCGCTCGGCTCGACGTTCACCAGCTCCCCCGCTCGGCGCAGAGTGGTGATCGGCTCGCGAACGACCGAGCCGCTCTGGGCGACCACGAAGTCGACGCCATCGACCTGCATCTGGAGGTCGGTCGACAGCACGGGGGTGCCGAAGCCGCCCGGCAGCTGTATCAGTCGCTCTCGCCCGTCGATCTGCTGGCGTCGCGGCGTGATCACATAGCGGGCCAACCGGTGCAGCGAGTCACGAGTGGCGGCGAAACCGTCGGGGGCAGGTGTGATGGTCATCGGGAACCTCTCCTTTTCAGAGCAGGGAGACGTCGGATACGACATCGACGAGGGCCGGCCCCGGATGCGCGAGCGCTTCGGCCATGGCATCATCGAGCTCGCCCAACCCGCTCACCCGAACGCCCTTGCCGCCACACAGCTCGGCGAACGCGGCGAAATCGGGATTCACCAACGAGGTCTGCCAGACGTCGAAGTCGGCAGCCCGTTGCTCCTTGGAGATCTTGCCGAGCTCGTCGTTGTCCAACAGCACGTGGGTGACGTTCATGTCGTACTTGACGGCGGTGCTGAAATCCATGGCGTACTGACCGAAGCCACCATCGCCGCTCACGCTCACGATCTGACGATGGTCGCCCACGGCCGCCCACGCCCCCATCGCAGCCGGGAAACCGAAGCCGATCGAGCCCAGATACCCCGACATCAGCACCGACTGCTGTTGCACCTCGAAGTAGCGCCCGAAGGAATACGTGTTGTTGCCGACATCGACACACACGACGGCGTCGGCGTCGATCAGGCGGCTCATCGAGTCGAACACGGCGGCCGCATTGAGCCCGTGGCCCTTGTCGTCGATCGCCCGCGACTGCTTCTCGGCTCGCCAGATGGCCCACCGTTCGGCGACTTCGGCGCGGTGATCGGCGCACTCGATTTCGAGCGCCCCGAGCTGCCGGGCGAGCGCCTCGGCGGTCACGCCGACGTGGCCGAGCACCGGTATCTCCACCGGGTGGAACCGCCCGAGCGCCATGGGGTCGAAGTCGACCTGCACGATGGGCTTGTAGTCGCTGATGCCGGTGTGGTTGGAGAACGACGCGCCGAACACCACGATCAGGTCGCTCTCGTTCATGAACCAGCTGGCGATGGGCGTACCGCTGCGACCGAGCACACCACATCCCAGCGGATGGGTGTCGCTGATCTGGCCCTTGGCCTTGAACGTCGTGGCCACCGGCGCGCCGATCACGTCCGCGAGGCCAACGATGGCCGCCATGTCGTGGCGGGCGCCGGCTCCCACGATCACCAACGGGCGTTCGGCGGCGGCAATGCGGGCAACGGCCGCGTCGAGCACATCGGCCGGCGGCGCGATCTCACGCGAGCCCATACGTCCGAGCGGCGCCCCCGCCTCGGTGTCACTCGGCGCGATCTGCACCTCGTCGGGCAGAACCAGGTGCGCCACGTCGCGCTCGACCAGCGCCGTCTTGCACGCGAGCGCCATGAGCTCGGCGTGATTCGACCCGGCCTGCACGGTCTGGCCGTAGCGAGCCACGTCGGCGAAGGCTGCCGTCAGGTCGAGGTCTTGGAAGGCGCCGCGGCCCATGACCTTCGACGGCACCTGACCCGAGATGGCCAGTACCGGCGCTCGGTCGACCTTGGCGTCGTACAGGCCCGTGAGCAGGTTCGTCGAACCGGGCCCGGCGATGGCAAAACAGGCGGCCAGCCCGCCCGTGAGCTTGCCGTAGGCGGTTGCCGCGAACGCGGCTGCGCCCTCGTGGCGAATTCCGAAGTAACGCAGGTCACCTCGCTCCTCGGCCTTGCGCAGCGCGTCGGCGAAACCGAGATTCGAGTGGCCCACCATGCCGAACACCGACTCGACTCCCCAGTTCACCATGGTCTCGACCAGTACATCGCTCACGGTGCGTGGTCTCGGCTGCTCGTCCGGAAGCGCGGCATAGACGCCGTCGTCGCGGACCTCCACCTCGAAGCAGGCCGGCGCATCGTCGAACGGCGGAGGTGGTGAACCGGAGAGGGGGTCGTAGTCGTAGCCGTGCCACGGGCACCGCAACAGGCCCTTCTCGATCGATCCCTCGCCCAGGGGCCCGCCCTGGTGGGGGCACGAGTTGTCGAGGCAGCCGTAGCGGCCCTGGTGACGGGTGACCGCCAGTGAGTGCTTTCCCACGTTCACGGTGGTCACCCGTCCCTCGGGCAGCTCGTCGTGATCGAGGATCTTGTGGAAGGTAACGGGGGTCTCTCTCTCGGGTTCCACAGCACCCTTTCTTGTCGATCTGGTCGGGTTTGTCCACTGAGCGGCCATCGTGTTCGCGCTCGTTGCATGTGGAGAGCTCAGCAGCTGCGTTGGACAACCCGCGCCTCGACATGGCCGAACAGCTCGTGGATGAGCTTGCCCATCCGCTCCCTCCCGCCGAGATCGGAATCGGCAGCCACCGCTTCAACCTCGCCGTCGAAGCAGCGCCCGAGACGAAGACCGGCTCGCTCGACGTGGTAGTCGGAGGTCACGAGCACGAGGCGCTGCCAGCCGTTCTCGGTTGCGATTCGACCGATGAGTCGGGCTTCCGATCGGGTGTCGCCGTCGGGAAGCTCTGGACAGAACACCTCGGCGCGGGTCTCGTCGAGGCACAGCCGGTTCGCTTCGGCCGACCCGGGTGACAGCCCGTTGGGTATCACCACGTTCGGGGCGACACCGGCGTCGAGCAGCTGGTACACCACCTCGAGACGCTCGCCCTTCCCCCCGACGAACACCACGATCGCATCGCTCGACGCCACGTCGCCGATCGAAGCGGCCGACGGGGCCGACGTGAATCGCCAGGTTGCCGTGCCAACCGTTGCGAGGCCGACCGCCACGACCACACCCGCGATCGTGAGCTGTTGGCGTCGTGACCTGGCCATCAGGGCGCGCCGTTGATCGCCGCGTCGCGCCGGCTCACCTCGGCGAGCTCGGTGCCGTCGATGAGGGCCACCAGAGCCACGGCGCGAAAGCCGTTGTCGGTGCCGGGCGCCGCGCGTTTGTCCTCCCTCAGAGCTTCGGCCAGGTGGTGCAGCTCGGTCGACGGGAGCGGACGTAGCGATTCGACGACGGTCTCGGGGTCTTCCACGCGACCAAGGATGGCAGGCCACTGCGACAAGCCAACCCGGGCGCGTGGCTCGAGGTGAACGAACTGCGGTCGAGCCCCTAAGGTCGCGGGAGGTCGGAAGCTGCGGAAGCGAAGGAACCACCGATGCCGAGCGACAAGAAGAACCCGGACAACTACACGAAGTCGGGGCGGGTCAAGCGGCCGGTGTACGAGGCCGAACTGGCCCGACTACAGCAGGAGTTCGTGATCCTCCAGCACTACGTGGCCAAACAAGGCCTGAAGGTCCTGGTGATCTTCGAAGGCCGCGGCTCGGCCGGCAAGGGCGGCGTGATCAAGCGCATCACCGAGCGCGCCAGCCCTCGCATCGTGCGGGTGGCGGCGCTGCCCAAGCCCACCGAGCGCGAGCAGACGCAGTGGTATTTCCAGCGCTACGCCGAGCACCTCCCGGCCGGTGGCGAGATCGTGCTCTTCGA
>JAHEJN010000158.1 GCA_024638845.1 Acidimicrobiales bacterium | reverse complement strand
TTGACGGTGCCAGGGGCCGTGACGGCTGTCGCGGGTGAGTTTCGCCGCCGCTGTGGCGGATCCTCGTTCGAGTTCTTCGGTGCCGATGATGAAGTTGGCGATGTCTTGCGCGGCGCTGGCTTGCATCCCCGGCATGACGTGGGAGTACACGTTTAGCGTGACCGACGTGTTGGTGTGCCCCAGGCGTTCGGACACGACGTTGATCGGCACGCCGGTGGCGAGTGAGATAGTGGCGTAGGTATGGCGCAGGTCATGGAACCGGATCCGGGGCAGCCCGAGGTGGACGCTGATGCGCAGGAACCGTTCCGACAGGTAGTCCGGGCGGACCGGTGTGAAGTCGGGTGTGAGGAATACGAACCGATCGGGGTTCACGGTGCCGAGCCGTCCGCTTCTGAGACTCTGCCGCTCCCGATGCTCACCAAGACGGCGGACTGTTTCGGTGTCGAGGTCAATGAGGCGACCATTCCCGCTCTTGGGTGAGCTGATCACCATTTCGGTACCGATTCGTCCTCGGGTCTGTCGGATGTAGACACGCTGCTTGTCGAAGTCGATGTCATCCCAGCGCAGTCCTGCGATCTCGCCTCGGCGCATCCCAGTGAGAGCGGCAAGATGCCAGGCGGCTTCGAGGTGCTCGCCATGCACCGCTGCAAGGAACAGTCGGACCTGATGAGGCTGCCAGAACCGCAACGGAGCCTGCCTTGGCGACCGGCGTGGCGGAGGGATGGCGAGATCGGCGACGTTGCGGGCGATCAACCCTGCAGCGCAAGCGTCGCGGAGAATGAGGCGGGTGATGACATGCACGTTGCGGACCGTGTGAGCGCCGAGTCCGCCCCGCCCATCCGTTCGGCCGTCCTGCAACAGTCAGGTGTAGAGCCGGTTCAGGTGTTCGGCTCGCAGGCTGCTGAGCCGTATCCGGCCCAGCGATGGCAGGACGTGATGGCGAAGGTTCGCCCCATAGGCGGCTGCGGTGGATGGTTTGACCCGGGCCTTGATCAGTGTCCACCAACCGCCGGTCACCCACTCATCGAGCGTGACCGGACTCGGTTCGATGTAGGTCCCGACTTCGAGCTCAGCGACCAAGGCGGCCCGGGCCGTCTCGGCCTCCCCACGAGTCGCGAATCCGCTGTGCCATTTCTGGCGTCGCTTGCCGTCGAGGTCCCGCCCGATGTCCAAAACCACATACCAGCCGGTCTTGGTGCCCGACTTCGTCCTCCACCGGCGCTTCGCTACGTGCCCCTTCACGACGACGTCCCCGAAGCCAAACCGCGCCGACCAAGACCAGCTACCGAGCCCCGAAAGCGAAAAGACGTTAGATGGAGGTTAGAAATTTCGGCCCCAAGGGCCGAAACGACGCCGACATCGAACACCTCCCAATCGGCACCGAGGCGCCCCAAGCATTGCAAATACCGGAGTCTGTGCTGGATCAAGTCCACGGTCATCTCATCTCATGTTCTGACCACGGAAAACCCGAGACACAACTGGAGGTCTACGACCTCCTCGCGAAAATGCGCTCAACCGTCCACCAACTCAGCGTCCGGCAGGCTGCTCGAACTCGAACGGACCGGCGACACGGTTCTGGACCCGATCACCAGAGTGTGCCGAGGAGCAGTAGGCGTAACGGGAGGTGGAACGGTAGGTCGCGCCTCACCCCCCTCGCCGACGACCAACGTCATCCCGAATCCGCTTGTCACACTTCGCGCACCCGGCGGTCCCTCTGGCGGCATGGACAATGATCCACAACTGCCCTTTCCACGCCACACGAGCCCGCCCGTCGAGAGCGCGCTGACTACCCCACGAGTACTCATCGACGTTCCCGCTCTGGCCGAACGTCTCGGCGTGACCCAACGTTTCATCCGACGCCTCACGGCCGAGGATCGCGTGCCGTTTCTGAAGATCGGCAAGTTCATCCGCTTCGACCCCCGCGAGATCGACCGTTGGCTCGACCTACAGCGCAGCAATCATCCGAGCTGATCCAGCGGGGAGGCGCTTTCTACAGGTCACAGCCTGTCATAGCTGACAATATTTACAGGTCATAACCTGTAGACAAACTAGCTATCTACAGGTCACAGTGTGTAGGCTAAACACATGAAACAGGCAAGCATCGCCCGTCGCCGCCTCGATGAGCGGCTGAAGACCAGCAGTCTGAACGAGATCCCGCGACCCCACCGCGGTTGGATCCGAGCGGTCCGCGAGGCTCTGGGGATGTCGACGACTGAACTCGGCCAAAGGATGAGAATCAGCCAGCAGAGTGTGGTCGACCTCGAGCAAGGTGAACAGCGTTCGACCGTTCAGCTCGACACCCTCGCCCGCGCCGCCGCGGCAATGGACTGCGAGCTCGTCTATGCCATCGTGCCGCGGACCTCGCTCGAGGAGATAGTACGAGCTCGTTCTCACGAGAAGGCCCGCCAACTCCTCGCCACCGTCGAGCACCACAGCCGGCTCGAAGACCAGGCCGTGTCCAACGCCGACCTTGCCGCCCAGATCGATGAGATCGCAGCCGATCTCATCGATCGGCGGGGACTCTGGCGCGATAGCGAGACGTAGCCTTGAACGACCCGCTGGTTCCGCAGGCCGATGGCCACACCGAGCTATCCGAGGAAGATCGCGAGGGCCTCATCCCCTCCTACATCGCGACGCTCGGTGATCTCTTCGACGCGGAACAACGCAACATTGCCGCCGCGCTACGCCGCCGGCCTCCATCCACCGACGTCTTGCTGGACGACAAGTACCTCCGCGATCTCCACAAAGCGATGCTCGGCCAGGTGTGGACGTGGGCGGGCCGGTATCGAACACGCGAGACGAACATCGGCATCGATCCCACGCAGATCAGTGCAGCGGTGCGAACTCTGGTCGACGACGCGCGGACGTGGGTGGAGGCGGGCACGTTCGAACCGGACGAACTGGCCGCGCGATTCCATCACCCGCTCGTACAGATCCACCCATTCCCCAACGGAAACGGACGCCACGGTCGCATCGCAACAGACCATCTACTTCTTTCGATGGACGAACCGACGTTTACCTGGGGCCGGAATCTCGATGTTGAGGCGGACGAGCTACGACAGGACTACCGCCGAGCTCTTCAGAGAGCAGACGACGGCTACATCGATCAGCTCCTCACCTTCTGCAGGAGCTGAGGCCTGCCTGCGCGCCAGCTCAGCCACCGAGGGCATCTCCGAGTATCTCAGCGAGCGCCTCATCCGCCGCCCCGACCGCGTGCGCGTACACCCGAAGCGTCATCGCTGGGTCGGCATGCCCGAGGCGGTTCGCGACGGTGCGGACGTCTTGGCCGGAGGCGATCGCCTCGGTTGCTGACCAGTGGCGGAGATCGTGGAGGCGCCAGCGAGAGTCGATGCCGGCCAGCTCGCGAGAGCGACGCCACCACCAGCCGATGCGGTCGGGGTTCGGCGGATCGGCGTCGGGGGTGAAGAGCCACCTGGTTACTTCGCCGTACTTCGCCTGAGCTGCCTCGACCATGGCCAACAGAGCCGGGCTCAAGGTCACGACTCGACGGCTACCCGTCTTGGTCGGCTTCAACCTTGGCGCTCGGACTCCATCGGCATCGGTCGACACGATGATCTGGCCGTCGACCACGACCTTGTCGCCGACGAACTTGTCCCAACGAAGCGCAGCCAGCTCGCTTCGCCGAGCACCCATCTCGGCGCCAAGGCGGAACGCGAGCGGGGCAAGCTCGTGCACCTCAGCGGCTGCGGCGATCACCGCCCGCACCTCGTCGTTGGTGAGCGTCCGCTGCTGCTGGCGCTTCGGGCTCTCGATCGGCGCGCTCGAGGCCGGGTTTGTGGCGATCCACTCCCAACGGACGGCTTGCTGGAGCGCTGACCGCAGAACGGTGTGCTGGTTGCGGATCGCACCCTCCCCCACGCCGGCCCTGCGTAGCCGGGCGACCCAGCGGTCGACATCGGACACGCCGATCGAGGCGACCGACATGTTGGCGATCGGATCCGCCGCGACCTGGCGAGCCCGGCTCGTCTGATCCCGAATCGTGAGGTCGGCCCAGCCAGGCGTCTTGATGTCGATCCACTCGTCGAGCAGTTGGCGCAGCTTGCGGCCGCCGGCGTTGCGGGCCGGCTTCACCGTCAGCTCGGCCGCCACGACCTTCGCGTCCTTCTTGGTGCCGTACACGGTGCGCGACACCTGGGTCGACTTTCCGTCGACGTCCTTGCCCGTGTAACCACGCACTTCCCAGACGCCGGGTCGTCGCTGTCGTATCGTCGCCATGACGTCCGACCGTAGCGCGTTCATCCCTACCCCGGGTAGGGATGAGGGTAGGGATGAATCAGTTATCCACAGCTGGTGACCGTTGGTGACCCTTGGTCACCGTTGTGACCGCCGACGGCAAACCAGCAGGTCAGACTACTCGATTCGCATCCCCGAGATGGCCCGGCTGATCACCAGCTGCTGGATCTGCTCGGTGCCTTCGAAGATGTCGTGGATCTTGGCATCACGGTGCCAGCGCTCGACAGGGAAGTCGCGTATGTAGCCGTAGCCGCCCAGGA
>JAHEJN010000157.1 GCA_024638845.1 Acidimicrobiales bacterium | reverse complement strand
TGGCCGGCAGCCATGTGGTGTTGCTCCCTCGATTCGAGCCCGAAGCCACTCTGCGCGCCATCGAAGAGCACCGTGCCGAGGCGATGTATCTCGTGCCCACCATGATGCAACGCATCTGGAAGCTGCCCGAACCCGTTCGTCTCGGCTACGACGTGTCGTCGATGAAGGTGGCGTTCCATCTGGCCGAACCCTGTCCGCGGTGGTTGAAGCAGGCGTGGATCGACTGGCTCGGCCCCGACGTCATCTGGGAGCTGTACGCCGGTACCGAGGGCCAGGCCATCACGGTGCTCGACGGCCACGACTGGCTGGCCCATCCGGGCTCCGTCGGCCGGCTCATCAGTGGAGAGATCCGCATTTGTGACCACAACGGCAACGACGTTCGCGCCGGTGAGGTGGGTGAGATCTTCATGCGGTCGGCCGGTCGCGACACGCCGACGTACCGGTACGTAGGGGCCGAGGCCCGGTCGCTCGACGGATGGGAGAGTCTCGGTGACATGGGATCGATGGATGAGGACGGTTTCGTGTACCTCGCCGACCGACGGACCGACATGATCCTGGTGGGCGGCGCCAACGTCTACCCGGCCGAGGTCGAGGCGGCGCTGAACGAGCACCCCGCCGTGAGATCGGCCGCGGTGATCGGTCTGCCCGATGCCGACAAGGGCAACCGCATCCACGCCATCGTCGAGGCCGACGCCGACATCGAGGACGAGCTCGCCGCCTTCCTCGCCGGACAGCTCGTGCGCTACAAGCTCCCCCGCACCTACGAATTCGTCGCGGTGCCCCTTCGCGACGACGCCGGGAAGGTCCGCCGCGGCGCCCTTCGTGCCGAGCGCCTCGAACCCGACGCCGCCGCGGTTGCGGGGCAGACGCTCGACGCCGTGGCGGAAGACCAGCTCAGCTGAACACCAGGGGCGCGGCGACGGCGCCGAGCATGGCTATGCGCCCTTCGATGTGGGACTGCACGGGAAGCGACAGCGTGAGCCCGTCGACACCCGATGCCAGGGCCTCGGCCAATCGCTCACCGACCGTGTCGGGATCGCCCAGGGTCACCTGACTCTCGAAGAAGGCCTGCTCGTCGGGTGACGCACTGGCGGCATCGAGGCCGTGTATCCGCTGGAGCGCATCGAAGAACTCGCCGCGGGCCTGCTCATGGGTCTCGCCGATCACCACGGCCGTGTTCAGGCTCACCGTGATGTCGCGGCGCGGGCGGCCGAGCCGGTCGCAGTGCCCGGCGAGTGCGTCGAGCTTGCGGTCGACCTCGTCGAGCCCGCAGGTGAGGTTCGACAGGTCGGCGTACTGCGCGACCATGCGCAGGGTCTTCCTCTCGCCGGATCCGCCGATCATCACCGGAATGCGGTTGATCGGCTGGGGTTCGTTGATCGCCTCGACGGCGCGGTAGTACTCGCCGGAGAAGGTAGGCCGTTCGCCGCGCAGCATCGGCAGGATGATGGACAGCGCCTCTTCGAGCCGGGCGAAGCGATCGGAGAACGTGCCGAACTCGTAGCCGTAGGCGACGTGTTCCTCCTCGAACCATCCGGCCCCGATTCCCAGCTGGGCGCGACCGCCCGACACGATGTCGAGGGTGGTCACGGTCTTGGCCAACAGAGCCGGGTTGCGATACGTGTTGCCCGTGACGAGGGCACCGAGTCGCACGTGCGACGTGGTCGACGCAAGCGCCGACAGCACCGAGTAGCACTCGAGCATCTCGTTGTCCTGAGGGCCGAGCATCGGCAGTTGGTTGAAGTGATCCATCACCATCACGGTGTCGAAGCCGGCGGCTTCGGCCTCGGCCGCCTGACGGACCACATTCGGGAAGATGCCCGCCGCATCGACGTCGGGATACGAGTAGTTGGGGATCTGGTATCCGAGCTTGGTCATGGTCGAAACCTATACCGCAAGTCGGGTGCGCCGACCGATGTGGTCTCAGGCGCCGGTCGGCGTCGGCAGGAGATCGGCCAACAACTCGTTCCAATCGGAGATCCCACAGCCGTTGGTGAGATCGACGGTGGTGTCGACGGGCTGGTCGTCGATGCGTCCGGTGATGGTCGCCACGTCAGGCCCGCCGTACTGCGCCGAGCAGATCTGATCGCGGGGCGGGCCGGCGATCAGCCGCTGTTGCACGCCCTCGTCGGCGAGGGCCAGGCAGGCGCGTTGATCGACCACGCTGGTCGGCGCATCGCCGAGGACCGTGGCGGTGTCTCCCAGACAGGTGATGCCATACGAGTAGCTGGTTTCACCGTCCGTGTAGTCGATGGTGACCTCGGCGACAGGGTACGGGCCCGCTCCGAGGGGCGGCTCGGTGGGATCTGCCCCGGGGTCGGCCGGTGTGTCGTCGGTGCTCACGGTCTCACCGGCGTCGGACGAGTCGTTGCCACATGCGGCCGCGACGGCGACCAGTGCGAGCACGAGCAACAAGGCGATGGGGAAGTGTTTCGAAGGAGTCATGGTGGATCACCCGGTACGACGAGGCCAGACCTCGGTTGGTTCCCGAGCATCGCACGTCTGGATCCCTCCGGTGGCGCGCGCGCCGGGAGGACGTGATTTGATGAGGTCATGGCCAAGAACGTGCTCGGCACCGAGCTCCAGTCGTGTTCGCTCGACCCCCTCACCGGCTTCTACCGCAACGGCTGCTGCGACACCGGCGCCGGCGACTCCGGCGTCCACACCGTGTGCGCCGTTCTCACCGCCGAGTTCCTCGAGTACACGGCCTCGGTCGGAAACGACTTGTCGACGCCGATGCCGGAGTACGGCTTCGCCGGCCTGAAGCCCGGCGATCAGTGGTGCCTGTGCGCGCCGCGCTGGCAGGAAGCACTCGAGGCCGGGAAGGCTCCGCCTGTGGTGCTCGAGGCGACCCACGCCGCCACCCTCGAGTGGGTGAGCCTCACCGATCTCCGCGACCACGCCACCTCCACCTCGTAGCCCGGTCCTCGAACCGGTCACCCGTCGAGGGAGTCCGGGGGCGGATCGATGGCCGACTCGATGCCCAGCTCGGTGAGGACGGCGCCGTGCTCGAATCGGGCCTCGACGCGGTGCACCACGTCGTCCACACCGAGCTCGACCGGCTCGATCACGAGCGAGGAGATGCGGTCCTGCTCGTCGCCGTCCGCGGTGACCCGTACGCCGAGCTCGGGTTCGAGCGGCAGGACCAGCGACGCCAGGCCGGCGAGCGGGACGCCGTCGGCGTGGAATCGAGCGAGCTCGTCGCCGGGGATCATGAAGGTCACCGGCAACGGCGCCTCGGCCTGACCGAAGGGGCCGAGCCAGGTGGCGAGATCGGTTTCGTCCACCTGATAGTCGTCGAACGCGAAGGAGTCGACCCGGTACCAGACGCCCCACAGGATGCCGTCGGGGCCGCCGTCGAGGATCGGCCAGGGGGTGTTCCGAGCGTAGGCCTCGTCGCCGACGACGGCCGCCTCGAAGAACTGCGGTGCATCCTCCGGGAACGCGGCACGGTTGAGCGCGTCGGAGTTGTAGGTCACGTGAGTGGTGTCAGTTCCCGGATCGGTGATCGCCACCACGAAGGGGTCGAGCGTGCGCAAGGGTCCGTTGGCGGCGACCTCCACCGTCACTCGCAACACGGTGGCCGAACCCGTTCCCGCCCCGATACCCACGTTCGGGTCGTCGCCGTCGGCGAAGCTCGACGCGCACGACGACAGTGCAATCGCCGCGACGACGACCGCCGGAATCACCCGCCAGATCGGAAGCGTCACGTCTCGGCGACTTCGTCGACCTGCATCAGTGGCCGAACGGCGAGCGGCCGGACCACCTCGACCAGGAACAACGCAACCACGCCGCCGACGACGAAGACGTCGGCAACGTTGAACACGGCATACCAATGCACGTCGATGAAATCGACGACCGGTCCGGTGAGGAAGCCGTCGTCGGCGCGCAGGACTCGATCGCCGAGATTGCCGAGGGCGCCGCCGAGGATGACGGCGCACAACACGAGGCGCGGGCCCATCGGCTCCCGCCAGGCGAACCGCACCAACGCGGCGATCATCAGGATCACGAGTACGCCGACGAGGCGGCCCTGCCCGGCGCCGGTACCGAAGGAGAACCCGCGGTTGTACGACAGGTCGAGGTCGAGGGTCGGCGCCACCGAGATGTGCCGATCCGGCCCGAGCGAGGTCACCGCCCAGCCCTTCGACCACTGATCGATGCCCACTTGGACCGCGATCATGAGCGCCAACCACGAGCGAGACCACATACGGGTCGAGGGTAGTGGTGAGGTCGCGCTAGGGGACGACGGGTGCATGCAGAACGGTTCCCGTCGTGACGATGCCACCACGATCACCCACAGTGACCGACCCGTAGCGCTGGGCGTACTCCGGTGGAAGTTCACGATCACCGGCCACCGACAGCCAGACGCGCAACAGGTGTCGGGGGGCGCCTGGTTCGTTCACGAACCCGGTGCGATCGTGGAGCAGCGAGTGATTGTGCACGAACTGCATGTCGCCCGGTTCGAGCATCATCGGGAGGTGGATGTCGGGATCGTCGGCGATCCGATCGAAGAGGTCGAGGGCCGCGATCATCTCC
>JAHEJN010000156.1 GCA_024638845.1 Acidimicrobiales bacterium | reverse complement strand
ATGTCGAGGCGGTGAGCAGCGACGTCATCATCGAGGAAGGCCAGGAGGACTTCGGGGACATCATCAACATCTTCGGCAACATCTTGTTGGCCTTCGCTCTGGTCGCGGTATTCGTGAGCACCTTCATCATCAGCAACACCTTCAACATCTTGCTGGGTCAGCGAGTGCGCCAACTGGCGCTGCTCCGAGCGCTGGGCGCCAGCGCAGCTCAGGTGCGTTTCAGCTCCATACTCGAGGCCCTGATCGTCGGCATCACGGCATCGATCCTGGGCCTCGGAGGCGGCGTTCTGTTGGCCTTCGGCCTGCGCAGCGCCATGGATGCGCTGGGGTTCAGCTTGCCGACCATCGATGTCGTGCTCTCCACACGTACCATCGCGGTTGCGGTGATCGTCGGAGTCGGCGTCACTCTGATGGCCTCGCTGTCTCCGGCCCGACGAGCCGCAGGTGTCCCCCCGGTCGCGGCGATGCGCGCCGGCTACCGCTTCGGATCCGGCGAAGGCACGCGGCGCACCATCATCGCCATCATCTTGGCGATCGTCGGCATCGTCCTGTTGGGTTTCGGGCTCTTCGGCGGCTCGGACAACACTGCGGCCGTGCTGACTGGCCTCGGGCTCGGCGCGGTGTGCACCTTCGTTGCCGTCTCCATGTTCGCGCCGCTGTTCTCGAGCCCATCGGCTTCCTTCCTCGGCGCGCCACTCGAGCACCTGCCTCGCCGCCAGATCACCGGCCACATGGCGCGGGAGAACGCGGCCCGCAACAACAAGCGCACCGCCGCGACCGCAGCCGGCCTGATGATCGGGTTGGCGTTGATTGCCATGGCCAGCGTCGTCGCCACCTCCCTGAAGGAGAGTCTCCGCGCTGAGCTCGGCTCCACGCTCACCGCCGACTTCCTCGTGAGAGATGCCAACGGTGTCGACTTCAGCAACCGGCTCGCAGCGGAGGTTGCGGCGCTGCCCGAGTTCAGCGAGGTGTCCGCCGTGCGCTACGGCACCGTACGGGTCGATGGAGCCAACCGCGAAGTTGCCGCCACCGACGTGACCGTGTTGACCGACCTGCTCGACATCGACGTACAGTCCGGTGACCCGGCTGCCAGTGCGGGGCCGGGTTTCGTGTTGCTCAACCAGTCGAAAGCCGACGACCTCGGGGTGGTGGTGGGTGACGCACTCGAAGTGGAGTTCGCCGCCACGGGCCCACAGATACTCACCGTTGGCGCGACCTACGCCAACAGCTTCCTGGTTGCCGACTACATCATCGATCTGTCGGGGTGGGACGCGAACTTCGACGCGATCAACGACAACGTCGTGTCGGCCAAGCTTGCGCCTGGTGTCGATCTGGCTACGGCCGAGGCGGCCCTCGCTCCGCTCGAGGGCAGCTACCCCCAGCTCGAGTTCGAGACCCGCGATGAGTTCCGAGAGGCGATCGAGGGCCAGCTCGACTCGTTGCTGGTCATCATCAATGTCTTCCTCGTGCTTGCGATCGTCATCGCACTCTTGGGCATCACCAACACCATGGCCCTGTCCGTGCTCGAACGCACCCAGGAGATCGGCCTGATGCGCGCGATCGGCATGACCCGACGCCAGACCCGCAGCATGGTCCGCTTCGAAGCCGGCATCGTTTCGCTCTTCGGCGCGATCCTCGGAGTGATCGTCGGCCTGGCATTCGGCTGGCTCGCGGTCCTCGCCATCCCTGACTCCTTCATCGACCAGCTCGCCATCCCGTACGGCACACTGGCCATATACGTCGTCATTGCCACCATCGCCGGACTGCTCGCCGCCTCGTTCCCGGCCCGGCGGGCGTCGCGCCTCAACATCCTCGATGCCATCGCCCACACCTGAGACAGCGGCGGCACAGGACTGAGTCGACTCCGCCGGTACTTCGAAGCAGGCGGGGCATCTCAGTCAACAACGCCGTAACCCGCTCGCGGCAACCGGGCCAGATGGGTGGAGTCAGGCGTCAGCGTCGACTCGCGACCGAATGTGACTCGATCTGGAGCCAGACGTCGTGACGCTCGTGGGGGAGCACGGCATCGGATGTGGCGGCTGCCGCGACAAGCCGTTCGCGGAGCGCCTTCTCGAGCGAGCCCCGGCGTGCCGCGTCGATGAACGCCTGGACCTCGACGCCGACGGCGTGCTGGCCGAGCTCGGTCGTCGATCCTGTGACGACGGCACACTGTCGAGCGGAGTCGACGATGACGATCGTCACGGTGGTGTGCAGCCCGGCGCTTCAGTCGGCCGACGGTGCTGCTGCGATCCTGAGACCGAGGTTCCCGGTGGCCGAGTCGGGAGTGTTCGAGCTGCGCGCCGAGACGCGGTAGCGGTGGCAGTACGAGTCGTGGCAGAGATACGAGCCGCCGCGCATGACCTTGGCCTTGCCCCCCGGTGGTCCTTGCGGATCGCGCCGGGGGCCGTTGACGTGGAAGTCCCTGTGGGGTCGCGGATGATGTCGTGCCCATCATCGAGAGTCTCGGTGTTCCGTTCTCGACCTGGGTTGCCGATCAGCTTCGTCACTACGCCGCCGCGCGAACGGGGGCGAGTGTTGGCCAACAGTTGCTCGCCAACGCTGCATTGGCGGGTGCTGAACCGCCGACAGAGGAGGAATCCCGGGCGGCGGTGGAACGAATGGAACGATCCGCTCCGTGGTAGCGCGTGGGGGCGTGTACTGGATCGGGCTGGACAATCGTCGACCGTGCGTCGTCGTCTCCTCCGACGATGTCCTGGGAGTCGATGTGTGGCAGACCCATGTCGTACCTCTCACGTCCAACATGGAGCGAGCGGGCATCGCCGGCAACGTCCTGCTTCGGTCGACGGCGACGGGGCTGCCCCAGGACTCCGTCGCCGTGCCGCTCGGTCGCGAGCTCATTGACCGCTTACTGCTGGCGGAGCAGTCGGGTCGGCTACCTCGGGTCCTACTCGACGACGGTCTCCGGGTAGTGCTCGGTCTTCGAGAGGGCTCGCATCCAGCCGGATCGGGTCCGGCGGTCGTTCGTTCGCGGCGCCGGGGCGGTTAGCTTCGCCCCGTGCGAGAGTGGTGAGTGCCGCCGTGTTGTCATCATCCGAGTCGGGAGTGCTGAATTCTGTCTGACGACGTGATCTTCCTGCTCGTGGTCGGGGCGCGCCTCGGCATCCCGCTGCTGATCTTCCGTTTTCCGTTGCCGGCGATCGTGGCCAGCCTCGTGCTCGACGCGGCCGACCAGACCATCTTCCAGAACAACACCGATCTCGACCTGACCAACTACCAGGGGTATGACAAGGCCCTCGACATCTACTACCTGGCGATCGCCTATATGTCGACGTTCCGGAACTGGGCCGACTCGTTCGCAGCCCGAACCGCTCAGGCCCTGTGGTACTACCGCCTCGTCGGTGTGGTGCTGTTCGAGCTCACCGAGGCTCGAGCAGTGCTGCTCATCTTCCCGAACACGTTCGAGTACTTCTTCATCGCGTACGAAGTCGTCCGGCTCGCCTGGAACCCGGCTCGTCTGGGTCACCGACAGATCATCGTGCTCGTTGCGTCCATCTGGATCTTCATAAAGCTCCCGCAGGAATGGTGGCTGCACATCGCCATGCTCGACTTCACCGACTTCATGAAGGAAGACGTGTTTCGGGTGTCCACTGAAACCTCGTGGGGTGATGCGATCGGCGAGAATCTCTGGTTCATCCCGCTCATCATCGGGCTCGCGATCGCGGTGGCCATCGGGGTGCGAGCCGCGCTGCGGGCTGCACCTCCGGCCGACTGGCGTGCCAGCGTCGACGTCGACGCCCATCCCGAGAGCACCAACTTGGGTGCGACACCGTTCGTGCCCGCGCTCTTCTCGTGGGATCTGCTCGAGAAAGTCGTCCTGTCGTCGCTGATCTCGATCATCTTCGCTCAGGTCCTGCCCGGCACCGACGCGACTCCTCTGCAGATGACGTTCGCGGTCGCGTTTCTCGTCGTTGCCAACGGAGCGGTCACCCAGTGGTTGTCGACGCACGGTCACTCCTGGTCGTCGACGCTGAGGGCGTTCGTTGGCATGGCGCTGATCAACACCGGGATCGCGATCTCGTACATCGTGCTGCTTCGCGGCTCGGACCAACCCGTGAATCAGGGCGCCACGATCTTCTTCGTGCTGCTCCTCACCCTCATCATCACGCTGTTCGACCGGTACCGTCCGATCAGAACCGCACGGTTCGACACCGCCGACCACGCTGCTGATTCCGCGGTGAGCCCGGCGTGACGCACGTGGTCAGGTCGGTCGGGGCCGCCCGATCCACTCGGCCAGATCGTGCGCAGCCAGCGTGATGATCCGGTCGTGCACTTGCCGCACTATGCGATATACGGCGATGGTCACCCGGACGGTCTGAGCACGCCCGCGTCACCGCCACCCCGGCGTACTGGTTCTGCGGCGGCGAGCACGGATCCGTCTTCCAAGAACTCCAACCCGGTCGCTGCGCCGATCTCGGCGGCGTCGCTGAACACGTGGCCGCGCGCCTCCAGCCCTGCCCCGTAGCGGGCTCGATAGTCCGGTTCGGCACGGACCGTGCTCGTATTGCGCTGGGTGGCGCGTGGGGCGGCGATCGCCTCGGGCAGGCTCAACCCGCGGTCGATCCGGTTGGTGAGGATCTCCACCACGGTGGTGATGA
>JAHEJN010000068.1 GCA_024638845.1 Acidimicrobiales bacterium | reverse complement strand
GAGTACCGAGAGCGCCACAGCGTCGACCTGCCGGTCATGATCTCGGGCACCGTCACCGACCAGAGCGGTCGCACGCTCACCGGCCAGACCATCGAGGCGTTCTGGAACTCGGTCCGTCACATCGAGCCGCTGAGCGTCGGGCTGAACTGCGCGTTCGGAGCCAAGGGCCTACGCAGCCCAGTGACAGAGTTGTCCCGTGTCGCCGACGTGCCGGTTTCGTGTCATCCCAATGCCGGCATGCCCAACGAGCTCGGCGAGTACGACCAGTCGGCGGAGCTCATGGCCGACCTGATCGGCGACTTCGCCGACAAGGGCATCGTGAACGTCGTCGGTGGGTGTTGTGGCACGACACCCGACCACGTCGCCGCCATTGCGGCCGCGGTCGCGCGCAAACCGGTGCGCGTCGTTCCCGAACGGCCCGTCGCCACTCGGCTGGCCGGACTCGAGGCCATGACCATCGACGAGGCCAGCCTGTTGGTCAACATCGGTGAGCGCACCAACGTCACCGGTTCGGCCCGCTTCGCCGATCTCATCCGCGCCGACGACTATGCGGCAGCAGTCGAGGTCGCACGCGATCAGGTCGACAACGGCGCCCAGATCATCGACGTCAACATGGACGAGGGCATGCTCGACGGCGAGGCGGCCATGACCCGCTTCCTGAACCTCATCGCCGCCGAACCCGACATCAGCCGGGTTCCGGTGATGATCGACTCCTCGAAGTGGTCGGTCATCGAGGCCGGGCTCAAGTGCGTGCAGGGCAAGCCGGTGATCAACTCCATCAGCATGAAGGAGGGCGAGGCCGCGTTCATCGCGCAGGCCCGGCTCGCTCGGCGGTACGGCGCCGCGGTCGTGGTGATGGCCTTCGACGAGGAAGGACAGGCCGACACCTACGACCGCAAGGTGGCGATCTGTGCGCGGGCCTACGGAATACTCACCGAAGAGGTCGGGATGGCCCCCGAGGACATCATCTTCGACCCGAACATCTTCGCGGTGGCCACCGGCATCGAGGAGCACGCCGAGTACGGGCGCGCTTTCATCGAGGCGACCCGCACCATCCGTGCCGAGCTGCCTCACGCCCGGGTGTCGGGCGGCCTGAGCAACCTGTCGTTCTCGTTCCGGGGCAACAACCCGCTGCGCGAGGCGATGCACACGGTGTTCCTCTATCACGCCGTGCAGGCGGGACTCGGGCTGGTCATCGTGAACGCCGGCCGGCTGCCCACGTTCGAAGACGTGCCGAGCGATCTGCGCGAGCGCATCGAGGACGTGCTCTTCAACCGGCGGCCCGATGCCACCGAACGCCTCATCGAGGTGGCGAGCGACGCCCAGTCGTCGGCCCGGGCTGCCGCGGTCGACCTGTCGTGGCGCGAGCTGCCGGTGGCCGAGCGGCTCGAACACGCCCTGGTACACGGGATCGACGAGTTCGTCGTCGAGGACGCCGAGGAGGCACGACTGGCCTCCGACCGCGCGCTCGAGGTGATCGAGGGTCCGCTCATGGACGGCATGGGTGTGGTCGGCGATCTGTTCGGCAGCGGCAAGATGTTCCTGCCCCAGGTCGTGAAGAGCGCCCGAGTGATGAAGAAGGCCGTGGCTCATCTCGAGCCGTACATGGAGGCCGAAGGTGGTCCCGACCGGACGGCGGGCAAAGTGGTACTGGCCACCGCGAAGGGCGACGTCCACGACATCGGCAAGAACATCGTCGGGGTGGTGCTGCGCTGCAACAACTACGAGGTCATCGATCTCGGCGTGATGGTGCCACCCTCCACGATCCTCCAGACCGCCCTCGACGTCGGCGCCGACATCATCGGCGTCTCGGGGCTGATCACGCCCAGCCTCGACGAGATGGTGCGGGTGGCCACCGATCTCCAGGCCGAGGGTTTCGACGTCCCGCTCCTCATCGGTGGAGCCACTACATCGAAGGTGCACACCGCAGTGAAGATCGACCAACAGTACGACTCGCCGGTGGTGCACGTGCCCGACGCGTCACGCGCGGTCGGGGTCGTCTCGGAGCTCCTCAGTGAACGGCGCGCCGAGTACGCGGCGGATGTCGCCCAGGAGTACCAGTCGATACGCACGGCGAGAGACAGCACCAATCGGTCACAGGTCGTCGACCTCGAGACCGCGCGGGCCAATCGTGTCCCCATCGACTGGTCGTCGTTCTCGCCGGTCGAGCCGGCATTCCATGGCGTGCGCACCTTCGACGACATCACGGCGGCGATGCTGCGCGACTACATCGACTGGACACCGTTCTTCCGCACGTGGGATCTGGCCGGCTCCTTTCCGAAGATTCTCGACGACGCGGTCGTCGGCGAGGCGGCGCGGGGTCTGTTCGCCGATGCCCAGGTGATGCTCGATCGCATCATCGACGGACAATGGGTACGACCCAAGGCGGTCGTCGGCTTCTGGCCGGCCAGCGCCGACGGCGACGACATCGACGTGTACGCCGACGTCTCCCGCTCGCAGCGCCTGGCCCGGCTCCATACCCTGCGCCAGCAGGTACGCCACGCCGACGAACGGCCCAACTTCGCCCTCGCCGATTTCGTCGCCACGACCGAGTCGGGGCTGAAGGACCACATCGGTGCCTTCGCCGTGACCACAGGGAGCGGCATCGACGACATCGCGGCGCGGTTCGAAGCCGACGACGACGACTACTCGGCCATCATGGTGAAGGCGCTCGCCGATCGACTGGCCGAGGCGTGTGCGGAGTATCTCCACCATCGGGTGCGCACCCAGCTCTGGGGCTATCAGACCGACGAGTTCACCAACGAGGAGATGATCCGGGAGCGATACCAGGGCATTCGGCCGGCGCCCGGCTATCCGGCCTGTCCCGACCACACCGAGAAGGGCACGATCTTCCGCCTCCTCGAGGCGACCGACCGCATCGGCATCTCGCTCACCGAGTCCTTCGCCATGTTCCCTGCTGCCTCGGTGAGCGGGCTGTACTTCGCCCACCCCGACAGCCGGTACTTCGGCGTGCGTCGGCTCGGTGACGATCAGCTGGCCGACTACGCCGAGCGCAAGGGCATGGCCATCGACGAGGCGGCCCGCTGGCTGGCGCCGGTCCTGCCGGGCTGAAGTCGGTTCCACGGTCCTGCCCACCGGTGGGGCTACGGTCGTCGAGAGCCCGGCGAGGAGATCCGACGATGCCCACCGCAGTCCAGCCCCGGAGACGGGTGCGCCGGCTCGTGCTCGTGGCTGTGCTCGCGGTGCTGGCAACGGGCTGCTTCCGTATCGACATGCGGGTCGACGTCAACGACGATGGCTCCGGTGTCGTGCAGGTGGAGACCGCGGTGCAACCCGACAAGCTCGAGGCGCTCGGCGGGCTGTTCGGCGAGTTCGAGGATCTCGGCGACGAAGCGGCCGAGCCACCCACCCGAGAGGAGCTCTGCGCCGATTTCCTCGATGACCAGGAGCTCCCGCCCGAAGCCGACGTCGAGACCTTCGACGACGGGGAATTCTGCGGTGCCCGCTACTCGCAGTCGTTCGTTCCCGACACTCTGGGCGAGGCGCTCGGCGCCGACGGCGACTTCGTCCTCGAACGAGATGGTGACGGCTGGCGTTTCGAGGCCGTGACCACCGACGATCAGGAGGCGAACGACCCCGAGTTCTTGGCCCTCTTCGAGTCGGTGCTCGAAGACGCCGAGTTCGTTCTGCGAGTACGGCTTCCCGGTCGACAGGTCGAGCACAATGCCGATCGCATCGACCCGGATGGTGCGCTCGTTTGGGATCTCGACATCTTCGATCCGCCCGACCGACTCTTCGCCCGCACCGTTCCCGGCGAGCCCATCACCGGCTCGGGTGAGGAGAGCAGCTCCACAGTCGGGTTGATCGCACTGGCTGTGTTCGGCGGGCTGGTCGTCGTCGGTGGTGCCTTCGTGCTCGGCCGTCGGTCGCGCCAGCCCGAACCGGACGGTCAGGTGAGCGACGAGTCGCGGTCGGTCCAGTAGGGAGAGCGGAGGTCCTTCTTCAGGATCTTGCCGGCACCCGACTTGGGCAAGGGTTCGGAACGGAGGGTGACCGAGCGGGGCACCTTGTACCCGCCGATCAGCATGCGGCAGTGCGCGATGATGTCGTCGGCGGTCGCCTCGTGCCCGGCTTTCAGGGCGATTTCCGCGTGCACCGCTTCGACCCAACGCTCGTCGGGGATGCCGAACACGGCGACCTCGAGGACCGCGGGATGACTCATGATCGCGGTCTCGACCTCGGTGGTGTACACGTTCTCGCCACCCGACACGATCATGTCCTTGGCGCGGTCGACGATGAACAGATAGCCGGCCTCGTCGACCGAAGCGAGATCGCCGGTGCGGTACCAGCCGTCGTCGGTGAAGGCCCGGGCCGTCTCCTCGGGTCGGTTCCAGTAGCCCGGCATCATGTTGGGGCCGCGCACCACGATCTCGCCCACCTCACCGAGGTCGGCGATGGTGCCGTCGGCTCGTTCGATCCGGACGTCGACGCCGATGCAGGGCTGCCCGGCGCTGGCCAGCCGAGCCTCGAAGACCGGGTCACCCGAGAGCCCGAGACGGTGGTCGTCGGGGGTGAGCTGTGACACGTGCGGACACATCTCGGTCATGCCGTAGGCCTGGTTCCACTCGCACGGCAGCTGGTCCATCGCCCGCCGCAGCAGCGGTACCGGCATGGGCGACGCGGCATAGATGCACAGCCGCCACGACGAGAGATCGCGCTGGGCGGTGCCGGGATGGTGCAGGAACATGTTGACCATGGTCGGAACGAGCACGCACACGCTGATGGACTGCTCCTCGATGAGGCGGCCGACGAGCTCGGGTTCGAACCCGGGACAGATGATGTGCGTACCCCCCACGAGCGTGAGGCCGTAGATGTTGGCCACCCCGGCCGAGTGGAACATCGGGGTGAGGTGGAGGAACCGGTCGTGGGCGAAGAGGGGATTGGCCCACAGCAGTTGCTTGGTGTTGGCGATGAGGTTGCCGTGGGTCTGCATCACGCCCTTGGGTCGTCCCGTGGTGCCGCCGGTGTAGGTGATGCCCGCCACCGAGTCGGCATCGAGGTCGGGCGGGTCTGCGGTCAGGGGTGCGGCGGCGGCGAGCGCGTCCCAGCCGAGCGCGCCGTCGGGGGCGCTCCCGTCGTCGAGCCAGACCAGACGCTCGAGCGCCGGGCATCGATCGAGGAGGTCGAGGGCCACCGGCCAGTGCGTGGCGTCGGCGAGCAGGATCCGGGCGCCCGAGTCGTTGACGATGAACTCGAGCTCGGCGGGGGCGAGTCGGAAGTTGAGATCGTTGAAGATCAGGTTGGCGGTGGGGATGGCGAACCAGGCCTCGAGGTGGCGGAACGAGTTGAGCGCCAGCCCCGCCACGCGATCACCCGATGCCAGTCCGAGGCCGAGCAGCCCGCCGCGCAGCCCGGCCACCCGGTCGGCCATCTGCCGGTAGGTGAAGCGGTGGGTGCCGTCGACCACCGCCACCTTGTCGGCACTGGTGAAGACCGCTCGGCTCAGCGGCGTGTCGAGGGTCCCGTGACGGTGGGGAATCGGGATCGACGGTGTCGGCACTGCGCCGGTCTCACAGACCCAACAGGCGGGCGGCGTTGTCCTTCAGGATCTTCGGTCTGACCTCGGGCTTGATGTCGAGCTTCTCGAAGTCGCTCAGCCACCGGTCGGGCGTGATGAGGGGATAGTCGGATCCGAACAGCACCTTGTCCTGCAGGATCGAGTTCGCGTGCTGCACCAGCGACGGCGGGAAGTACTTCGGTGACCATCCCGACAGGTCGATGTGCACGTTGGGCTTGTGGCGTGCCACCGACAGCGCTTCGTCCTGCCACGGGAACGAGGGGTGGGCCAGGATGATGGTGAGATCGGGGAAGTCGACGGCGACATCGTCGACGAGCATGGGGTTCGAGTACTTGAGCCGGATGCCGCCCCCGCCGGGCTCGCCGGCACCGACCCCGGTGTGGCCCGTGTGGAACAGCACGGGTATGCCGAGCTCCTCTGCGGCGCCGTAGAGCGGATAGGCCAGCCGATCGTTGGGCCAGAACTCCTGCGACGACGGGTGGAGCTTGAGGCCGCGCATGCCGAAGTCGGTGACGAGACGGTGCAGGATGCGAACTCCCGCCTTGCGCCGGTAGGGGTCGACCGACGCGAACGGGATGATCACGTCGGGGTGTTCGGCCGCCAGCTCCGCGATCTCCTCGTTGCCGGGGACCGGATCGCGGCCAGAGGCCGAGTACTCGTCGACCGTGAAGACCACCGCGAGCATTCGACGCTCGCCGTAGTAGGCCGCCATCTCGTGCACGTTGGTGACCACGCTGTTGCCACCGAAGTACTGGTTCATGGCTTCGAGTCGTTCGGCGTCGACGGGACCGCACACCGAGCCGTGCACGTGGGTGTGGATGTCGATGGCATCGACGGCATCGAGATCGATGGGCATGGGCGGTCGCTCCCTGCGGGCTGGCCTCGCGGTTGATTGACTTGTCGTCGGCGCGACGATAGCGTGCATCTAGCGCGCACATGTGCGCTAAGTGAACAAGTGGGTGGCTCGAGCCGGGCGGGTGTCCGGTGGCGAGTTGCGCAGTCCAATCCAAACCGACAAGTGTGAGTCGACCAAGCTTCAACTGAGGGGGGCGTAATGGCCAAGGGAACCACGGGATCGAGTTCGCTCTGGAAGAAGTTGTTGCTTCTTCTGGCAGTGTTCTCCCTGATTGCCGCGTCGTGCGGCAGCGATGACGACAGCGGTGAGACCGCGGCCGAGGAGCCGGCAGCCGAGGAGCCGGCAGCCGAGGAGCCGGCCGCCGAGGAGCCCGCGGCCGAGGAGCCCGCCGCCGAGGAACCCGCAGCCGAGGAACCGGCAGCCGAACCCGCCGCACCGTCGGGTGACATGATCATCGAGCCGGGCGCCTGCGGTCTCAACACCGGCGAGGCCGCCACCGGCGAGCCCATCAAGCTCGGTGGCGCCGCCACCAACATCCCCGGTGTCGACTTCACCTGGATTCCCAAGATGGCTGCGATCTACTTCGACTGCGTGAACGCGAACGGCGGCATCTACGGGAATCCCATCGAGTACTCCTTCGAGGACGGCGCACCCGATCCCGCCGCGTGGCAGGCCATCGCCACCAAGCTCGTCGAGGACGATCAGGTGCTCGCCATCGTCGGTAACACCTCGCTCCTCGAGTGCGACGTGAACACCGAGTACTACGCGGAGAACGGCTATTCGCCGATCATCGCCGGCGTGGCTCCTGGCTGCTTCCTGAACGACACGTGGTCGGCCGTCAACATGGGCCCGTACTACTCGAACCTGGGTGGCGCGCAGGCTGCGGTCCGCAAGGGAGCCGCAGGCAAGCTGGTCGTGGCCTCGCCCGACCAGCCGGGTATGGACTTCAACAACAGCTCGGTCGAGGACATGGCGAACATCGCCGGTCTCGACTACGAGGGAATCCTCGAAGCCGTGCCGATCGCCGACCCCGCCGGTTTCGCCCAGCGGCTCGTCGATGCCGCCGGCGAAGGTGGTGGCGTGGTGCTGAACTTCACCGGTCCCACCGTCTTGCCGCTGCTCGAGGCGATCAGCCAGCAGGGTCTGGTCGACTCGGTCATCTGGGCCAGCTCGACCCCGCCGAACGACCCGTCGGTGGCCCAGGCGCTCCTCGATTGCTGTGGCACCGACTGGGACGGCAAGTTCCTGATCAACGCCGAGTTCAACGTGCTCGACTCGGGCCTGCCCGACAACAACACGATGCTCGAGACCCACGAAGCGGCCGGTGCCGACTTCCCGATCTCGGCCTTCAGCCAGATGGGCTACCTCGTCGGCAAGTTCACCACCGAGGCGCTGCTGCGCATGGGTGAGGGAGCGGAGTACAACGTCGAGACGGTGAACGCGGCCATCAGCAGCCTCACCAACGCCGAGAGCGACATGCTCTGCAAGCCGTGGTACTTCTCGAACAACCTCGGGACCGGCAACGTCTCGAACAACACCGACCGCACGGTGGTTCCCCAGGGTGGCGCCATGGTGCAGTTCGAAGACTGCTTCGAGATCCAGGAAACCGACAACAACCCGTTGGCCGCCATCCGCGCTGCCGAGGGCTGATGGTCATGGTTCTCTGAACCTCATGGGGCCGACCGGCACACGTCGGTCGGCCCCACGAGGTTTCGGTCGTCGATCTCGCGACCACGCTGTCACAACGGGGGGCGAATGCCAGACTTCAAACCATTCATCGTCATCGGCCTGGCGCTCGGCGGTGTCTATGCCATGAGCGGCGTGGGGCTCGTGGTGCTCTACCGCACCACCGGCGTGCTCAACCTGTTCTACGGGGCGGTCGGAGCCGTCGGATCGCTGACTGCGTGGGAGTTGATCAACGAGCACGGCTGGAACAACTGGCTTGCGTTCGCCGCAGCCGTTCTTCTCGGCGGCGTCCTCACCCTCCTGTACGGGTGGTTCCTCGGCCCGCCCCTCGCCGACCGTGACCCGCTGGTGAAGGCATCGGCGTCGCTCGGATTCGCCCTCATACTCCTCGGGTTCATGCAGTGGTACTGGACCGCCGACGTGCGTTCGCTCAAGCTGCCCACCTCCGATTGGCAGTACGTCAATGGCTGGTTCCGCATCAACTGGACCCAGGGCCTCGGCATGTTGTTCCCCATCGCCATTGCCCTCATCACCGTCGTCTTCCTCAATCAGACCAAGGTCGGCACGGCCATGCGGGCCCTGGCCGACAACCGCGACAACGCCGCTCTCCTCGGGATCCCCGTCCGCAAGGTCGAGGCCTGGGCCTGGTTCGGATCGGGCGTTCTCTTCGGTGTCGGCGGGCTGCTGCTCGCGAGCCTCGTCTCGATGGAGATCGCGGCGCTCTCGTTCACCTTGCCGATTGCCGCGTTGGCCGCCGCCCTCATCGGCCGGGTCAACTCGCTGCCGGTCACCGTCATGGCCGCGTTCGTCATAGGTCTCATCCAGTCGTCACTCGGCGCCATGCAGTCGGTCGCCCAGTATCGCAACACCACGCCGTTCATCGCCGCCATCATCGTGCTCCTCTACTTCGGCTGGCGGGGCCAGACCGAGGGAAGGGTCGCCTGATGAGCGAAACCGTCGACACCCGACTGCCCTCGATCGTCACTGCGGCCACGCCGCAACGAATCGCCACGGTGCTCGGCTTCCTGATCTTCGCGCTGTTCGTCCTTCCCGCCGTCCTCAGCTCGTTCTGGATGAAGATCGCGTTGGAGATGGCGGCCTACTCGCTCGTCACCCTCGGTCTCGGCCTGCTGGTCGGCCGGGTCGGCATCTATTCGCTCTGTCAGATCCCCCTGGTGGCCGCCGGGGCCTGGATCGCCCTGCGACTGCACTTCTTGTTCGACGAGAGCCTGCCGTTCCCGATCCTGCTCGTGCTGACCGGCCTTCTCACCGGGGTGTTGGGCGTGGTCATCGGATTGCCGGCGCTTCGTCTCAGTGGGCTCTATCTCGCCTTGGTGACGCTGATGGCGGCGGGTGCCATCACCCTGGTGCTCGTCGCAGTGAAGTTCCCCAACGGTGGCGGTGGATTCTGGGGATTCGACAAACGCAGCGCCTCGGGGTTCAACGCCGTTCCCCGGCCGAGCATCGCCGAGGGCGACGTGGCCTACTTCCGCTACACGGTCATCGTCGCGGCCATCGTCTTCATGGTCGCGGCGTGGCACATCAAGGGCAAGCCCGGACGCGCCTGGGCATCGCTTCGCCACTCCGAGGTCACCGCCGTGGCGGCCGGGGTCAACCACACGCTCTACAAGCTGTGGGCGTTCGCCCTATCGGCCGCCATCACCGGCGTGGCCGGTGGCGTCATCGTCGCGGCCAACGGTGTGACGACGAACCAGTTCCCGGTCGAACAGTCGATCCTCCTGCTCGCCGTGGTGCTCCTCGGTGGTGTGTACAACCTCTGGGGGGCGCTGGTTGCCGCGTTCTTCCTGCGGGTCTTCCCGCAGATTCTCGACAAGGAGCTCGGTCTACCGGTCGAACTGCTCACCATCTTGTTCGGCGTGGGCGTGATGCAGGTGCTGATCGTGCAACCGAAGGGCGTGGTCGAAGATCTCACCAACGTCGGTCGCTTCATCGGTACCAAGCTCGGACTCATCCGTCCGACCCCGTCGGCGAGCGCCTCGGAGACCGTCGCGTGATCGAGATCAAGTCGCTCACCGTCCGCTTCGGCGGCGTGGTGCCGATCAACGAGATGAACGTCACGATGGGCATGGGTATCAACGGCCTCATCGGCCCGAACGGTGCGGGCAAGACCACGTTCTTCAACGTGATGTCGGGATTCGTGCAACCCGCCGACGGCCGCGTCATCGCCTTCGGCGACGATCTGTTGGAACTGCCCGACTACCGGAGGGTTCGGTGGGGCCTGCGTCGGACGTTCCAGACCGAACAGGCCATCCCCGAGATGTCGGTCTTCGAGAACGTGCTCATGGTGCTCGAGCACTCCGGCGTGGCCGCCTCGAAACGCCGCAAGGCGGTCGTCGACGCGGTCGACTATGTCGGTCTCGGCCTGCTGTTGAACAAGCCGGTCGGCGGTCTGGGCGCCGCCGAGCGACGACTCGTCGAGGTCGCCAGAGCCGTGGTGGGTGAGCCCCGACTGGTGCTGCTCGACGAACCTGCTGCCGGGCTCCCCGAGGAGGAGACGGAGGCTCTCGGCGAGGTCATCAAGCAGATTCCCGAGCGTACAGGAGCGCTGACGATCCTCGTCGATCACGACATGGAACTGGTCGGCGCCACCTGTGAGAACGTCGCCGTGCTCGACTTCGGTCACGTGATCGCCAGCGGGCCGACGGGCGACGTACTCGACAATCCGAAGGTCATGGCCGCCTATCTCGGCACCGAAGACGTGGAGGTGGACTGATGGGCGACGACAGCCTGCAGATCACCGACCTGGAGGTGCCGCGGGGTGGCCGACCCGTGCTGCACGGGGTCACGCTCGAGGTTCCCGCCGGTGAGATCACCACGCTGTTGGGTCCCAACGGCGCCGGCAAGAGCACGCTCGTGCTCACCGTCGGCGGGGCTCTCGCTCCCACCCGCGGGTCAATCAAGCTCGGCGACACCGAGCTGCGAGGCGCCAAGCCCGAGAAGATCCGTGCTGCGGGCGTCGCCGTGGTTCCCGAGGGCCGACGCCTCCTCCCCAACCTCACGGTCGAGGACAATCTCAAGGTCGCCACGTACAACCTCTCCGGCGACCAGTCCAAGGCCGGAGTCGACGGTGCGCTCGAACTGTTCCCCGAGCTCGAGAAGCGCTGGGACACCACCGCACGCTCGCTCTCGGGCGGTGAGCAGCAGATGGTGGTGCTGGCCCAGGCCCTCGCCTCGCGTCCGAAGTTCATCCTCGTCGACGAGCTCTCGCTCGGCCTGGCCCCGGTGGTGGTGAAGCGACTCATGCCCACCATGGAAGCGGTGGCCGAGCGCGGCGCCGGCGTCTTGCTGATCGAGCAGTTCGCCCACGTGGCGCTGGCGTTGGCCAAACGGGCCTACGTGCTCGAGGGTGGTGAGGTGCAGTATTCGGGTACCTCCCAGGAGCTCAAGGAGAATCCCGATCTGCTCCAGAAGGCGTACATGCTCGGCGCCTAGCCTCGGTCGCACGAAGCCGAAGACCGCGTTTCGGGGCGCCGGTCCTGCTACCAATGGGTGTCGCTCGACGGGAGACCCGCCTGTGTCCCAAACCGCCATCTTCGCCATCGACGTCGTCGCCATCCTGGTTCTCACCTTCGGCCTCTACTTCCCTCGACATCGACGCCGCGACCTGCTGGTGGCGTACATCGCAGTGAACATCGGCGTGCTGGCCGTGGCCGAGGCCCTGTCGTCGGGGGCGGTGGGCATCGGGCTCGGGCTCGGCCTCTTCGGCGTGTTGTCGATCATCCGTCTGCGCTCCGACGAGCTCGATCAGCCGGAGATCGCGTACTACTTCTCGGCGCTGGCGCTCGGGCTCCTCGGCGGCGTGGAGATCACCACCGACTGGCTGGCCCCGTCGCTGATGGTCGGCATTCTCGTTGCGATGTTCGTGGCCGACCATCCCCGGCTCTTCCGCGGGTACCGACGGAACAACATGACCCTCGATCAGGCGTTCACCGACGAGTCGGCCCTGGTCGCCCACCTGCAGGATCTACTGGGCGCCCGGGTGCACCACGTCGCCATCCGACGGGTCGACATGGTCCAGCAGACCACGACCGTCGAGGTGCGCTATCAGCTCGGGTCGGGCTGAGCGGGCTCAGCCCCGATCGGCGGCCAGCGCGGTGCCTGTCCACTTCGCGTAGTCGGTGCGGACGACGAAGCAGGTGACCTCGCGGTCTCCCGCCTCCCATCCTTCCTCCACCGGAGTGAAGACGGTGAAGTCGAGGTCGGGTGTCGCGTCGTAGGGGATGCCGATGGCGGCGTCGAACTCCGCGTAGCAGCGGGCGGCGGCCGCTTCGAAGATGGCATCGTCGCCCGGGAAATCTCCGGGTTCCAGGTCGAACTCCACGTAGACCTGTGCGTCGTGGGGTTCCGAGCAGGGCACACCCTCGACCGACTCGACCAGCTGTTCGTCGTTCACGGGGAACTGGATGCAGTCGCCGATCTGGAAGCTGTAGACACCGAGCCCGCCGGATTCGACGATGTCGCCGCTGTCGTCTCGCGTGGTGTCGTCGCCCATGGCTCCGACGCCGGCGAACACCGCAACCCCTGCGGCGATGGCTCCGCCGATGATCCGTCGCATTTCCTGCGCTCCTCGTGACGTGACTGTGCTTCTCGGGCACTTTCACATCGGTGTGCGCCATCAGTGGATCAAGCGACATGAGCCCTTCGGCCCATGGCGGCACTCCGTCAGGGATGGACCAGGATCTTCACGTGGCACTCCGTCAGGGATGGACCAGGATCTTCACGTGGGCGTCGCGGTTGTGCATCAGCTCCTCGATCCCGCCGGTGACGATCTCCTCGAGGGGGATGCGAGCCGTGATGAGCGGGCGCACATCGATCGCACCCGAGGCCAGGGCCTCGATGACGTCGGCATGGTCGTTGCAGTACGCGCAGCTCGCCGTGAGATTCGACTCCTTGAACAGCATGGAGAACATGTCGAACTCCACGGGATGCTCCCAGAGCGCGATGTTCACGATTCGACCCTTCGGTCGCACCGATGCCAGCGCGAGCTGGATGGTCTCGGCATGGCCACCGGCATCGAAGGCAACGTCGACGCCTTGCCCGTACCGGTCGGCCAACACCGCGACGACGTCGTCGGATCGTGGATCGAGCACGAGATCGGCTCCCAGCTCGACGGCCTTGGCCTTGCGGGCGTCGGTGAGCTCGACCACCACGACCTCGCCCGCGCCCTGCACCTTCAGCGACAGCAGGGTGACCAGACCGATCGGCCCTGCACCCACGATGAGACAGCTCTCACCGCCGCGGAGATCGGCCATTCTGGCGGCATGCCATCCGACCGCCAGTGGTTCGATCAGCGCCGCGACATCGGTGGGCACGCCGGCGGGCAGGACGTGCACCATGTAGGCGGGCACCGCCGAGAACTCGGAGAGACCTCCGCCGTAGCCGCTCAGACCGTGGAAACCGAGCTGCGGACAAAGGTTGTAGTGACCGTCGGTGCAGGTCGGGCAACTGTTATCACGAATGATGGGTTCGACGGCCACGTTGTCGCCGACCGCGATGTCCTCGACGCCTTCGCCCACCTCGACCACGCGGCCCGCGTACTCGTGACCCATCACGATGGGCACGGTCTCGCCGGTGATCGGGTGGGGTCTTCCCGGCGACGGGATGGTCTCGGGGCCGATCAGGTACTCGTGCACGTCGCTGCCGCAGATACCACACCACTCGGGGGCGATCTTGACGAAGCCCGGCTTGCACTCGGGCTCGGGTATGTCGTCGACGCGTATGTCTCGGTTGCCGTGGTACCGCACAGCTCTCATCGTGCACATCCTTCGGGATCGGCCGGCGCGAGGTTCAGCCACCTGCGGAGCAGTCCGGTCACCGCGACGGGCTGCTCGACGGTGGTCATGTGGCCGGAGTTGTCGATGACCGTCAGCTTCGCGCGCGGAAGGTGCTCGAGCATGGCCTCGTGTTGGGCCACCGGGCTCCACTCGTCGGCGTCACCGACCGCGATGACCGTGGGCACGGTGACGGATGCGAGCAGAGGCGTCTGATCGCGACGGGTGCTGAGCGCAGTGATCTGAGCGGCATGGAGCGCAGGGGTGAACCGACGCACCATGGCGCGCAGCGGAGCCATGAAGGCATCGTCGTGGCGTCGATCGACGTGCACCATCGGAGCGAGCCAGGCATCGTCCAACGCGGCCATGCCGTGCTCGGCCGACACCTGGACGATGGCCCGCCGCCCGTCGAGCTCACCGGGTGCCACGCCATGCACCCCGGTGTCGAAAAGGGCCAGGCGTTCGATGCGATCCGGTTCGAGCGCCCACGCCTCGAGCGCGACCCGAGCGCCCATCGAGTGGCCGACGACCGAGACCGCGCCCGTCACCGACCCCAGCGCGAGCCGGGCCATCGAGACCAGCGAGTCGGCCGAGCCGTACGCGGCGACGACCACATCGGCGTCGTCGCCGAGAGCTTCGATCTGGCGCTCCCACACGAACCGGTCGCACAACAGACCGGGGAGGGCGAGAACCGTGGGACGGCTCAGGACCAGACCTCGTCGGCGATGGCCACCGTGTGGGCGAGCTTGGCCCACTGCTCCGCCTCGGTCATCTCGTTGCCGTGGATCGTGCTGGAGAACCCGCACTGGGGGCTGAGGCAGAGCTGGTCGAGAGGTACGTATTGCGCGGCATCGTCGATGCGCTGGGCGATCTCGGCGGTCGGTTCGAGCTCGGGACGCTTGCTCGTGATGAGACCGAGCACCACGGTCTTGTTGGCCGGCACGAAGCGCAGCGGGGCGAAGTCACCCGAGCGCTCGTCGTCGTACTCGAGGAAGTAGGCGTCGACATCGAGCTCACTGAAGAGCACCTCGGCCACCGGTTCGTAGCCCCCGCTGGCGAAGAACGTGCTTCGGAAGTTGCCGCGACACAGGTGGATCCCGACGGTGAGGTCGTCGGGCCGGGCTTCGAGGGCGGCGTTGATGAGGGCGGCGTAGGTCCGCGGCAACTCGTTGGGATCGTCGCCGCGGTCGACGGCGCCCTGGCGCATGACCGGGTCGCACAGGTAGGCGAGATTCGTGTCGTCGAGCTGGATGTAGCGGCAACCGGCCGCGTACAGGGCGGCGATCTCTTCCCGATAGACCTGGGCCAGGTCGTCGAAGAATTCGTCCATGTCGGGGTACGACTCGATGTCGATTCCGGCTCGGCCGCCGCGGAAGTGCATCATGGTCGGCGAGGGGATGGCCACCTTGGTCGTGCAACCCTCGGGCGTGTGGCCGGCGACGTATCGGTAGTCGGCCACCTGTACCGGACGGTCGTGGGTGAGCTTGCCGGTCACGGTGATGCGGGGCGGTGCCTGGTGCACGGTTTCCTCGGAGCCGGAGCTGGAGGCGATGGACCCCTCGACGGTGACGCCGCCGAGCTGCTCGAGGAAGTCGAGGTGGAACCAGAGTCGACGGAACTCGCCGTCGGTGATCGAGCGGATACCCGTGTCGGCCAGTCGGGGGATCATCGCATCGATGGCTGCGTCTTCGATGGTGCGCAACGTGTGCTGGTCGATCTCGCCGCGAGCGAACTGGTCGCGGGCCGAGCGCAGATCGGGCGGCCGGAGCAGACTGCCGACATGATCAGCTCGAAAGGGTGGGGCGATCTTGCTCATGGGTCGGGTTCCTTGTCGCAGGTGGGGCTCAGGTGAGATCGGATAGTTCGTCGGCAGCCGCTCGCAGAGCGGGCAGGAGGTCGTGTTCGAGCTGCTCGATGGGTGTGGAGTGCGCGCTCACGGCAATGGCCACCGCGGCGATGACCTCGCCTCGGTGATCGCGAACCGGCGCCGCAATCGAGCGGACCCCCGACTCGATCAGGCCGTCGGCCGTGGCGAAGCCCGACTCGAGGATCTCGCGCCGGTCACGTTCGCTCAGGAGTGCGGTGCCAGGACCTTCGGTGTGAGCCAGCAGGACCCGGCCCATGGAGGTCTCGCTCGCCGGGAGGCGCTGGCCGACCTGAACGGCCACCGCCAGGTAGCGCGATCCTGGCGCATTGGCCGTGGCGATGCAGACCACGTCGGTGCCGTCGAGAATGGCGACCGCCGAGTGTTCTTGGGTGCGCGCCGCCAGCTTCTCGACCACCGCGGCGGCGTGACGGCCGATGCCCTGACCGGTGACGAACCCGGCCGAGAGCCGCAACACGCGAGGGGTCAGCGTGAAGCTCCCGTTGGCGTTGTGGACGAAGCCGAGCTCTTGCAGGGTGTGGAGGAGCCGGTAGGTCGTGGGGCGAGTGAGGCCGGTGGCGCGGGCCAGCTCGGCCGCCGTCTGGGTGGGCTCGTTCTCGAAGGCGAGGAGGAGCCCGAGGGCACGCTCGACCGACTGCACCGTTGCCGTCACATGCTTCCCCCCGATAGGACCGGCTTCGATTGTTGCCCGATCCGCGATTTCGGTCAAGTGCCCGCATCATGAGACGACGGTGAGGGGAACGCAGAATGGCGCCACGGCGTTCAGGTGTTCAGTACGACCCTTTCCTCCACCTCGAAAGCTGATCGCATTGTCCTTCCTTCGGCGCAACCTCAAGATCGTGATCCCTGTCGTCGTGCTCGGTGCGGCCGGCCTCGCCTGGCTGGCCTTCGGGTACTTCGGGGTGCAGTTCCTCTTCATCGACGACAAGGTGAACGAGGCCGGTCCGGTGTTCGACTCGGGCGCGGTGGCGGTGGTCGGCGAGCCGGCGGCCGACGAGGCCGGTCCAGTGGCCGAGGAGCCGGAGGCCGAGGAACCGGAGGCCGAGGAACCGGAGGCCGAGGAACCGGAGCCCGAGGAGACCACGCCCGACACCCCCGCCGGAGAGCCCGCGGCGGACTCCGAGCCGGTCATCGAGACCGTCGTGGCCGGTGATTTCATCGACCGAGCCCATCCCACGTCGGGTGTCGCGTCGGTCCTGACCGACGGGTCGGCGCAGCGGTTCCTGCGGTTCGACGACTTCGAGACCGACAACGGACCCGACCTCGACGTCTACCTCACGTCGGCCGACGCGGCCGACGACGAGGGGCTCTTCGATGACGACTTCATCGACCTCGGCAACCTCAAGGGCAACATCGGCTCGCAGAACTACGAGATCCCACCCGACGTCGATCTCGGCCAGTACGACACGGTGGTCATCTGGTGCGTGCGGTTCTCGGTGGCCTTCGG
>JAHEJN010000155.1 GCA_024638845.1 Acidimicrobiales bacterium | reverse complement strand
GGGCTCCGATCCCGCATTCAGGACCCATCTCGACCAGTACGGATTCTCCGACTTCATCAGCCCGGGCGACACAATCGGGGGAACTCGGGGCGGCTACCACAACGACGAAATCATCGGCGCCGCGGCGCGGCGGTGGATTCGCATGCGCGGCCAGGACCTGGCCGCTGACGGCAAGCCGTGGTTTCTGGCCGTCAATCTGGTGAACCCTCACGATGTGATGCATTTCAACACGGACCGTCCGGGTGAACCGGCCCAGATGCTGACCGGGTCGTTGTTCCCCACCGCACCAGCACCTCCGACCCCGCACTATGCACGGACATGGGACATGCCGCTGCCGTCAACCCGCCACGAGGCTTGGGACATGCCGGGCCGACCTCGTGCCCACTACGAGTATCAGGAGGCCAGGCGCTATCTGGCTGGTGTGATTCCCGACGAGGACGAACGTTGGACGGCACTGCTCGACTACTACTTGAATTGCATCAGCGACGTCGATCGACAGGTCGAGAAGCTGCTGTCCGAACTCGAAGACCAAGGATTCCTCGAAAACACGATCGTGATCTACAGCTCCGATCATGGCGAGCTCGGCGGCGCCCACGGCATGTCAGGAAAGGGCGCAACCGCATTCCGCGAACAGGTCAACGTCCCGTTGATCATCAGCCACCCCGACCTCGCCGGCGGCGACACCTCCGATGCGCTGACGTCACACCTGGACCTGGTGCCGACCATCATCGGGGCGACCGGCCTAGAGGCCGACACGAGCGACCTGCCGGGCCACGACATCACCGCCGCCATGTCGTCAGGCACGCCCGGCCTACACGAGATACGGCCGGGCACGCTCTATGCGTTCAACATGTTCCTGTATCTCGACGCCGAGTTCATCGCCACGATGGCCGCTCATCGGGCCGCGGGAACGAAGCCGGACCGCATGCCGAAACTCGACTTCTCCAAACGTGGTGCGATGCGCAGCGTCTACGACGGCCGACATCGCTTCACCCGCTACTTCGCGAGCACCGAGCACCACCAACCTGAGACGATCGACGACATCGTCGACCGCAACGATCTCGAACTGTTCGACCTGAACAACGACCCGGCCGAGGCCCACAACCTTGCCGTCGACACCGATGGATGCGCTGAAGACCTACTGCGAATGAACGCTCTGATGAACCAGATCATCAACGACGAGGTCGGCATCGACGACGGCAGCTTCCTCCCCACAGGCGCAGCGATGCCGTGGGAAGTGGAGCGCTGGGACGCATGACCGCGACCGCCGCCCTCAGACGCGCCCTCCGCTGAGCGACGTCCAAAGCGCCGCCAGCGACCCCCACCAAGCCGTAATCGAAGACTTGTCGGTGTCGGAGGGGCGGGTTCAACCCAAAGTACGCGCGCAGCTTGGACCGTCGAGCTGGTCGCTGCGTAGGTGCTTCACCTGCTCAGCGCACCACCCCATCATCTCTGCCGGTTCTGTGGGCCGTTCTCGTGAGGCTGTTTCGTTTCGTCGTCACGCAACCTCACCACATCTGACGGGCCGGCAGTCTGAAGGTGTCGCTTGGGTATCGGGCGACCCCCAATGGGAAGCCAGTCGACAGTGTAGCACGCTCGTGCTACAGTCGACAGCATGAGTACCACAACGGTCCGGCTCGACGACGAAGACGAAGCCCTCCTCGACATGCTCGCACCCGAGTACGGCGGACGTTCCAGCGCTATCCGGCAAGCCCTTCGCAACCTCGCAGCCGACCGAAGACGCCAGAACGCCCTCCGCTCATTCCTTGCAGAGTGGGACGCAGAGGAAGGCCCGATCGACGAAGACGACATCGCCGCCATGGCCGACCGATACGGCCTGTGATCCTCGATGCCGGCTTCCTCATCTCCATCGACCGGAGCGAACGAACCGCCCGCACGTTCCTGACCGCGGCCGCAAGATCAGAAACCGCGCTCCACACCACCCACCCGGTGGTCGCGCAGGTCTGGCGGAACGGATCCCGCCAGGCCCGCCTCTCAGGGTTCTTCAGGACCATCACGATCCACCCACTCGACGACGGACGGGCGATAGGACAGCTTCTGGCTCAGAGCAGAACCTCAGATGTCGTCGACGCCCACCTGGTGATCACCGCTGTTCGTCTCGGCCGCGACATCCTCACCGGCGACCCGGACGACCTCACGACGCTCACATCGCTGCTGGGCCCAGCATCCCCTACCGTCCACGCCTGGCCATGACGCTGCATCCACCGTGTACTGACGAGTGGGTCGGAGGGGGTGTGATGGTTCAGGACATGTGCAAGGGATGAGTCGAGACATGTGCAAGGGTCGGCGGCTACAGATTCGCTTCTCCAAGAGACGCCATGTGTACCCCAATCCGTTGACTGGCAGCCCGGAACGCAGACTAGCGACACCTCACAGGGTTGGCACACGGGCCCAAGGCCCCCGAACGACAGTTCTGAAGCGCCGACCGAGTGCCGACGAACGGCAACTCACGCATGCGGTTCGCCGCGACCCAGCGATCAACGCGATGACCGAGTCGGGAGTCTTGGTCGGTGAGCTCTTCGGTCGCCGCGACCTCGGTTCGAACGCGGCGTCGCCCTCGAGGCAATGAGACCATCGAGACTCCCTACGGGAGCATCGACTTGGAGCACAGCCACCTCACGAACGAGAGCTCCGAACGTGTCTTCGATGCAATGGACTAAAGAGAGCGTGCCAGGCGTACGTGTGGTCTACCCCGCTCGTGAGCTATGCGACATGGGCCGAGACCGAGAACGAGGTCTTTGATGTTGGGGACTTCGGAGCATTCGCAATCCTGGACACAATGAAGGAGAAGCGGGGCACAGCGAAGGGAAGCAGTGCACCAGAGACCGTGGAGGTCGCCACGAAGGCTTTGGGCTCGGCGCCAAGCCAGCCGATCCGGGCCAGCACTCCATCAGCTTCGGCGTCCGCCGCCGTGCTGTTTCGCCGGATCGTTGACGAGGCGACACCCACGAAGTGGGCCACTTCGACCTGAGTCAGGCCGCGAGCTTCACGCGGCCGAAGGTCCGCGGCGACGAGGTCGATGCTCGAAGGCGGAACACTCCCCCACGTCGATGTGGAGCAGTCGATGTCGCGAGGAGGCTGCTGGACCTTGGACCCTTCTCGAAGACAGAACGAGAGCAGAGAATGGTCGGTGACGTCGACGAAAGGTAGAGACGATGGCAGATGTGACTCGGGTCGAGGACCTTGAGCGGTACGGCCGCGGCCTCGACAACATGCCGACGCGCGTGGTCGCCCGCCAGAGCATCGTCTTCATCGGTGAGCTGCGCCGCCGCTACGGCATGGCTGGTGTGGCGAGAACGATGTGGTCCATGCTCAAGGAACGCCGCGAAATGCTCAAGACACATGCAGATGTAGTGGAGGCGCTTCGTCGGGACTGGGGCCGCGGCGGTGTGACCGAGGCGCTCACGATGACGGCGCTGTTCAAGGTGCTGACGCCCATCGAGGGACGCGAGGGCGCCTACAACGTCGCCAAAGCCATCTTTCAGCAGATCGCACCGATGAGCATGAAGGCGCTGTATCAATCCGATGATCTTGCAGGCTGCGAAGGTGACCGCTTCACGAATTTCAAGACCTTCCATCGGGCGCTCTTCGACAACAGCCAGAACCTCTTCCCCAACACCCAAACCGACGAAGGCGACGTGTTCACCTCGACCGTTACCCAATGCGCGAACGTCGAGGTCTTCACCGCGTTGGGATGCCCTGAACTTGCCCGACTCGGCTGTGACCACGATCTCGCTGGCTACCCAGCCATCGCCGATCGCCACGACTTCGAGTTCCGTCGGCCCACCACCATCGCCAAGGGCGGCGACGACTGCCAGTTCCGCTTCTATCGAAAGGGCACCGCTCCCGACACTGAAGTGATCAACGGGGTGCCCGTGCAATGGCAAGACTCCCTGAACCGCTGACGCCGATGTCGAGGAGACCGAAACGACCCAGCGGTCCTGACCGATCGGCGCCCGGTTCGGGCGACGTACGGGTTCTTCGAGGACCTCGATCGCCGCGCCGTGTTCCGAAACCTGCTCCACGCATTGGGGAAGCCCTAGCCAAGTGGGTCAAGTCCCGGTAGCCGTGCTCCAGGTTGGCTCCGGTAGCTATGTGACAGTTTCGCTCGGGTTAGACCTAGCCTCGGCGCAGTCGGTGCATTGGAGGTCTAGAGGGATGTCGTCGAGGTCATTGGCGCCGGGCACCTCGACGAGCACTTCCCAGGGAAAGCCACACAGTGCTGGTTGCTGGGGTGCGGGGAGCAGATGGCACCTGGCTGTGGGTGTGTCGGCGTCGATCGGGTAGACGAGCTTCGTTTGCACGAAGTTCGCGGTGCCCCAACGCGGGCGGCCAAGGCGTTCGGTGACGACCAGCATGCGATCAGTCTGCCCGATGGGCCAATCAGGCGGCGTTGGTGCGGGAGGGTCGGCCCCCCGCGTTGGCGAACGCGCCGTGTTCCCGGCTGCGGTCGTGGTTGATCGGGCGGACTCGGAGGATCTCACCGCCGGCGGAGATCTCGACCGTCTGGGGCGAACTCATCGGCCTCGGCCACCGCATCGCGGCGTCGACGATCTGGCAGATCCTCAAAGCCGCCGGCATCAACCCTGCACCAGAGCGGACCTCGGTGA
>JAHEJN010000154.1 GCA_024638845.1 Acidimicrobiales bacterium | reverse complement strand
ACGGCGAGAAACCCGCCATCGACCGGCGCGACGTCGTACAGGACACCCTGGAGCTCGGGGGGCAGCGTCGATGGGGTCCAGGTGATGCCGTCGGCCGACCGGAAGATCACCGGCCGCGCTCCCCCGCCCGGCACTGGAATGCTGCCGACGATCACGAACTGCTCGCCGTCGGTGCCGATGCCCCAGAGGTTGGCGAAGTTCGTGGCCACCTCCACCATCGTCGCCTCCCATGTGACGCCGCCGTCGGTGCTCCGGTACACGCGGTTCGACCCGATGGCGTCGGCGTCGTCCACGCTCACCGCCAACGCGAGGTCACCGACCACGGCCACGTCGTAGACCGCGGTGGCGTCACCGACATCACCAGGGGCAGAAGCCAGTGACCAGTCGAGACCGTCAGGTGACGAGAAGATCGCGGCCTGCGACTCGCCGCTGTCGGGGAAGAAGATCTCACCGGCACCGAGGAACCCGTCGGCGGTCGGCGTCACGCCGTAGAGGTACGGCGTGCCGACGGGAACCGCGATCGCCCCCACCTGCACGGCGGGCCCGGGGCCCAGCGTGAGCGCCTCGTAGCTCCAGATCTGCGTGTCGGTCGCGTCGGTGTCGTCGACGGTCCCGAAGATCACCACGCCGTCGCCGGTCTCGGTACCGGTGGTGACGAAGGCGTCGGCGGGCGCGGTCGCCGGCGCCCGTTCGACGGTGTAGGCCGCGGGTGGCTTCTCGACGGCGTCGTCGGAGCTCGCCAGCAACGCGATCACGGCCACGACGCCGGCCGCCAGAACCACCGCCGCCAGGCCGACGAGCGCAATCGCGAAGCGACGGTTGGGTCGAGATGGCGCAGGCTCGGGCGCGCCCGATGGGAGCGAATCGGCCGTCGTGGGGGCTGCAGCCGCGGGTGGCGACGTGGGCGGGGATACGGGCGCAGCCGGCGGCCGGTAGCTGGCGCCCCCCGGCGGCGGCGGCGGAACGTAGTCGGGGTGGGTCTCCGGGGGGTAGAACAGCCCGTCGGACGCCTTCCACCACCCGTGACCCTGCGAGGTCTCGCTCACGCTACGCGGATCACGCCCAGCCCGAACGCCACTCGGCGATGGCCGCACCGATCTCGTCGGGCGAGTCCTCCTGCACGAAGTGGACGCCGCTCACCTCGACTTCGGTCTGGTTGGGCCAGGTCCGGGCGAACTCGAGCTGGGCGCCCTGCAGGATCGCCCCCGGGTCGGCGCTGATGAGCAGCTTCGGCATGTCGCTGGTGCTCATCCACTCCGCGTAGGCGGCGACGATCTCGTCGACGTCGGCCGGTTGGCTGTCGATGGGGATCTCCCGGGGCCAGGTGAGCGTGGGCCGACGCGACTCGCCCCCCTCGGCGAAGGGCCGCCGGTACTCGTTCATCTCCTCGTCGGTCAGCTTCCGCAGGATCGACCCGGGCAGCACAGCCTCGACGAACAGGTTCTTCTCGAGCACCATCGACTCGCCGGCGTCGCTCCGGAACCCCTGGAACACGCTGGTTGCGGCCTCGGGCCAGTCGGCCCAGCTCACCGGCTTCACGATCGCCTCCATGTAGGCGATGCCGGCCACCTGGTCGGGGAAACGATGGGCACGGTGGAACCCGAGTGCCGACCCCCAGTCGTGAACGACGAGGGTGGCGTTGACCGTTGCCCCCACCGCCTCGAACCAGCCGTCGAGGTAGTCGCGGTGCTCCACGAAGCGATACGAGTCGGGGCCGACGTCGTCGAGCTTGTCGCTGTCGCCCATACCGATGAGGTCAGGTGCCAGACACCGACCCTGCGCCTCGAGGTGGGGCATCACGTTGCGCCACAGGTAGCTGGAGGTGGGGTTTCCGTGAAGGAACACGATGGGCTGGCCCTGGTGATCACCCGACTCCACATAGGCCATCTGCTTGCCGTTCACGGTCACGAACTTCTTCTCGACCATCACTTCTCCCCCGTCGGTCTCGGCGTCAACCCGAAGGTAGTTCAGTCGTCTCCGGTCACGCGGCCGCGAGCCTTCTTCTTGTCGGCCTGCACCTTCTTGGCCTTCAGCCGTCGCTGCACGGCACCGCGTGAGGGCTTGGTCTTGCGCCGTCGCTTCGGGCGCCGGAGGGCGGCAGCCATCTTCTCCTGCAGGCGCTCGAGCGCCACCTGGCGATTGCGATGCTGTGAGCGCGTGTCGTCGACCGCCACGGTGAGCACCTCGCCACACTTGGTGATCAGAACCGTGCGCGCGTCGTCGGCGATTCCCGGAGCGGTCGTGAGATCGAGCGCGGCCTCCACCCGGGTGTTCGACCGGTTGGCGTGCTGGCCCCCCGGACCTCCCGAGGTGCTGAAGCGCCACTCGACCACCCCGACAGGGATCACGACCCCGTTCCCTGGCCGGAGGGTGTCGCCGATCTCTTCCATGGCAACGAGCCTGGAGCACGGCGGCCCGGTTCGCAACGCCGTCGGGTCGACGCCCGCAAGGGGCCGACTACTGTTCCCCGCAGACGTCCACCAACGACCCGGAGTCGAGAACCATGAACAACGGCCGCATCCTGGTCGCCGAGATCATCGGCACGACCATCTTGATGCTGGGAGGGCCCGGTGTCGCGGTGCTCGCCGCTGGTACCGGCTACCTCGACGGCGCCGCGGTGCTGGCGGTCTCGTTCGGCTTCGGCCTCGCCGTGCTGGTTGCGATCTACACAGTCGGTCACGTTTCGGGCGCCCACATCAATCCGGCGATAACGGTGGGAATGCTCGCCTACGGCGCCATCACCTGGAGCAGAGCGTTTGCCTACTGGGCCGGACAATTGGCCGGGGCGGTTCTCGGTGGATTCCTCATCTGGGCCATCCGTTCCGGTGCCCCCGACGCGTGGGACACCAACCCGCTCAACTTCGCCACCAACCTGTGGGACGAGGGCAGCGGGTACTTCGGCTTCTGGCCGATGGTCATCACCGAGATCCTGCTCACGGCCGTGCTGGTGCTGGCGGTGCTCTCCAGCACTCGCCGCGGCTACAGCGGGGCGGTGCTCGGCCTGCACATCGGCATGACGCTCACCCTCATCCACCTCATCTCCATTCCGGTCGACAACACGTCGGTCAACCCCGCCCGATCGCTCGGCATGGCCGTCTTCGCAGGTGGCGACGCCGTCGAACAGCTATGGGCCTTCTTCGTCTTCCCCGTCCTGGGCGCCCTGCTCGCGGTGGTGCTGTGGCTCGTCATCGACGATCCGCGTCTCACCGATGGAGTTACTGCCACCGAAGCCTCTGGCGCTGCCGTGATCGGCACTCCGGCAAGTGCCGAGCGGACGGCTCCGACGGTCTCGGACCCGGTCCGGAGCGGGCTGTACCCCTTCGGCATGGGGTCGCATGCTCCGCTCGACAGCGGGGCCATGCCCGCGGGCTTCCCCGTGAAGGGCAACGTCGACTCGATGCTCTACCACCGGCCCGACAGCCGCAATTACGGCGCCACCGTCGCCGAGGTCTGGTTCGACTCACCCGAAGCGGCCGAAGCGGCCGGATTCGTCAAGGCCAACACGCATCCCTCGGACTGAGCGCCCGTACCCTCATCGGATGGTCTCCGTCGCCGCAAACGGCATCACGATCGAATACGAGGAGTGGGGTTCGGGTGAACCCCTCCTGCTGGTCATGGGTCTCGGCCGCCAGCTCACCGACTGGCCCGACGACCTCGTCGAGGCGCTGGTGGGCCAGGGTTTCCGGGTGATCGCGTTCGACAACCGCGACGCGGGTCTGAGCACGCAGTTCACCTCGCCGCCGCCGACCAGGGCGCGGCTGGCCCGTTCGCTCGTCTCCCGTCGTCCCGTCGAGAGCGAGTACCTCCTAGCCGACATGGCCGACGACATCGCCGGTCTCCTCGATGCTCTCGGCCTCGACAGTGCCCATCTGGCTGGGGTGTCGATGGGCGCGATGATCGGCCAGACCCTTGCCATCGATCATCCCCGTCGGGTGAGATCGCTCACGTCGATCATGTCGACGACTGGCAATCGAAGCGTCGGTCAGGCCACGCCTCGGCTGATGCTGAAGATGACGCGTAGGGAGGAGCCGAGTCGCGACCGCGGCGTCGAGCAGGCGGTCGAGGTGTTCCGCACCATCGCCGGGCCGACCTTCGACGAGGAAGCCTTCCGCCGGAAGGCCGAGATCGGTGTGGCCCGCAGTTGGACACCCGAGGGCACCGGTCGACAGGCGGCCGCCATCTTCGCCAGCCCCGACCGCACCACGGCGCTGGGGTCGGTCACTGCTCCCACCGTCGTGATCCACGGCATGGTCGATCCGCTGGTTCAGTCCTCGGGGGGCAAGGCCACCGCCGCGGCGATCCCCGGCTCACGGCTGATCCTGTACCCCGAGATGGGCCACGATCTGCCCGTCACCCGCCGCGCCGAAATGGCCGACGAGATCGCCCGGAACGCGGCACGCGCCGGGATGAATCACCCAAGCATGGGTACACGAGCCTGAGTCACACGGTTCAGTTCTGGGGCGATCGGACCAATGTGCTTAGGTAGGTTTCAAGGCCCGGTCGTCGCCATCCGATCCATCAGGCCACAGCCCACATCGGCGTAGGACCGGCGCTCGAGCACCACACCCTGGAGGCAATCCGATGGCCAACTGGCGCGAGCACGTGGCTTCGACCACCGAGACCGAGATCGACCAGCTCGTCCGAGC
>JAHEJN010000067.1 GCA_024638845.1 Acidimicrobiales bacterium | reverse complement strand
CGGTGGAAGCATCGACGCTCAACCCGCCACCAGGCACCCAGGTCACGTTGTTCGTGTTCCCGATCGTCAGATTCAACGGCGCACCCGAACCCGAATCACCAACCGTGGCACCCGACCCCTCCGTGAAGTCATACCGAACGATCTCGCCCGGTGTTCGAGCCGCGCCCGCGGGCGCGGCAACGAACGTGGCCGCCACCGACAGCATGGTTGCGAGAATCGCCATGGTCGAGATGACCCCGACGAGCGTCAGTGATCGCAGTCGTCGAATGACACCCGAGGCTGGGGTCCGCTGTGCCCACATGTTTTTCTGCCCTTTCCTGCGGCCGCCCGGCTGCAGACGAGGGAACGTAGCGGAAGGTGGACTCCGGTGTCCAACTCGCGATCACGGAACCTTTAGCGCAATGAGCCGAATGGCCCAGCAACCGTCACACCGCTTCCCTAGGGTCGCCTCCATGACCACCGGTACCGTCCACGACATCGACGAACGCATCCTCGAACGAGTCCGAGCGCTGCTCGCCAAGGCCGAGTCGACCGACTTCGCCGACGAGGCCGACGCGTTCACGGCCAAGGCTCAGGAGCTCATGGCCCGTCACTCGATCGAAGAGGCCATGGTCGGCGATGCGGCGCCCGGGGTGGGTGCGGGGCCCGACGGTATGGCGATCACCGTGCCCGATCCCTATGCCGCCAGCAAGTTCCAGCTCCTGAACCAGGTGGCCAGGGCGAATCGCTGCCAGGCCGTGTACGACAGCGGCGCCAAGGTGGCGACCGTCGTCGGGTATGGGCCCGACCGGGCCGCGACCGAGGCGCTCTACACCTCATTGCTGGTGCAGGGCACCGCCGAGCTCCGCCGAGAAGGGTCGGTGGTCGATGCCCGCGGGGTGAATCGCACCCGGTCGTTCCGCAATGCCTTCTGGGCCGGCTTCGCCTTCCGTATCGGCCAGCGGCTGGTCGAGGCCACCCGCCGGGCCGAGGCCGACGTCGTGGGCGAGCGCGGCCATGCCGTCGTGCCGGTGCTGGCCCGCCGGGCCGACGACGTCGACGCGGCCGTTCACCGGCTCTTCCCTCGGCTTCGTCGCATGCGAACCTCGGTCACCAATGCGGCCGGATTCCACGCCGGCGACGCCGCCGGGCAGCGGGCGAGCCTCGAGCCGCCACCGCAGGTGCCGCGCCCCACGACCTGACATTTCAGCCGATTGGTATGGGACTCCCATCCGATGCGCAGTAGCGTCTGCACTCGACCGATCTGCCCGGAGGCACTCCATGACCGACGAATCCCGCGACTACGGCTTCAACACCCGCACGCTCCACGCGGGGTACGACCCCGACCCCACCACTGGTTCACGAGCCGTGCCCATCTATCAGACCACGTCGTTCGTGTTCGACGACTCCGACCATGCCGCCCGTCTGTTCGGACTCCAGGAGTTCGGCAACATCTACACCCGCATCATGAACCCCACCACCGACGTGCTCGAGCAACGGGTGGCCTCGCTCGAGGGCGGAGTGGCCGGGCTGGCCACCGCCAGCGGCCAGTCGGCGCAGTTCCTCACCGCGGCGACGCTCTGCCAGGTCGGCGACCACATCGTGAGCTCGGCCACCCTGTACGGCGGCACCTACACCCAGTTCGACCAGAGCTTCCGCAAGCTGGGATGGAACACGACCTTCGTCGAGCCCGACGACCCGGCCAACTTCGAAGCGGCCATCACGCCCGAGACCAAGTTCCTCTACGGAGAGACCATCTCGAACCCCCGGGGCAACGTGCTCGACATCGCGGCGGTGGCCGACATCGCTCATCGACACAACATCCCTCTGGTCATCGACAACACGTTCGCCAGTCCGTACCTGTGCCGACCGATCGAGCACGGTGCCGACATCGTCGTGCATTCGGCCACCAAGTTCCTCGGAGGCCACGGCACCAGCATCGGCGGCATCATCGTCGACGGCGGCAAGTTCGACTGGGCCGCGGGGAACTTCCCCCAGCTCAACGCGCCGAACCCCAGCTACCACGGTGCGGTGTTCACCGACGTGGTCGGTCCGATCGCGTTCATCATCGCCGCCCGCGTCCTGGGGCTGCGTGACTACGGCCCGGCCATGAGCCCGTTCAACGCCTTCCAGTTCCTCCAGGGGGTCGAGACGCTCGGCCTGCGCATGGATCGCCATGTCACCAACACGGTGGCGGTGGCCGCCCATCTCGAGCAGCATCCGCTGGTGAAGTGGGTGGCCTATCCGGGACTCGACTCGAGCCCGTACAAGGCCATGGCCGACAAGTACCTTCCCAAGGGGCCCGGCGCCATCTTCTCCTTCGGGATCGAAGGCGGGTTCGACGCCGGAAGGAAGTTCATCGACTCGCTGCAACTTCTGTCGCACCTGGCCAACGTCGGCGACGCTCGCAGCCTGGTGATCCATCCAGCCTCGACGACACATCAGCAGCTCGGTGAGGCCGAACAGGTTGCCGCCGGTGTGGCGCCCGACATGGTTCGGTTGTCCATCGGCCTCGAGGACGTCGACGACATTCTCTGGGATCTCGATCAGGCGCTGACCGCCAGCCAGGGCTGACCGACACGACTGGTACCGTCGCGGCCATGCAGGTCGATCTTCTGTATGGCCGCGACGGGCTGTCGGTCGACTTCCCCGACGACCTCGACGTCCACATCGTGCGCAAGCCGCCGATGCCTCTGCTCGAGGATCCGGCCGCCGCGATCGACGACGCGCTGACCCATCCCGTCGCTTCGCCGCCGTTGGCCGACCTGGCGGCAGGGGCGCGCACGGCGTGCATTCTCGTGTGCGACATAACCCGGCCGGTGCCCAATCACCTCTTCCTGCGCCCGGTCGTCGAGACGCTGCTCGAAGCGGGCATGGCTGCGTCGGGCATCACGGTGCTGGTGGCCACCGGGCTGCACCGTCCCAACGAGGGCGATGAGCTGGCCGAGGTGATCGGCGATGAGTGGGTGCTCGACACCGTGGCGGTCGAGAACCACTTCGCCCGTGACGACGCCGCCCATGTCGATCTCGGGTTCACCGAGCAACGTCGTACCCCGGTGAAGCTCGACCGCCGCTTCGTCGAGGCCGACCTCCGCATTGCCACGGGTCTGGTCGAGCCCCATTTCATGGCCGGCTGGTCGGGTGGCCGCAAGGTGATCGCCCCCGGCATCGCCCACGCCGACACGATCACCACCTTCCACAGTGCCCGGTTCATGGAGGACGCGGCAGCCACGAGCTGTGTGCTCTCCGGCAATCCTCTGCACGAAGAGCAGCTGGCCATCGTCGAGATGATCGGAGGCGCGTTCGCCGTGAACACGGTGATCGACGACGAGCGGCGGCTGTCGTTCGTGAACTTCGGCGAGGTTCTCGCCAGCCACGCGGAGGCGGTCGCCCATATGCGACAGTTCGCCCAAGTGGATGTGCCCGAGAAGTTCTCCACGGTGGTCACGACGTGTGCCGGCTTTCCCCTCGACGGCACCTACTACCAGACGGTGAAGGGCATGGTCGCCGCGCTTGACATCCTCGCCCCCGGCGGTGATCTCGTCATCGCGTCGTCGTGCAGCGAGGGCCTGGGCTCGGCCCACTTCGTCGACGCGCAGCGCCGCCTCGTCGAGCGTGGCCCCCAGCAGTTCCTCGTCGACATCACCGCCAAGCGCTTCGCCGACATCGACGAGTGGCAGACCGAGAAGCTCCTCGCTCCCCTTCGCGTCGGGTCGGTGAAGCTCTTCGCCGAAGGCCTGGGAGAAGCCGACCGCGCCCTCACCGGGGTCGACGTGATCGACTCCGTCGAGGCGGCCGTTGCCGACAGCGTCGAGCGACACGGCGACCGCCGCGTCGCGGTGGTGCCCGAGGGTCCGTACGTGATCCCCGTGCACCGCCCATCGGCCGCCTGAGCGTCCGCAGCCGCCTGACCAGTTGATGCCCAGTCGGTGCACTCGTGTCGACCGGGTTGGACGCATCGGAACCTACAGACTAGGAAAGAGGTCCAGAGCGGACAGGGCGAAGTGCAATCACCAGCGTGTTCTCCCGCTCGATTCCAATGGACCCGCTGCAAAAGGAGCAACGAATGTCCGCAACGAACATTTCCTCGGTTCGCAGGATTCTGGCTGTACTGGCGATCGTCGCGCTGGCGGTGACGGGAGCGGCCCTGGCCGGCTCGTCGGCGTCGGCCAAGCCGAACCAGCCCAACCCTCCCGGCAACCCGGACCCGCCCGGTCAGCTCATCGATCTCCAGCTGCTGGGGATCAACGACTACCACGGTCACGTCAAGCCCGATGATGCGGGCCAGGTCGCCGGTGTCGACGCCGGCGGTGGCGAATTTCTCTCGACCAAGCTCAACGAGCTCCGCGAGGGCAACAAGTACAGCCTGACCGTGGCGGCGGGTGACCTGATCGGTGGGTCACCGGCGTTCTCCGGGCTGTTCCACGACGAGCCGTCGGTGGAGACGCTCAACGTCATGGATCTCGATGTCTCCGGTGTCGGCAACCACGAGTTCGACGAAGGTGTCACCGAGCTCCTCCGCATGCAGGACGGCGGGTGTCATCCTGTTGACGGCTGCTACTTCCCCGATGATCCGTACGCGGGCGCGGACTTCCAGTGGCTGTCCGCCAACGTCGTCGAGACGGCGACCGGAGAGACTCCGTTGCCGCCCTACTGGATCGAGCGGGTCAAGAACGTCAAGGTCGGCTTCATCGGCATGACGCTCGAGGCGACCGACACGCTGGTTGCCGCCGCCGGCATCCAGGGGTACGACTTCCTCGACGAGGCCGAGACGGCCAATGCACTCGTTCCCGAGCTCCAGGCGCAGGGTGTCGAAGCGATCGTCGTGCTCCTGCACGAGGGCGGCTCGCAGACACCGCCTCCAGGTGATGTCGACGCATGCGTCGGTATCTCCGGGCCGATCGTCGACATCAACAATGCGCTCGATCCGGCGATCGACGTGATGATCACCGGCCACACGCATCTGCCGTACAACTGCGTTCTCCCCGACGCCGCCGGCAACCCGCGCATCGTCACCAGTGCCTACTCGTACGGCCGGGTCGTCTCCGAGGTCAACCTCGTCCTCGACAAGCGGACGCACGACGTCCGTCGCGACCTGAGCACGGCGACCAACCACGTCGTCACTCGCGATCTGACGCCCGATCCGGCGATCACTTCGGTCATCGAGAAGTGGCAACCACTGTTCGATGCAGGCGGTAACACGCCGATCGGGACGATCACCGCCGACATCAACCGCGGGGGAATCCCGACCGGATCCGATCGTGGTGTCGAGTCGCCGGCCGGCAACCTGGTCGCCGACGCCCAGCAGTGGTCGACCTCGGCCAACGGCGCCGACGTGGCGTTCATGAACCCCGGTGGCGTGCGGTCGGACCTGACGTTCGCCCAATCGGGCACCGAAGGCGACGGCGTCGTCACGTTCGGCGAGGCGTTCACGTTCCAGCCATTCGGAAACACGCTGAAGACGTTCCCGATGACCGGGGCGCAGATCGTCGACGCACTCGAAGAGCAGTGCCAGCCGCTCGGCTCGAGCCGGCCGTTCCTGCACCTCGGTGTGTCCGACGGGTTCACGTACGACCTCGCCAAGACGATCACGGCCGGTAACTGCACGTCGGTGACGATCAGCAACGTGGAGTTGAACGGCAATCCCGTCGGCGCGGCCGACACGTTGAACGTCACCGTCAACAGCTTCCTGTCCGACGGCGGCGACAACTTCGGCACGTTCGCCACCATCATCGGACCAAAGCTCGACGGTGGCGTCGACCTCGAGGCACTCACCAACTACCTGAACACGTTCGGCCCGGTTGCTCCGCCGAGCACCGATCGGGTCAACGAGCTTCCCTGATTCGATGCGATGACCGTCTGCCCCGGACCCAACGGCGGTCCGGGGCAGACGGTTACTCCATGGCGATCGCCTCGAGGATGTTGAGCTTCGCGGCCCGCCACGCGGGACGACCCGAGGCGATCACTCCGGCGATCACCGCCAGCACCCCGATGACGGCGAACTGGACGTAGGGCACCTCGAACGCGCTGAATCCCTCGTCCTCCAGTGCCTTCACGATCACCCAGCCGAAGAACACCCCGACGATGGCGCCGAGCAGCGCGCCGAACAGCGCGATCAGCACCGACTCCCACCGCACCGCCGACCGAAGCTGACGGCGCGTCATGCCCACTGCCCGCAGGAGTCCCAGCTCTCTCGTACGTTCGAGGGTCGACAGCGCAAGGGTGTTGGCGATGCCGAGGAGCGCGATCAGCACGGCCAGCGCGAGGAGCGCATAGACGAGCCCGAGGAGCTGGTCGATCTGGGCGGCGATGCTGTCCTTGTACTCCTCGATGTTCTGCACCTCGGCGTTGGCGTAGTCCGAGGCGACGGCTTCGATGGCGGCGCGGGTTTGGACGGAGTCGGCGCCGTCGGCCCGACGCACGTACACCTGGAAGTCGAAGGAGTCGCGGAAGTTCGCGTCGTAGGCCTCGTGGGAGATGAAGAAGTTCTCGGTGAGCTCGTCCTCGGTGAAGATGATCGAGACGGTCAGCAGCTGGCTCCCCGACTCCGGGAAGCGCACGTTCAGCCGGCTGCCGACACCGAGACCGCGATCATCGGCCCAGTCCTGGAACACGCCGATGTCGCCAGGGCCCATCTCGTCGATCCGCCCCTCGACCACGCCGACGTCGACGAGCGACTCGATCGTCGACGTGTCGATGGCGTAGATGCTCTGGGTCGACTCGTCGACTTCGACGAACCCGAAGCGCACTCCCGATGCAGCCTCGACTTCGGGGAGCTGGTTCAGGCGGTCGGCCAGGTCGGGGCTCAGACCACCGAACCCGCCCGTGCCCGAGTCGACCACGAAGTCCCCGATCAGGGACCGGTCGATGATGTCGTTGATCGACGCCTTGGCCGACGAGGCGAAGATGGCGATGGCGCCGACCAGGCCCACGCCGATCATCAGCGCCGATGCCGTGGTGGCGGTGCGCTTCGGATTGCGGATGGCGTTCTCCATGGCCAGCTCGCCCGGTACGCCGCGCATGGCGGCAATGGGCCGGCCGACCACTCGTGCAAAGGGGCGAGCGAGAATCGGTGACAGCGCCGCCACGCTGATGAAGACGCCGGCGGCCCCGAGGCCGATGAGCTCGAGCCGCGAACCGGTATCGGCGAACAGGCCGGCGAACAGTGACGGGAGGGCGAGCGCCCCGACGACCAGGCCGAAGGCGATGCGAGCCCGGCCCGTGGACAACGTGGAGGCGGTCGCCTCCCGGATGGCGGCCAGAGGAGCAGTGGCCGCCGCTCGACGTGACGGGATCAACGCGGCGAGAACGGTCACGCCGATTCCCACGATGAAAGCCGTCCACACGGTGGCCACGGTGAAGACCACGCCGCCTGTCGGTATGGAGACGCCCACCGCATCGAGCAGCCGCTTGAGCCCCTCCGCAACGGCGAGCCCACCGACGAGGCCGACGGCGGATGCGATCAATCCGATGAGCAGCGCTTCGAGCATGACCGACCCGACGATCTGTCGACGGCGGGCACCCAGGGCCCGCAACAGTGCGAGCTCACGGGTGCGCTGGGCAACCAGGATCGAGAACGTGTTGTAGATGATGAACGACGAAACGAACACCGCAATGACGGCGAAGATCAACATGAAGGTGTTGAAGAAGCCCAGTGCCGTTGCGATGTCGTCCTTCGCCTCGTCGGTGGCCTGACTGCCGGTGATCGCCTCGACGTCGGTGGGCAGGATGCTGTTGATTCTCGTCCGGAGCTCGTCCTGGCCGACGCCGTCGGCTGCGGTGACAGAGATCGTGTCGACCCGGCCGGGCTCGCCGATGAGGGCCTGAGCGGTCGAGAACTCGAACAGGGCCAGGCTGGCGCCGACCGCCGAGTCGGCGTCGCCGAAACGGGCGATGCCGCTGACCACGAACCGGCCGGGGCCGGACTCGAGCAGAACGGTGATCGGGTCACCGACCTCGAACCCGGCGGTGTCGGCCGACTGCTTGTCGATCACCACATCGTTGGGGCCGGTCGGCTCGCTTCCCGCGACGAGCACCATCGGGTTGCCGACGTCGCTCCAGCCGAAGCCGAGCGTCGGCGGTCCGTTGCCCGGGTTTCCCATCGCCTCGCCGTTCTTGTCGACCAGTTGTGCGTAGCCACCGACGTCGCCACCGGCGGATTCGACCTCCGCAAGGGCCTGCACCTCCTCGACCAGCGCCTCGTCGATCGACGAGCGGAGGTCGCCGAAGTCGGTCTCGACCACGTTGGAGCTGCGGACGACGACGTCGACATCCTCCCCGATCGTCTCGAACAGATCGTCGAAGGATGCGCCGATGGTGTCGACGAGCACCAATGAGCCCGAGAGGAACGCCACCGCCACCACGATCGCGATCGACATCGAGACGACCCGACCCTTCTTGGCGAAGAGGTTTCGGAGCGTGAGCGCGAACATCTCAGCCCCCCATGGCCTTGAGCCGATCGAGGATCCGGTCGGTGGTGGGCTCGCTCATCTCGTCGACCAGTCGGCCGTCCTCGAGGAACAGCACGCGATCGGAGATGGCCGCCGCTGACGCGTCGTGGGTCACCATCACGACGGTCTGTCCGAGATCGTCGACCGCCCGGCGCATGAAACCGAGCACCTCGGCGCCGCTCGTCGAGTCGAGGTTGCCGGTGGGCTCGTCGGCGAAGATGATCTCCGGTCGGTTGATGAGCGCCCTCGCCACCGCGACCCGTTGCTGTTCGCCCCCTGACAGCTCCGAGGGTCGGTGTCCGAGCCGATCGCGCAACCGCAGGGTGTCGACCACCTGATCGAACCAGGCCCGGTCGACCGGATGGCGACCGAGCCGGAGCTGGAGGGTGATGTTCTTGGCCGCGTCGAGGGTGGGGACCAGGTTGAAGGCCTGGAACACGAACCCGATGCGGTCCCTGCGCAGGATGGTGAGATCCGAGTCGTCGAGCTCGGCGAGGTCGGTTTCGCCGATGAACACATGACCCGACGAGAGCGGTTCGAGGCCGGCCATGCAGTGGAGGAGCGTCGACTTGCCCGATCCCGACGGGCCCATGATCGCGGTGAATCCGCCGCGCGGGAACGAGCCCGAGACGCCGTCGAGGGCGCGGACCTCGGTGGTCGCCTTGCCGAAGGTCTTCACCGCGTCATCGACGCGCGCGGCGGCCGTTCGATCGGCCTCGCGCTCTGGGGCGCGTACTCCTGTGGTCATCTCCGCCTCCGAGGCTCGTCCGTGCTCCTGAACGGCTTTGTCCTCGACTCTGCCCAGCCGGCACCGCACCGGGGCAGGGCCGAAGGTCACGACGATGGCGACGGACTAGGTTTGGCCCATGAATGTCGTCGATCTGATCCTGGCCAAGCGCGACGGGCACCGGCTCACCGACGAGCAGATCCGGTGGTTCATCGCCACGTACGCCGCGGGCGACGTCATCGCCGACGAGCAGGCGGCGGCGATGGCCATGGCCATCTTCTTCCAGGGCATGGAGCCCGACGAGCTGGCGGTGTGGACCGAGGCGATGATCGACTCGGGCTCTCGTCTCGACCTCTCGGGGTCGGGCCGGCCCACCGTCGACAAGCACTCCACCGGCGGTGTCGGCGACAAGATCACCTTGATCCTCGCCCCTCTGGTGATCTCGTGCGGCGTAGCGGTGCCTCAGCTGTCGGGCCGAGGTCTCGGCCACACCGGCGGCACCCTCGACAAGCTGGAGGCCATCCCCGGGTGGACACCGGCCATCACCAACGAACAGATGCACACTGTCCTTCGCGACATCGGCGGCTTCATCGCCGGCGCCACCGCCGACCTCGCTCCGGCCGATCGCAAGCTGTACGCATTGCGCGACGTCACCGGCACCGTCGAGTCGATCCCGCTCATCGCCAGCAGCATCATGTCGAAGAAGATCGCCGAAGGCGCCGACAACCTCGTGCTCGACGTGAAGACCGGATCGGGTGCGTTCATGCGTGAGCGCGATCAAGCCGTCGTCCTGGCCCGAACCATGGTCGACCTCGGCAACGCCAACGGCGTGCACACCCGAGCGCTCGTCACCAACATGGACACCGTTCTGGGCGTGACCGCCGGCAACGCCGTCGAGGTGCGGGAGTCGCTCGACGTGCTGGCCGGCGGCGGACCGGCCGACACCATCGAGCTCACCCTTGCCCTGGCTCGTGAGATGCTCGACCTGGCCGACATCGACGTCGACCCCGAGCCGAAACTGCACGACGGTTCCGCCATGGAGGTGTTCGAGGCCATGGTGGCCAGCCAGGGGGGCGATCTGTCACAGCCGCTCCCCGTCGCCGACCAACGCCACCTGGTCACCGCCGATCGTGCCGGTTTCATCACCCGCCTCGACGCCCGCGGCGTCGGGGTCGCGGCGTGGCGCCTCGGCGCCGGTCGGGCTCGCAAGGAAGACCCGGTCAGCGCCATCGCCGGGGTCGTCTGCCTCAAGAAGGAGGGCGATGCGGTTGCCGAGGGCGAACCGGTGCTCGAGCTGAATCTCGACGACCCCGCGCGCCTCGATCCGGCCCTCGAAGCGCTCGACGGCGCCATCGTCGTCGGCGACCAGCCAACCGACCCCACGCCGCTCGTCCTCGACCGGATCGGGTGACCCGACCGGGCTTCGACCCGGCAGAGGGACTACCCGGCCCCCGTACGGCGGCCGTAGTGTGCCGTGGTGACCCGTCGCCAGAACATCGTGCTCGTGACCACTCTGGTGACGGCGATGGCGGCGTCGACGTTCCAGTACTTCGCCCTCGCCGTTCTGTCGAGCGACATCATCGACGAGTTCGACATCTCCCGGGCCCACATCGGGTTTCTCGCCGCGATGAACACCGGGGCCGGTGCCCTGCTCGCGACCCGCATCGGCAAGCTCACCGACCGTCTCGGCGGGCGCCTCGCCGCCGTGGCGGTGTTGACCGTGAGCGGAATCGGTCTGCTCGGGACCGCGGCGGCCACCAGCTACTGGGCTCTCCTGGCGGCTTCGTTCGTTGCCGGAGCACCACAGGCGGGCGGCAATCCGGCCACCAATCGCCTCATCGGCGAGCACATCGTCCCCGGCCGTCGTGGCCTGGTGACGGGCTGGAAGCAGTCGGGCGTGCAGCTCGGCGCCTTCATCGCCGGCCTCACCCTGCCCGGCGCGTCGAATCTCGTCGGTTGGCGCGAGGCGTTCCTCGTCTACGCGATCATGATGCTGGGCCTGGCCGTCATCGCTTTCGTCGGGCTCCCCGCCGATCTCACCGCCGAGCCCCGCTCGGCGGCCACCCGTCGAGAAGCGGCAAGCCATGGTCGGCTGCCCGACATCATCCGGCGCCTCGCGGTGTACGGGTTCCTCCTCGGAGTGTTCGGTGGCGGCGTCAGTCGGTTCCTTCCCTTGTTCGCGGAAGAGGAGCTCGGCTACTCGGAAACCGTGGCCGGCCTCGTCGCCGCGCTGTCGGGGCTCATGGGTATCGCCGCCCGAATCGTCTGGGGTGTCCAGATCGAACGAGGCCGAGACCCGAGGCGGGGGCTCGTTGTCATCGCGCTCGGCGCGGCGGTCACGGCCCTGATGCTCGTCGCCGCCACGTTCAGCCCTCCGATCGTCTTCCTCTGCGCGGTGATGATCGCCTTCAGCTCCTCGGCATGGAACGTCGTCGGCATGCTCGCCATCATCAACGACACGCCCGGTCGTGACACCGGCCGGGCCACTGGCATGGTGATGCTGGGGTTCCTCGGTGGTCTCACGGTGGGTGCGCCGCTCATGGGATGGGTGGTCGACGTCACCGAGAGCTACGTGATCGGCTGGTCGATGCTCGGTGCCTTCGCCCTGGCGGCCACCCTCGCCCCCGGCGCCTTGCGCTCCTCCCGGTCATCGACGAGATCAACGGCGATGGCCGGGTGACCGGCTCGGATCGGAATCGCTGACACACTACGGCCCGTGCTCGATGTCTTCCTCGACGTCATCGCCCCGGTGCTCGTGGTGGCCCTGGTGGGTGGCCAGCTCGCTCGGCACTTCGGACTGCCGGTCGGACCCCTCTCGAAGCTGAGCTTCTTCCTCCTGGGGCCCGCGCTCGTCTTCGACGCGCTGTCGAAGATCGAGGTCACGGGAGCCGATGGTGCTCGGATCGCGGCGGTCGTGATGGTGTCGTATGTGGTCACGCTGGTCGTCGGCTACGGGAGTGCGTCGGTGGCCCGGCTCGATCGTGGGCTGCGCAGTGCCGTGGGCCTCACCGCTGCCACGAGCAACGGTGGGAACATGGGTCTGCCCGTCGCGCTGCTGGCCTTCGGCGACTCGGGCCTCGAGGTGGCGGTGCTCGCCTTCGTGGTGCTCTCGGTGGCATCGAACTCGCTCGGGATCGTCGTGGCATCGCTCGCAGGGGGATCGGCGAGGAGGGCGCTCGTCGCGCCACTTCTGGTCCCGTCGCTGTGGGCGGCGGCGGCCGGTCTGCTCGTGAATGCCTACGACGTGGAGGTTCCCACCACGATCGAGGCCAGCGCGGCCACCCTGCGGGGAGCGGCCATACCCGTGATGCTGGTCGTGCTGGGTCTGCACCTGAGCTCTCGCCCCCGGATTCGACCCCTCACGCCGCTGGGGCTGTCGCTCGTCACCCGCCTCGCGGTGGGTCCCCTTGCGTCGTGGGCCGCGGTCGAGGCGTTCGACATCACCGGCGTCACGCGGAACACGCTCATCCTCCTCGGGGGAATGCCTACAGCGGTGGTGACCACGATCATCGCCACGCAGTACCGCGTTCGCCCCGACTTCGTGACCCAGGCCGTCATCACCAGCACTTTGGTGAGCGTCGCCACGGTGACCGTGCTGGTGACCTCGCTGTCGTGAGTCGGTTCAGCGCTTGCGCAGCGCGTTGTTGACGTCGGCGGCTGCGCTCAGGAGCTTGGGCAGGAAGTGCTCTCGCACCTCCTCGAGGGTCGTGCGTCCGGCGTGGGTCGAGATGTTCATCGCCGCCGTGGCGCGGCCGGTGGAGTCGCGCAGTGGCGCCGCAACGGAGCGCACGCCGATCTCGAGCTCCTGGTCGACCAGCGCGTAACCTCGGGCGCGGACCCGGGCCAGCTCGGCGAGCAGTTCGTCACGCGACGTGATGGTGCGCTCGGTGAGGGCATCGAGGGTCGCCGGCAGCCGGTGCTCGACCTCGGTATCGGTCAGCTCGGCCAACAACACCCGGCCCATCGAAGTGCAGTGCGCCGGTAGCCGGGTGCCGAGGCCGAGGGAGATCGTCATGATGCGCGCGGTGGGGACCCGGGCGATGTACACCACGTCGGTGCCGTCGAGGACCGAGACCGACACGGACTCCTTCGCCGCCTCGCTCAGCGTCTCGAGGAAGGGCTGGGCGATCTGTTGGATGTTCAGCGACGACAGGTACGCGTACCCGATGTCGAGCACCGCCGGCGTGAGGCTGAAGCGTTTGCCGTCGGTGGTTGCGTAGCCGAGGTCGGTGAGGGTGAGCAGGAGGCGTCGGGCGGTGGCGCGGGTGAGACCCGTCCGTTTCGCGACTTCGGAGAGGGTCTGCTCGGGATTGTCGACGTCGAAGGATCGGATCACCGCCAGCCCGCGGGCCAACGACTGAACGTGATTCGACTGGGACATCAGGACGTCCGACTGGCGCGCGAACTGTTCACGGTGCAAACTTTCGTTCGCACAACGCACCACGTCAACTCGGGTTGCCGGGTGAGAACGTGCATGCGGCCGTCGACGAGCACTCGTCGTGAGCCGGAATCTGTGCTATTCCGTGAATACGAGCAGTGTGTGGCCGCCGGGGGCGACATGCCGACAAAGGAGTCGAAATGACAGTTGAAGCCGACAAGGCGATTCGTCGCCACCATCACATCACCCTCTGTACGGGCGATGCCCAGGAGGACTACGACTTCCACACCAAGGTGTTGGGGCTCAAGTCGGTGAAGAAGACGGCCCTGTACGACGGAACGGTACCGATCTACCACCTCTATTACGGCAACGACATGGGCGACGAGTCCACCCTCGTCACGTGCTTTCCCATGCGTCAGTCGGGCCGCATGGGCACCAAGGGCACCGGCCAGATCAAGCGTCTCAGCCTCTCGGTTCCCGTGTCGGCGTTGCCGTACTGGCAGAGCCGGCTGACCGACCATGGATTCTCGGTCACCCAGAGCGGCCGCTTCGGCGAGTCGATTCTCCAGTTCCAGCATCCGTGCGGCATCGACTACGAGCTCGTCGGCGTGTCCGACGACACCCGCGAGCCCTACTCGGCGGGCGAGGTTCCCGTCGAGAACGCGATCCGCGGCACCCACGGCATCACCGTGTCGGCCCGTGAGGTCGGCCAGCAGACCGAGTTCATGAACGTCGGGTGGAACGGCCGCCAGACCGGTGAAGACGCCAACTTCGTGCGGTTCGAGGTCGGCACCGGTGGTACCGGCGCCATCGTCGACTACGAGATCGAGCCCGACGTGGCCCAGGGGTCCTGGACCTTCGGCGAGGGCACGGTGCACCACGCTGCGTTCCAGGTCGACGATCTCGGCATCCAGGACGAGGTCAAGGGTTACCTCGAGGGTCTCGGCTACACCGACGTCTCGGACCGCAAGGACCGCGGCTACTTCGACTCGGTGTACATGCGTACGCCGGCCGGAGCGCTCTTCGAGGCGACGGTCTCGAAGCCCGAAGGCTTCCAGATCGACGAGACCTACGAGAACCTGGGCAAGGAGTTCCAGGTGCCGCCGGTGTTCGCCGACAAGAAGGACTGGATCATGGAGTACCTCGAGGACCTCGTCTACTGATCCGCGCGTTCGCACTTCCCCTCCTGCGCCAGGGCCCTGGTTCTGACCGAACCGGGGCTCTGTCGCGTCGGCCGGGAGCTCGCTGCGAGAATATGTTTGCATAAGGATATCTTTATGTAGTTATATTCTCGGAATGGATGCGTTGCTCCACGCGGTGAAAGCCGCCTCCGATCCCACCCGGCTGCGGATTCTCGTCGTCTTGGCGTCGAGCGAGCTCAGCGTGGGCCAGATCTGCACGGTGCTCGGTCAGAGCCAGCCGCGGGTCAGTCGCCACCTCAAGATTCTCGCCGATGCCGGCCTGCTCGATCGTCACGCCGAGGGCACGAGCGCCTACTACCGGCGAGCGCGTGGCGGTCTCGGGCGGCAGGTCTACGACGCCCTGGTCGAGCTGATCGACCCCCACGACCGTGTGATCGAGGCCGACAGCGAACGGTTGAGCGCCGTGCGAGCAGAGCGGGCCCACCGAGCCGCCGAGTACTTCGAGGAGGTGGCCGGACGCTGGGACGAGCTCCGCGAGCGCCACGTGGCCGACTGGTACGTCGAGCAGGCCATGATGCGAGCGGTCGCCGACATCGAGATCGCCGATCTGCTCGACATCGGAACCGGGACCGGCCGCATGCTCGAGCTCTTCGCCGGGCGCATCCAACGCGGCCTGGGCATCGACGCGAGTCAGAAGATGCTCACGGTCGCACGATCACGGCTCAGCGGGAGCGGCATCGTGAACTGCGCGGTCCGACCGGGCGATGCCCACGACCTGGGAGTGGGCCGAGAGGCCTTCGACGTCGCGCTGATCCACCATGTGTTGCACTTCCTCGACGAACCGGCCCGAGCCGTTGCTCAGGCCGCCGACGCCCTGCGGCCAGGTGGGCGACTCCTGATCGTCGACTTCGCGCCGCACCAGCTCGAAGCCCTGCGTATCGAGGACGCCCACGTGTGGCTCGGATTCGACGACCACGAGGTGTCGACGTGGTGCTCGGAGTCAGGGCTCGACCAGCGCGAGACCGTTCACCTCGTACCCACCGAAGCGCAGGGCACCGACGCCCTCACCGTCACCCTGTGGGTCGCCGAGCGGCCCGGCGACCACACCATCGACGACCTGGCGCTGTGACGCCTCACCAAGGAGCTGCAATGTTCTCGTTCGAGTTCTTCCCCCCGGCCGACGGCACCGGCTACGAGCGCCTGTGCGCCACGGCCACCGCGCTCACCGAGCTCGAGCCGTCGTTCTTCAGCGTCACCTATGGCGCCGGTGGCACCACTCGCGACCGCACGATCGGGGCGGTCGAGGCGCTCTCGGCCGCCGTCGATACGCCGGTCGCAGGACACATCACGTGCGTGGGCGGCACCGTTCAGGAGACCCACGCAGTGATCGACCGCTACGCCGCCGCGGGTGTGGCTCACATCGTCGCCCTACGCGGCGACCTGCCCGCCGATGGCGTGGCGGCGAACGGATACGCCGACGCCACCTCGCTGGTCGCGGGGCTTCGCCGCAGGGCCGACACGGCTCGCTTCGAGATCTCGGTGGCGGCGTACCCCGAGGTCCATCCACTCGCGGCCTCGGCCGAGGCCGACCTCGACAACCTGCGGCGCAAGCTCGATGCCGGCGCCGACCGGGCCATCACCCAGTTCTTCTTCGACACCGACGCGTTTCTCCGGTTCCGCGACACGGTGGCGGCCGCAGGAATCGTCCATCCGATCGTGCCCGGCATCCTCCCCGTCGGGAGTGTCGCCGGAGCGCTCCGTTTCGCCGGCAGGTGTGGCACCAAGGTTCCCGACTGGTTCCGGCCGCTCTTCGACGGCCTCGACGACGATCCCGAGACCCGCCAAGAGGTCGCGGCGACGGTGGCGATCGAACAGTGTGAGCGTCTGCGCGCCGAGGGCGTCGACTCGTTCCACTTCTACACCCTCAACAAGCCCGATCTCCCGATCGCCATCTGCCGGGTGCTCGCACGGTCCCAACGTGGAGCTCTGCCGCCGGTGCACGCCTCATGAGCCCGTATCGCGCGTCGCGACTACACGCGCTCCGCACCGCGCTCGACGAACGCATCCTGGTGATCGACGGTGCCATGGGCACCAGCATCCAGGGCTACCCGTTGGGCGAGGGCGACTTCCGCAACAGCCGTCTCGCCGATCACCCCGACGACCTCTTCGGCAACAACGACCTGCTCTGCCTCACCCGACCCGATGTCATTCGTGAGATCCACGACAGCTTCCTTGCTGCCGGCGCCGACATCGTCTGCACCAACACCTTCAACGCCACGACGATCTCCCAGGCCGACTACGGCACCGGGTTCCTCGCCGGCGAACTGAACGTGGCCGGGGCCCGGCTTGCCCGAGAAGCCGCCGATGCAGCCATGGCGGTCGACCCCGAGCGCGTGTGCTGGGTGGCAGGAGTACTGGGCCCCACCAATCGCACCGCCAGCATCTCGCCCGACGTGGAGAACCCCGCGCACCGCAACGTCACCTACGACGATCTGCGCATTGCCTATGCCGAGGCCATCGACGGTCTGGTCGAGGGCGGCGCCGACGTGATCCTCGTCGAGACGGTTTTCGACACGCTCAACGCCAAGGCCGCGCTGTTCGCCATCGCCGAGTACCGAGAGCGCCACAGCGTCGACCTGCCGGTCATGATCTCGGGCACCGTCACCGACCAGAGCGGTCGCACGCTCACCGGCCAGACCATCGAGGCGTTCTGGAACTCGGTCCGTCACA
>JAHEJN010000153.1 GCA_024638845.1 Acidimicrobiales bacterium | reverse complement strand
GTGTCGGAGGGGGGATTACAACCCTTAACCCACGCCATGCCAGCGCCTGGATCAACGTAGGCAGCGCTGCCTAATCCGGTCAGAAGGCGACCTAAACTTCCAACTCATCCATTCCAGCAGCCAAGGACACGACATGGATCTGCGTCAGAAACTGATCGACCTCTCCCGCGAAGCAACCGGCGACCAGAGCATCACCGTGGCCGGCGATTTCCAGCCAAAGGGAATGACGTGGAAAGTCGCTGCGGGCGCCGCAGCGGGATCTGTGCTCGGCGACGCCGCCGGGGGCGACCTCGCCCAGGGCCTCGGAGCCGCCGGTGGCTACACCGCAGGCCGATACGCCGCCACCTCGGGCGAACTTCCCCCGGTCATCATCCTTGCGGCATCCCCGACGAAGCTGTACCTGATGACCTCGAACAACGCGAAGGGCATCATCCTGGCCAAGCACCTGGTTCTGATCGACACGCTCGACCGAGCGAACCTCAGCGTCGAGATGAACCAAAAGGTCACCACCCGCACTGCGGTGATCACTGATACTTCAACCGGCCATGAATACAAGATCGAGGGCAAGCGCATCCTGTTCCACCACATGAACGCGATGCTCGATGCGCTCGCGGCAGACGACGCCGCCGACGCCGAACACGAAACGGCAGTCGCCGCGGACTGACGGAGCTCTCCTCGGCCGCGCGGTGCACGCGAGAACGGGTTCAGATCAGGAAGTCGCCGCCGGGTCGGGGCTCACTGGGGGCAGCTGCCCGTCAGCGTGAACGTCTCACCGACGTTGTTCGGCTCGCCGAACTCCCCGGTCGCAGTGAACGAACCATCAGCGCCAACCTCCACATCGCTGATCGTCCCGTTGAGGGTGATGCCGTCGGACTCCGTGCCGCCGTCGACGCTGAGGGTTCCGGACTCGGGCGTCGCATCCGCGCTGAGCGAAAAGTTGTCGGCCTCCCCCTCGATGGTCACAAAGAGATTCGACGGGTCGGGACTGACCGAACACGTGCCGAGCGCGAAGGTCATCGGGCCGTAGTTCGCAGAACTCAGGCTCGCCGTGGGCGCACCTGAGCCCGCCGCCTCCTCGGAGGTCGTGCAGACGGTCTCCCCGGCGGCGACAGACTCCTTCAACGCGCCCTCGGTCTGCGGCCCGAGCAGGCCGTCGACGGTCAAGCCCTTGGCGGACTGGTAAGCCTTCACCGCAGCCTCGGTCTGGGGGCCGTTCGCTCCGTCGATCACACCGGGGTAACACCCGACGGCTGCGAGGTCGGACTGCCAGATCTCGAGCTCCTCGGCGCTCATCTCCGTGTGCGACACCGCATCGGGATCGCTCCCTGGCTCGCCGCCGGAGGCGTTGTCGTCGCTGGAAGCGTTGTCGCCGCCGGAGGCGTTGTCGTCGCTGGAAGCGTTGTCGCCGCCGGGGGCGTTGTCGCCGGTGGAGGTGTCGTCGTCGTCGCCGCAGGCAACGGCGACCAGGGTGAATGATAGGAGAAGGCCGAGGGCCAAGATGAGTCTACGCATGGCGAGGAGCGTATCTTTGCTGACCACGCACAACACACCTGTGGACACCATTCACCGTGCGCCGATACCATCGGCACGACGCAGGAGTTCCACTCCCTACGACGCGTACGAACCTCTCCTTCTTGCTGCGCCAGAGCCGCAGCTCTCGCCGTCTCAGTCTCGATCTCATTCCCAGACAAGGAAACAACCATGGCCTCAACCACGAGTACACGCCGACCAGGGGTCGTGTCGTTCATCGGCATCATTCTCTACATCCAGGCGGCGTTGGCTGCCAGCGCCGCCGTGTCCATGCTCATCTGGCGCAACGACATCTTGGACTACCTCGAAGAGCATGGGTCTGGGCTCGCCGACGGCGCGTTCACCGCGAGCATCATCGGTGAGGCCATCGCCGCGCTGCTGCTGCTCTACGTGGCCAACGGAATCATGCGTGGCAGCAGCGGAATACGCCTGCTCGTCGCCATCGTCCAGGGCTTCTCGATGGTTGCGGCCGTCTACGCCCTGATCGCGCACCACGTCGGCGGATACGTCTACCGAGGAGTCTTCTCGCTGTTCATCGGCGTCTTCGTCCTATGGGCGCTCTACGGCAACGAGGAATCCGACCAGTTCTTCGAAACCAACGGCTGACATCACGGTTCGACCACTACAACGATCGCTCGATCTCAACGTTGCGGCGCAGCTACGGCAGGCGGAAAGCCCCATTTCTCCTGCGCTCGACCAGACACTGTCGATGATGGCTGATCAGAAATTTTCGGCGGCTCGGGCGAACGCGTCGCCTGATGAGGCGGCAAGCCAGATGGACCTGGCCGCGCGTCGGTACGAGAGGTGGGCGGCGGACGACCGGATGCGGCTGGTCGTCGGGTTGGTCGTGCTCTCGGTCGGACTGTTCCTCGCTGCTCTTGCGCAGAACACGATCGGCGGTGTCGAAGCCGACCTCGTGTCTTGGTTCAACAGGCTTCCCGACCAGACGATCGGGTTGGTCGTCGGTGCCGGGCAACTGATCGTCGTCGTCGTGCCGCTCGCGGTCTGGGTGCTGCTGTTGTGGCGTCGTCAATTCCGCTTGTGGGGCATGCAGGTGCTGGCGATGAACGTTGCATCCTGGACGCTGACGCTCATCGAATCGCGCTACGCCGACCGGCTCGGCGTCATCGAGGACACGAACACGATCAGCCGAGGGTGGGTCGCCGATGCCGGATTCCCGTCGTCGTCGGTGATTGCAGCCTCGGCGGCATTCGTCACGGTATCGGCACCCTGGCTCAGCCAACGATGGCGGCGGGCCACATGGTCGACGTTGATCGTGCTGGTGCTGCTGCGCATCGTGGCCTCGGGAGAGCCTCCGCTCGACATCATGGTCGCGGTCGCCATGGGGATGGTGGTCGGTTCGCTCACGCTGCTCGTCTTCGGATCGCCCCGGCCGACCCCGCACGCAACCGAGTTGCTTGCCGCGCTCAGAGCTCGCGGGATGAATCCGACCAGGATCGAGCGCGTCGACACCGACAGCTCGACACCGCGCTATCAGCTGTCCGCACAGGGTGAGAGCCGAGAGCTGATCGTCAAACTCCGAACGCCGCAAGATCGCAGCAGCGATCTCCTCGATCGGCTCTGGGCAGCAGTACGGCTCCGTTCATCGGAGGTGGAGCGTCCGTACTCCAGCCTGAAACGAAGAGTCGAGCACGAAGCCCTCGCGACCACCGTTGCATCGTCCGCCGGCGCCGACGTGCCAACGATCCTCGGCCTCGGCGACACAGAAAGCGGCACGGTCTATCTCGTATCCTCCCGCGTCGACGGAACGCCGCTCGACGCGTGCGACAATGACCTGATCACCCCAGCGGTGCTCACCAGCCTCTGGTCGCAGATCCTCGACCTCCGAGGGGCTCGCCTTGCGCATCGCAACCTTGCGCTGACAAACGTCTTGATCGGCGGCGACAAGTCGGCCCGCATCCTCGACTTTGATCGAGCCGAGGTCTCTGCGGGCGATCGGGACCTCAACCGTGACGTGGCCGAGCTCCTGGTGAGCCTCTCCACCAAGATCGGGGTTCCTTCAACGGTGACCTCGGCCGTCGAGACCCTGGGCAGCGACGTGGTCGCCGCAACGCTCCCGCAACTCCAACCCCTTGCACTACCGCCCGAGATCCGCTCTCTCGCGCAGCGCCACAAAAGCCTGCTCGACGAGTTGAGCGTGGCCGTTCGCGACCAAACGGGCGCCGAAGAGGTCGAACTCGAACAGCTCCAACGAGTCCGGCCGAAGACGATTTTGATGATCGTTGCCGGCAGCCTCGCGTTCTACTCACTGCTGCCCCAACTGGCAAACGTCGATGAGACCGTCGACGCGCTCGGAGACGCAAACCTCTGGTGGCTCCCCGCGATCATCGCCGGGTCAGCCGCCACCTACGTGTTCGCCACCATGTCGGCGCTCGGCGCGTACTCCCTCGATCTACCCGTACTGGCCACGTTCCGATCGCAACTTGCGTCATCGTTCACGGCGCTGGTCGCACCGGCCAACGCCGGGGGCATGGCGCTCGGCGTCAGGTTTCTGCAGAAGGCAGGCTTCGCGACCCCGGCGGCCAGCTCCGCCGTGGGCCTCAATGCGCTCGGCTCGATCGTGGTGCACGTCGTCCTGTTGTTCGCGTTCGTTTCCTGGACGGGCCAGACAGGTGTGGGCAGCTTCGACCTGCCTGACACCAGCACCGCGCTCGTGTTCATCGCCATCGTGTTGGCGGTGTGCGGTCTGTTGCTGCTGATCGCACCGGTTCGACGCCGTGTGATCGGACCCATCATCAAGATTCTCAGGTCGGCCGGTGGGCACCTCGGCTCCGTCTTCACGAGCCCGATTCGGGTACTGGCGCTGTTCGGCGGGTCAGCACTGATCACATTCGCGTACGCCGCCACACTCGGGTTCTCCGTCGAGGCCTTCGGCGGAGGACTGTCGATCCCGGAGATCTGCACGGCATTCATGGTCGCTGTGACGATTGCGACGATCGCGCCGACACCGGGAGGACTCGGCGCGCTCGAAGCGACCATGATCGCCGCACTGGCAGGATTCGGAATGGACCACGGACCAGCGGTCGGTGCGGTCCTCACGTTCCGGGTGGCGACGTTCTGGCTGCCGATCCTGCCTGGTTGGTACACCTTCGCCTGGATGCAGCGCAACGGTGAACTCTGAGTTCGCCGTGGGTTGAGGGCTGCGGACCT
>JAHEJN010000066.1:13423-17581 GCA_024638845.1 Acidimicrobiales bacterium | reverse complement strand
TCGGCGCCTTGCCCGTCCCGAACAACACCTACGGCCACGGGCGCATCGACGCCGTGGCCGCCGTTCAAGCCGCGCTCCCCCCACCTCCGCCCACGCCGACTCCCACCCCGACCCCGGTCCCGGCCCCGCCACCGCCACCGCCACCGCCACCGCCACCGACTCCGACTCCCATCCCGACCCTCGTCGCGAACCGCGTGTTCGTGAGCAACGTGATGGCCACAGGGCCCGCCGAGTACGACTTCACCTTCGGGGACACCGGTGACGAGATCCTCACCGGCGACTGGGATGGCCGGGGTCGTGACGGCTTCGCTCGACGCTCGGGCGCCACGATCGTCGAGGCCGACGAACGCGGCAACGTCGTGCGCACGGTTGCCTTCGGCAGCCCGTCCGACACGCTGTACCGCGTCGGCGACTGGGACGGCAACGCGACCGACACCCTCGCCGTCCAGCGGGGCAACGTCTTCCACGTGACCAATTCACCGACGGGCGCAGGGGTGACGACCATCGGCTTCGGTCGGGCGGGCGACGAGGTGTTCGTCGGCGACTGGGACGGCAACGGAACGTCCACCTTCGCCGTCCGTCGTGGCAACGTCTTCTCGATTCGCAACAGCGTCACCACCGGCGTGGCCGACGTGGAGTTCGGCTACGGACGGGCCGGCGACGAGGTGCTCGTCGGTGACTGGAACGACGACGGCATCGACACGTTCGCGGTGCGGCGCGGCAATGTCCTGTATGTCCGCAACGACTTCCAGACCGGTGTGGCCGAGACGGTGTTCGGCTACGGGCGCGCCGCCGACACGCTGCTCGTCGGCGACTGGAACGGCGACCTCGTCGACACCTTCGCCGCCGTCCGCCCCGTCTGACCCCCTCCGTGTGGGCCAGGGTCAGCGGAAGTGGCGGGTGCGGTAGGCCGGGTCGAAGCCGACAGCGTCACCGTCGGTCCGCAGCCACGGGTGCAGTCTTTTCGGCTTCTCCACGATCATGGCCATCGAGTTGCACTGCTTCTTCGCCACCGTCGTGACCGCCTTCAGCACCGGCTCGGCGACGCGCAGCACGAGCCGTCGTCGTCTTCCCGCGTGCATCTCGGCGCTCTGCCACGGAAGGTGGAGCGCGTACGCGTACCGGAATCGAGGCTCGCCGGTGGGATCGAACGACCGGATCGTCTTCTCGAACTCGGCTTCGGTCCAGCGGTAGACGTGGTTGGGCACCGGAGTGTTGTCGACTCCGCCCGCCAGGCCGTCGTGGGCCACCACCGCCTCGACCTCGTACCGACCGGTGAGGCCCGTTCGTTCGGCGAGCCGCATGAGTCGCGAGTCACGCGCTTCGACGGCGATTACGCCTCGACGAGCCACCCGGTACAGCTCGAGCAGCCCGGCGTGGGGCGATGGGCAGTGGTGCAGACCGTCGACCACCAGGCCCCAGTCGAAGCTGGCGTCGGCGAAGTCCAGATCCTGGGCGGCTTGTCGACTCCACGGATAAGGGGCGGCCCCTGCCTCGCCCTGTGAGGTGTCGAGGTTGGTGATGGTGGCGTCGGCGATGCCGAGTGACCGGAACAGTGCCGCCTCGTTCGGTCCGCCGGCCACGGCTACGAACGACTGCTCGGCCGACACCACGTCGTCGGCCATCAACCGCTCGAAGACCGAGGTGACGAAGGCCGTGTGCACGACGGCAGGGTAGCCACCAGGGCCGAGCCGGCCGAACCGTGAACCGACCGAAGGTCCGAGGAGCCGAGCTTGTAGGCTTACTCGATGGAGCCGCTGGTCGACACGTTCGGTCGGGTACACCGCGATCTGCGGATCTCGGTGACCGACCGCTGCAATTTCCGCTGCACCTACTGCATGCCCGAGGAAGGCATGAACTGGCTGCCCCGCCGCGAGCTGCTGAGCTTCGAGGAGATCGAACGCGTCGCCCGCATCCTCGTCGAACGGTTCGGCGTCGACAGCATCCGCCTCACGGGTGGAGAGCCCACGGTCCGGGCCAACCTTCCGCTCCTCGTCGAGAAGCTCGCGGCCCTGGGCACCGACCTGGCCATGACCACCAACGGGTCCACGTTGCGGCTCCTCGCCGACGATCTCAAGACGGCCGGGCTGAAGCGCCTCAACGTCTCTCTCGACACGCTGCAAGCCGATCGTTTCCTCGAGATGACCCGCCGCGACGACTTGGCCAAGGTGCTCGACGGCATCGACGCCGCCCGGGCGGCGGGCTTCGCGCCGATCAAGGTGAATGCCGTGGTCATGCGGGGGGTGAACGACGACGAGCTGGTCGACTTCGCGTCGTGGGCTCGCGACCTCGGCTTGATCATGCGGTTCATCGAGTTCATGCCACTCGACGCCGACAAGGCGTGGACGAATACGACAGTGGTCGGCCTCACCGAGATCGTCGAGCGCATCGGCGCGGTGTATCCGCTCGAGGCCGTGCAGCGGGGGTCGGCGCCGGCCACCACGTTCCGCTATGCCGACGGCGGTGGCGAGATCGGCGTCATCGCCAGCGTCACGCAGTCGTTCTGCGACAGCTGTGATCGCATCCGCCTCTCGGCCGAGGGCCAGTTCCGCAACTGCCTGTTCGCGGTCGACGAGTACGACATGCGGCCGATCCTGCGCAGCGGTGGCTCCGACGACGACTTGGCCGAGTCCATGCGCGGCGCCGTCGCCGAGAAGTGGGCCGGGCATCAGATCAACCAGGTGCACTTCATCCGGCCCCGCAAGTCGATGTCACAGCTCGGCGGCTGAGCCACCGGGCCCGGCGACTAGCATCGCGGCCATGTCCGAAACCGGTCTCACCCATCTCGATCCACTCGGCCGAGCTCGCATGGTCGACGTCACGCCCAAAGAGCCGACCCACCGGCGCGCCATTGCCCGCGCCCGCGTCGACATGTTGGCCGACACGGCCACGGCGGTGGCCCACGGCGCCATCGGCAAGGGCGACGTCCTCGCGGTGGCGAGGGTCGCCGGCATCCAGGCCGCGAAACGCGCCAGCGACCTCATTCCGCTCTGCCACCCGCTCATGGTCGGCGCCGTGCTCGTGAACTTCCGCATCGAAGAGACGTCGATCACCATCGAGGCCGAGGTCGAGACCGTCGATCGCACGGGCGTCGAGATGGAGGCGCTCACCGCGTGCGCCGTCGCCGCGCTCACCGTGTACGACATGTGCAAGTCGATCGATCGCGGCATGACCATCACCGACGTGGCGCTCTGGGAGAAGACCGGCGGACGATCGGGAACCTACAAACGGCCCAACGACGGGCCGGAGGCAGCCGAGCACAATGACTGACCGGGTCCTCGGACCCGTCGCGGCCCGGAAACCGCAGCTCGTGACCCTCGTCACGTCTGCTTGGCATCCGGACGATTCCGTAGTAGAACCGTAACATCCGTCATCCGGCCGCAACCATCTTTGACGGCTCGCCCGCCTGCCTGTACGAGCATCCACCCGTTGGGTGCCAGCTGATGTCACCATTTTCCTCAACAAGGTCGTCTACCCGTTGATCACCACCGTGCTCCTTCTCGGAATCGCGATTGCCTGGATCGTCATCCTCGTACCTCCCATGGTGCGCGGGAGAGCGCCACGGGCCCGGAGGGCGTCGGGCGTCGACTTCCAGACCGCTCTCGGCAAGCTCGATGCGACCCGGAATCGATCGGCCTCGGTCACCCCCCTGCGGGGCGTCGCGCCGCTTCCTACGTCGGTCCGCCCCGGCCATTCGCTCTCCGAGCCACTGCCTCTGCTCGCCGGACTCACGGCGGTTCCCGAGACGCCCGACGAGGCCCGCCGTCGGCGTCGCGATGTCATCGTCGCGCTGGCCGGCCTCGCCACGTTCACGCTGCTGCTGGCCATCGTCATCGGCTCGCTGTTCGTGGCTATCCATCTGCTCGTCGACGTCGCCCTCCTCGGGTACGTGATGGCCGTTGCGCAACGCCAGCGGCTCGCCGACGAGCGTATGGAGAAGGTCACCCCGCTGCGCCCTGCTCGTCGCCCGGCGCCTGCCGTCAGCCACGACCAGCTGCTCCGCCGCTCCGGCACCTGAGCCTCGGTCGATTCGGCGCCGCACCCCGATCGGGCGCAGGTACGCTGACCATCCACTTCGGGGGTGTAGCTCAGTCTGGCTAGAGCGTCTCGGTCGCATCGAGAAGGTCGTGGGTTCGAGTCCCATCACCTCCACTGTCT
>JAHEJN010000066.1:0-13323 GCA_024638845.1 Acidimicrobiales bacterium | reverse complement strand
GCCATACTCGAGGCGTGACCGGACTTCCCTCCTCGGCGGCTCGCTTCGAGCTCGCACTGCGGGCAGCCGGGTCCGATGCCGAGATCGTCGAGATGGCTGAGTCGACCCGCACGGCCGAGGAAGCCGCAGCGGCGTGCAGCTGTGCAGTGGCCCAGATCGTGAAGTCGATGATCTTCCGGGGCGCCGACACCGGAGTTGCGCATCTCGTCCTCACCTCGGGTTCGAACCGGGTGCACGAGAAGCGCCTCGGACGCCGGCTCGGCGAGAAGCTCGAGCGAGCCGACGCCGGTTTCGTGCGCCGCGTCACCAGCTACTCCATCGGAGGGGTACCACCGCTCGGCCATGCCGAGCCGACTCACGTGGTGATCGACGAGGACCTCCTGGCCCACGACGTGGTCTGGGCGGCCGCGGGCACACCCCGGTGCGTGTTCTCGACGACTCCCGCCGAGCTGGTGGCGATGACCGGCGGTCAGGTGCTCACCGTCACCTGACGAGGTCAGCTCGAGAGCACGCCCTCGTGACGAAGCAGCCACCGCTTGGTGTCGAGCCCACCGGCGAATCCAGTGAGTGATCCGTCGCGGCCCATCACCCGATGACATGGCAACACGATCGAGAGCGGATTGCGTCCGGTGGCAGCGCCGGTGGCCCGAGCCGCACGGGGCCGTCCCAACCGCCCGGCCAGTTCGCCGTAGGTTGCGGTCGAGCCGTAGGCGATCTCGGAGAGGGCGAGCCAGTTCGCCACTTGGAACTCGGTGCCGCGGAGGTCCATCGGCAGGTCGAAGTCGGTTCGGGTGCCGGCGAAGTACTCGGAGAGCTGGGTCGCGGCCTTGGCGACAACCGGATGGTCGGGGTCGGTGACGAGGTCGGGCAGCGGGACGCGGCCGGCGGCGTCGTCCTCCCAGAGAACCGCTCGCAGGCCGGCGTCGGTCGCCACGATCGTGAGGGCGCCGACGGGCGAATCGATCACGGCGCAGTAGTGAGCATCGGTCATGGGAGGACTCCTTCGTCGGCGATGGCCCACAAGAGCTGTGCGGCCAGAGATCGGTGCGGTCGCCATCGTTCGGCCAGCTCGGTGACGGCACGAGCGGTCGGCACCTCGTCGGTGCCGATCACGAGCGCAACCCCCTTGCGGATGCCGAGGTCGCCGGCCGGGAAGGCGTCGCGATGGCGATGCAGGCGCATGGCGGCCAGCTGGGCGGTCCATGGACCCACGCCCGGCAGGTCGCAGTATTGGGCAACGAGCTCGTCGAGCTCGGCGTAACCGTAGAGATCGAGGGTGCCGTCGGCGACCGCTCGCGACACCGCATGCACCGTGGCGATGCGGCGGTCGGTGAAGCCCAACCCCGAGAGTTCGGCCTCGGCCAGCTCGGCCGGCGACGGGAAGACCACGTTGGTCGCTTCGTCGTCGAGGGCGTCGAACGACCGGCCGGCCACTGCCGCCAGGCGACCGGCCATGGTCGACGCTCCGGCCACGGAGATCTGTTGGCCCACGACGATGCGGATGAGCGTCTCGAATCGATCCCAACAGCCCGGCACGCGCAGACCCGGTCGGGCTGCGAGCTCGGGGCCCAGCAGCTCGTCGTCGCCGATTGTCTCGTGTGAGTCGATGGCGGCATCGAGGCCGAGCAGGTGACGGCATCGGGCGACGTCGTCGATCACCGTGGCCATCGTCGGCAGGTGGGCGACGACCTCGAGCGTCCCGATGCCGCTCGGTTCGCCTCGGTCCGACAGGTCGATGTCGATGAGTCCGGCGAAGCCGCACGATTCGATGGTGCGGCGATAGCGGCTGTCGTCACCGAGACGTTCGACCCCGGGGATGGCTCGGCCGGCAAGATGACGTCGAAGCCGGGCGAGGTCGAGGGGCCGGCGGTAGGGGACCCGCAGGGCGAGGCCACCGTCGACTGCCCCGAGCGAGCAGCTGCGCCGCTTGGCCCGCAGCTCCGACGGCGCAAACGCGAAGATCTCGGTGATACCGCGGTGGAGCTGACGGGTCGATCGATAGCCCGCAGCTGTGGCCACGGCACTCAACGGGAGGTCGGTCTCGTCGAGCAGTCGACGAGCGAAGTGGGCCCGACGCGACCGGGCTACGAAGGCGGGCGTGGCGCCGACGTGGTCGAGGAACAGCCGGCGAAGCTGACGGCCGCTGTACCCGACGGTGCGAGCGAGGGTGTCCTCGGTCCGGGTGTCGAGGTACCCGTCGGCGATGAGCACGAGGGCGTGGGCGACGGCCGGGGGGGCCACGTCGGGCAGATGCGGCTCGGGCAGGCGATCGGGTCGGCACCGCAGACAGGGCCGGTATCCGGCAGCCTCGGCGGCCACGCTGGTGGCGTAGGGCGTGACGTTCCGGGGATGGGGCCGGGCCACGCAGCTGCTCACGCAGTAGATGCCGGTGGTGGCGACACCCTGCAGGACAGGTGCGGTCGTGGTCATGACCTGCAGTCTGGCAGCAATCATCGGACAGGATCGGACACGCGCGTGCGATTCGCTTGCGTGTCCGAATTCGTCCGAGCGAACCGGCACGGCCGAAATAGGGCCACCGTGCTGCTCAGGATTTGTCACACTCGACGCCATGTCCGAGCCCGTACTCTCGCCCACCGCCCGCACCACCGTGCGCCGTCTCCCCGAACGACAGCGCGACGATCGGGCCGCCCTCCACGCAGTTCTCGACGAAGGGCTGGTGTGCCACGTGGGGTTCGTGGCCACCGACGGCACGCCGGTCGTCATCCCCACCGCGTACTGCCGGCTGGGAGAGCGGCTGTACCTGCACGGCTCACCCGCCAGCCGCATGCTGCGCAGCCTCAAGGACGGTGTCGACGTGTGCGTCACCGTCACCCTGGTCGACGGCATCGTGATGGCCCGCTCGGCGTTCCACCACTCGATGAACTACCGCAGTGCGCTGATCTTCGGTCGGGCCGAGGTGGTCGAGGATCTCGACGAGAAGGGTCGCGTGCTCGACGGGTTCGTCGATCATGTTCTGCCCGGCCGCGCCGCGGAGAGCCGACCCGGCAACGAGACGGAGCTCAAGGGCACGCTCGTGTTGGCCCTCGACCTCACCGAGGCGTCGGTCAAGGCCCGCACCGGCGGCCCGGTCGACGACCCCGAGGACATGGACCTGGGCATCTGGGCCGGCGTGTTGCCCATCGGATTGGCGGTGGCCGAACCCGAGCCCGACGACGGCATCGTCGATCCCGCACCGCCGTCGGTCGCGGCCTTTGCCGACCGGCGCGGCGTCCGGCGCTGACCCTGCCCGAGCGTCGGCTAGGGCCGACCGATGAGGACCTCGTCGCCGCCGACGCCGAGCACCGTACGGGTAGCAGGGCCACTGGTCAGCGCATCGCGCAGCAGCGCCGCGCCGTCGCGAATCACGGCGAGGGTGTCGGTGCCGTTGCCGTCCCAGTCGCCGACGAGGATGGTGTCGGCGGCGGTGCCGTAGCCGATGATGGTGTCGGCGGGGCCCGAGGTGAGGGTGTTGCGGAGGAAGTAGGTGTTGCCGCGGCGTACCGCGAGGGTGTCGGTGCCGTTGCCGTCCCAGTCGCCGACGAGGATGGTGTCGGCGGCGGTGCCGTAGCCGATGATGGTGTCGGCGGGGCCCGAGGTGAGGGTGTTGCGGAGGTAGTAGGTGTTGCCGCGGCGTACCGCGAGGGTGTCGGTGCCGTTGCCGTCCCAGTCGCCGAGCAGGAATCGGGTGTCGGTCGGAGCGCCGTAGGTGAACTCCTGCGCCGAGCTCCCGTCGTCGTTCACCACCCGGAAGTCACGACCGGTGCGGACGACGATGCGATCGCCCCGCACCGCGCCCCGAGCCAGGTCGACACCGACCCACACCAGCTCCCACGGCTCGGGACGAGGGCCGAGGCCGGCGACGCCGTCGGGGTACGACGGGAGGAAGCCGAAGCTGCGGGCCCTCCGGAAGTTGTCGGCCGCCAACCAGCGATAGGACGCTGTGCCCCCGAACTGCGTGAAGTACGTGCCCACCTCGCTGATGTCGATCGCGTAGCCCGTGTGGTGCTTCGAGTAGCCGGGGACCGACGACAGGGCGAGGCGCTCGTTGATCGCCGCGTCGTGCGTGCCGGCGGCGATGTCCGATGGATCGAGTGGCCCCAGGGGCCCGAAGAACAGCAGTGTCTGCTCGGCCGTCGAGCGGTAGCCGCTCAACACGAACAGCGAGTGCCCCGACGCGGCCGCCGCTGACCGCAGCCGAACCCAGGCTGTGGCCACGGCAGCGTGCATCCGCTGACCCTCGACGGTGACCAACGGCACCGAGGCCACCGGGCGGAGTCGATACCCGCGGCTCTCGGCCAGGCTTCGGATGCGTGTGTCGGCTGCGGCGTTGCCGGTCATGGCGATCGCCTGTGGGGGCCCCACGCCGGGGAGCCGCGCGTTGTCGAAGATCGCGACCATCTCGGCCGGCGTGGGCTCGTCGACCGCCGCGGCGACCGGGTCGGTCGGCCAGACCACGAGCACGAGCGACACGACGAGCAGGCGAATGGGCAGTGTCATTGCCCCGTTCGTAGCACGCCGTCCGCCGTTGACCGGTGAGCCCGGCCACAATGGACCGATGAGCGCGTCTGCCGAACCCATCCACGACGAGGTGGTCGGCGGTTGTCCGCTCGATTGTCCCGACGGCTGCTCGTGGGTGGTCACTCGCGAGAACGGCGTGCCGGTGAAGCTGCGGGGCAACCCGAACCACCCCTTCACGCAAGGTGGCCTGTGCGGGAAGGTGAACTCCTATCTCGACCACACCCGACACCCCGATCGGCTGCTGCATCCGCGGCGACGTACCGGTCCGAAGGGCAGTGGTCGCTTCGAGCGCATCAGCTGGGACGACGCACTCGACGAGTGGGCCACCCACATGCGGTCGGCCATCGACACCCACGGCCCCGAGACGGTGCTGCCCTTCGTCGGAACCGGCACAGTGGGCCTCGTGCAAGGCCCGGGTGGGCTCGGCCAGCGACTATTCGGCCTCCTCGGTTCGAGCCGCAGCCTCATGACCATCTGCTCGGTGGCCGGGCACCGGGGGATGAGCTACACGACGGGCTCTGCCGCGGGAATGGATCCGGCCGATCTTCGCCACTCGTCGCTCATCCTGTTGTGGGGAACCAACACCCTCACGTCGAATCAGCACCTGTGGCCCTTCATCGAGGCGGGTCGGGCCGACGGCGCCCCCGTCGTCGTGATCGATCCGACGCGCACCCGCACCGCACGACGGGCCGACGAGCACATCGCCCTGCTCCCGGGAAGCGACTCGGCCCTCGCCCTCGCGCTGATGCACGTGGCCGTGCGCGAAGGCGGCGCCGACGAGACGTTCCTCGCCGACCACACGCAGGGGTGGCCGGAGTTCGCCCGCTCCCTCGACCACCACACGCCCGTTCGGGCCGCGGAGCGGTGCGGGATCCCCGTCGAAACGATCGAGGCCCTCGGCGCCCGGATCGCAGCGAGTCGCCCAACGGGCATCCGGCTCTCGATGGGCATGCAGCGTCACTTCGGCGGCGGCCAGGCCGCCCGGGTCATCTCCTGCATCCCCGCGGTCACCGGCGACTACCACCGTCTCGGCGGGGGAGCGTGCTACTCCACGAGTCCGGCCTATTTCCGCGAGCAGGCGAGCATCGTGCCGCCCGGTCTGGTCACGAGGTCACGGCGAGGCGTTCCCAACACCCGGATCGGGCATGCGTTGCTCGATCTCGACGATCCGCCCGTCACGTCGCTGTTCATCTCCGGGGCCAATCCCATCGCGTCGAACCCCGACACCGACCGGGTGCGTCGCGGGCTCGAGCGCGACGATCTCCACACGGTGGTCGTCGATCACTTCATGACCGACACCGCTCGCTACGCCGACATCGTGTTGCCGGGAACCATGCAGACCGAGCATTTCGACCTCCACGACTCGTTCAGTCACCTGTCGCTCCAACTGAATGTCCCCGTCACCGACCCTGCGGGAGAGTGCCTGGCGGGTACCGAGATCCTGCGGCGGTTGGCGCACCGACTCGGTGTGAACCACCCGGCGGTCCTCGCCGACGACGAGACGCTCGCTCGCGACGCGGTCGGTACCCCCGTTGCGGGCGGATTCGACGAGCTGCTGGCCAACGGATGGGCTCGGCTCGATGTGCCCGAGCCGTTCATTCCCTTCGCCGACGGTTTCCCCACCGCTTCGGGCCGCTTCGAGTTCACGTCCGATCGAGCCGAGGTCGACGGTCACGGCCGGCTCCCTCACGACGTCGGGCCCTACGAGCCCGGCGACGGCGAGCGGTTGCAGCTCGTCGCCGCAGCCAGCCACCACTTCCTGAACTCGACGTTCGCCAATCGCGAGCTCCACCGAGGCCGCGAGGGCGAGCTCACCGTGATGGTGCACCCCGACGACGCTCGGGCCCGGGGACTGGTCGACGGCTCGTGGGTCACGGTGACCAACGATCGGGGTGCCTTCACCGCTCGCTTGTCGGTGACCGACGCAGCTCGCGTCGGGGTGGCCGTGTCGGTGAAGGGCCACTGGCCAACGCTCTCGGGCGGGGCCAATGTCAATGCCACCGTGCTCGAAGCCGATGGTGACATGGGTCAGGGTGCCGTGTTCCACGACAACCTCGTGCAGATCAGCGCCGCGTCGGGTAGCTGAGCTCGCCGGTCACCGGAGGGCGACGAGCCACACGTCTACGACCGAACCGAGCGCTGACGGCGACGACCTGGACGTCGTTGCCGTCAGCCAGCGGTTGCGAGTCGTTCCGTGAGGCTTCTCTCGATCTCCCACCGGTGCTGGCATGGATTGCACTGGATCACGTCGACGCCCTTGCAGATGTCGACGCACTGCACGATCCCCGGCGACCCGCACAACGGGCAAGCGTTGTGGGCCTCGGCTTTGGTGGTGCGATGGCTGTGAAAGAGCTTCATGGTCCGTTCCTGTCTCCACAGAAGGTGACCGGATTGGTCATCTGCCGTAAACCGATTGTTGCCCACCCCCGTCGGGTGCGCCATGAGCCCGTTGGCTCATTTCGGCGCAGTTTCCCGATGTTCTCACGGTTTTCGCGCCAACCGGCGGGACGCCTCATGGGCCGTGCGACCTACCCGGCGCGGCCCGCTCACGCTTCTGCGGCGGTAGTGTTCGGCGCGGCGAGAACAACGAGGAGCGAGGCCATCGTGACCAACAACATCCGGGTGATCTGTGTGGCGCTGGCGGTGCTCGCGGTGGCGTGTTCGGGCGGGACCCGTCCCGAGCTCGACGACGCCGTGGCGGGCGCCGACACCGAGCCCACCGCCGCCGAAGACGCAACAGTGACGCCCGAACCCGATGAACCCGACCGCGATCCGACCCCCGATGCCGGCGTGGCTTCCGACGACGAGGCTCCCACCCTCGAGGAGACCGCCGAGGCCGTGGAGACCGGGGACCCGACGCCCACGACCGGCCCCGACGTTGTCCCGGCTGACCCGACCGCCTACCCGCTCCAGGGCACGGTGACCGTGGCCTTGGCCGACGGCCGGTCCTACGACGCGCCGGTGGGATGCAACTACGCCACCGCCGGCGACGCGTGGGAGTTCCGCTTCGGCGGCGAATCGTCGACCGGGGTGCAGATCGAGGGCGCCTACGACACGACCCAACCCGACTTCGTGATTCTCTTCGTGGCCGGTCCCGACTCGCTGAACGGCGACGACGTTCTGCTCTCGAACGTGAACGGTGGCGACGACCTGATCCAGACCAGCAGCGGCGGCGAGGAATGGGAGGCGAGCATCACGCTCTGGAGCCCCGAGGGTCAGTCGGTCGATGCGCAACTGACCGCCAACTGCGGCTGATCCACCTGAGGCTCAGAGAATGCGACTCTCGTGGCCGGCCCAGTACTCGTCCTTGAGCAGTCGTTTGTAGAGCTTGCCGGTCGGGTGCCGCGGGAGCTCGGCTCGGAAGTCGACCGATCGAGGACACTTCACGTCGGCCAGGTGCACCCGGCACTCGGCGATGAGCTCACGCTCGAGCCGGGCCGCTGCGGCGGCATCGACGGGCATCGAGACGGGTTGGACGATGGCCTTGACCTCCTCGCCGAACTCCTCGTGGGGAATCCCGATCACGGCAACGTCGGCAACGGCGGGGTGCACGGTGAGGACGTTCTCGGCCTCCTGCGGGTACACGTTCACACCACCGGTGATGATCATGTACGCCTTGCGGTCGGTGAGGTAGAGGAAGCCGTCTTCGTCGACCCTGCCGATGTCGCCGAGGGTCGACCAGCCGTTGTCCAGGTACGACGCCGCCGTCTTCTCGGGGTCGTTGTGGTAGGCGAAGCTCGACGCACCACCGAAGTAGACCGTGCCCTCCTGACCGGTGGGTACCTCGTTCCCCTCGGCATCGACGATGTGCAGCTCACCAACGAGCGCCTTGCCGACGGTGCCAGGATGCGCGAGCCAGTCCTCGGAGTTCGTGTACACGAACCCGTTTCCCTCGGTTCCGGCGTAGTACTCGTGCAGCACCGGCCCCCACCAGTCGATCATCTGCGACTTGACCGGCACCGGACACGGTGCAGCGGCATGGATCGCGACCTCGAGACTCGACACGTCGTAGCTCTCGCGCACCTCGGGTGCAAGCTTGAGCATGCGCACGAACATGGTGGGCACCCACTGGCTGGTGGTGATGCGATGGCGCTCGATGAGCTGCAGCGCCGCTTCGGGATCGAAGTGCTCCATCAGCACGACGGTGCCGCCGAGCCGCTGGGTGGCCATGGAGAACCGGAGCGGGGCGGCGTGATACAGCGGCGCAGGGGAGAGGTAACGGGCCTCGGGTCCGCCACCGAACAGCGCGGCGAACAACACGTTCACCATGGTGCCGGCGCCCAACGGGGCATCGGGTGGGGGAACCTTCACGCCCTTCGGGCGGCCGGTGGTGCCCGACGAGTACAACATGTCCGACGCTTCCTTGCGGTCCGGCAAGGGCTCGGGCGACGCACCGGCCATGGCGTCTTCCATCGGCAGGTAGCCCGGAACGGGCCCGCCCACCGACAGTCGCAGCGACACGCCGGGTATCTCGGCGTCGAATTCGGCGACGACGGGCGCCTCGCCCGTCGAGGTGAGGAACGCCTTCGCACCGCAGTCGTTCACGATGTACGACAGCTCCTCGCTGGTGAGGCGCGAGCTGGCGGCGGTGTAGAACAACCCTGCATAGTGAGCGGCCCACGCGACGGTCAGGAACTCGATGCGGTTCTCGAGACAGAACGCCATGTGGTCGCCGGCCTCGAGCCCTGCGTCGCGAAACACCCGCGACAGGCGGTTGGCCTGGTCGTCGAGCTCGGCGTAGCTGAGAACCTCGCCCGATCCGCCCATGATCACCGCGGGGTGATCGGGCCGGGTGGCTGCGTGGTGGCCGGGATAGAGGCTGGTGTCGGGGTTCTCGCTCACCGACGGGATTCTAGGGCCGGATGTCGGAGTGGGGAGCAGGGAGGGGCTCGACCGGCTGCTCGACGCCTGCACCTGCCGTGTCGGTCACCTCGCACACCGCCGCGTCGCCGGTGGTGGCGAACTCGAAGTCGCCGATCTGGGCTTCGACTTCGTTCTGCGCGAAGTCGGGAGTGCCGACGATCTGTACCCGCACGGAGTCGGGGTCGATGCCTCGCTCGGAGGCCTGGGTCCGGTAGGCGTCGACCAGGACGTCCTGCGTGACGTCGAAGGCCTGGCTCATGCAGTCGCTGCCGCCGACGACGGTCTGGGCGAACGAGTAGGCCGCGGGGGTGAGTCCGCTGTTGTCGCTCACCCACGGGAAGGCATCGGTCAGCTTGCCGACGAATCCCTTGTCGAAGGTCACGCTGTTCTGGGTCGACATGGCGTCGACTCGGGGGCGGACGAACTCGATCTGGTCGGCTCGCACCGTCACGTCGGTGAATCCACCGTTGGTCTCGATGTTCACCGCGCCCGGGTCGACGCAGGTGTCGACGTCACCCACCGCCAGCATCGTCACGGTGTCGGTGCGGTACGTGGCGCCGAAGAGTCGGTGCGCTTCGCGGCCTTCGACGGGCACCTCGGCATGGATGCGGGCTCGGCAGTCGAGGGCGATCGGCTCGATCTCGACGATGCGGGGTGGGGCGTCGTAGGTGACGGTGGTCTCGTTCGTGGCCACCTCGGGAAGGTTGTCCCACGGCCAGTTGACGTCGAGCGCGCCCCAGGCCACCAACAGGGCGATGACCAGGGCGAAGGCCGCGAGAATGGTGGAGATCCGACTGCTCAATGGGGGGTCCTTTCGACACTGGCATTCACGCACACCAGCGCGAAAGATGACGAAAAATCCCAGTCCGATCGGGCGTTTGGGTAGATCAGCTCACGCGAACGTCGATCGAGTGGTGGCCGCTGGCCCCGTCGGGCCGAGGCGGGGTGACGGCGGTGGTCTGCGTCTCGCCGTTGCCGTCGGTGGCCCGCACGGTTATCCGGTGCTCGCCGGGCGTCGCGTCCCACTCGTAGAGCCACTGACGCCACGAGTCACCTGACAGCTCGCCGCTCAGCCGCGCCTCGACCCAGCCGGTGCCGTCGACGTCGACCTCGACGCGATCGATCGATCGATTCGGCGCCCAGGCCACGCCGGCGACCGCCGTGGGGCCGGAGGGGATCTCGGCGTTCCGGCGAGGGACGTCGATGCGTGACTGGGTCTTGATGGGGCCTTCCTTGGCCCAACCGAGCGGCACCCAGAAGCCGTCGAAGTCCTCCCAGGTGGTGAGCTCGATGTTCGTGAGCCACTTCGTGGCCGACACGTACCCGTACAGGCCGGCGACCACGAGTCGTACCGGAAAGCCATGGCTCACCGGGAGGGGCTCGCCGTTCATGGCAAAGGCGACCAGCGCGGTGCGCCCGTCGAAGGCGAGCTCGGTCGGGAAACCGGCGGTCCAGCCGTCGGCGGAGCGGCCGACGACCTGGGTCGCGACCGCAGGGTCGACGCCGGCGCGATCGAGGATGTCGGCGAGAGGCACGCCGCGCCACACCGCATTGCCGACGAGGCGACCTCCGATCTCGTTCGAGACGCACGAGAGAGTGACCGGAGCCTCGACGACGTCCATGGCCAGCAGCTCGGAGAACGTGAGCGAGTAGGGCTCATCGACCAGACCGTCGATCTTCAGCGTCCAACTGTCGATGTCGATGAGGGGCTTCGAGACGGCGGTGTCGATGAGGTAGAAGTCTTCGTTGGGGGTGACGAGCGGTGCGATGCCCTCGACGGCGTCGAACGTGTCGCCGGCCACGACCGGGCGGGCCGAAGCGGTCGAATCGGCCAGCTCGGCCGCCACCTCGGCCCGTGATCCTTCGACGTTGCGACGATTCTGCAGTGACGACCCGATGCTGGCGGCGAACACGCTCGCGAACGCGAGGCCACCGCTCGCCGTCACGAAGCGACGACGCTCGACGAGGAAGTCGACCGCGCCGCCGGCGCCGTCGTCGGGCACGTCGGGTCGAGGGGCGGCGGCCCGCAGGAGGAAGGTGAGCGCCAGGGCGCCGGCGACGGCGGCCACGACGGCGGAGAACACGCCGCCGGTGGTGTTGGCCAGGTCGTCGGACTGCGCGGCGTAGATCCCGACCACGGCGAACGCGACGAACACCAACCGGCCGATCATCGGGCGACGCCGTGCAAGGACACCGGTTCCCGCTCCGACGAAGAGGCCGGTGACGGGAATGCCGGTGAGCAGGGCGGTCTTCTGCGTCGAACCGAAGGTCGATCGGCTGAATCGGTCCAGCGCTTCGAAGCTGTTGCGTATCACGAGGTCGGCGACGGAGTTGATCAGGCTGGGAATGCTCGACGAGAACCCGGCCAAGAGCTCGGTCACGGCCAACGCGACACCGGCCGCGATCGCGCCACTGATGGCGGCCAGTCCCCAGGGCGCGGTCGATGCGGCCGTCTCGTCGGGAGCCTTGCCGGTGGGTGGCGATTGGGTCTGCATTGCGGTTCCTGGATGTGTATCGGGCCCATCGGCGGCGTAGATGGGGCACCCTTGAGTTCGTGAGCAGGACAACGTCGTCGAACGCCGATGAGTTCCCGGAGCTGCTCGGCCGTTACGGCTGGACGCCCGAGCGCGCCCGCTGGTGGGACGCGCACCTCGTCGGCTTCGACCCGGCGGCCGACCCCCGTCCGGGCCGGGTCAGTCGCGTCGATCGGGGTGAGTGCGACGTGATCACGGCCTCGGGTCCTCAGCGGGTCGTCTCGGACTCGCAACGGGCTCAGGGCGACATCGCTCCGGCCACCGGCGACTGGGTGGCGGTGATCGACGATCCCGAGCTCGGTCCGGCCGTAGGCGCCGTGCTGCCCCGGACCACGGCCATCACCCGTCGTGATCCCGGTCCGGTGGTGGTCGAGCAGGTGCTCGTGGCCAATGTCGACGTGGTGGCCGTGGTCCACGCGCTCGACCAGTCCTTCAGCGCGGCCCGGCTCGAACGGTTCCTGGTCTTGGCCCACGACAGCGGCGCCGAGCCGCTGGTGGTGCTCACCAAGGCCGACCTGGTCGACGCGGCCGCGGCGGCGGCAATCGCACGCGAGCTCACCGATGCCACCGTCGTGGTGACCGCGGCCCCGACGGGTGAGGGGGTCGACGAAGTCCGTCGTTTCGTGGCGGGACGCACGGTGGTGTTCATGGGGCTCTCGGGTTCGGGCAAGTCGACCCTCACCAACGCGCTCATGGGTGACGAGGTCCAGGTCACCGCCGACGTCCGTGAGGGCGATGCCCGTGGCCGTCACACCACCACCAGCCGTGAGCTCTTCCTGCTGCCGGGGGGTGGCGTGCTGATCGACACGCCTGGGGTGCGCGCCATCGGTGTCTGGGACGCCTGGCCCGCCGTGCATCGGGTCTACGCCGACGTCTCGGCCCATGCCTCCCAGTGTCGGTTCAGCGACTGCACCCATGGCCAGGAACCCGGCTGTGCCGTGACCGCCGCCGTCGCGGCCGGGACCCTCGATGCCCAGCGCGTGGCGAGGTATCGCCAGCTCATGATCGAGCTCACCGAGCTCGACGACCAGATCGACGAGAGCGTACGCCGCCAGAAGCGAGGCCGCCCCCCGAGTCGTCGTCGGCCGGGCCGCAGCGGGTAGGTTCGAGGCATGTCCGGCGCCGACGAGACCGCGCATCAGGAAGCGAAGCGAGAGCTGCGCACCCGCGAGCACGAGCACCGCAACGTGAGCGGTGGCGGCGCCCGCGCGGCCGTGTTCGGCGCCAGTGACGGGCTCGTCTCGACCGCTTCGTTGGTGCTGGGCGTGGCGGGGGCCGACACCACCCAGGGTTTCGTCCGTCTCGCGGGCCTGGCCGGCCTCATCGCCGGGGCGGTGTCGATGGCCGCCGGCGAGTACGTCTCGATGGCGGCCCAGCGCGAGCTGTTCGAGCGCGAGCTCGAGCTCGA